>NZ_JBFJHD010000031.1:0-26006 GCF_041613455.1 Pseudoalteromonas sp. | reverse complement strand
TTCGGCACCGGAAATAGAGGCGTTCTTTTTGTATAAAATGCCAATCGCTGCTGCGGTTAATAAATAGCGGGTGGCAATATCACGATCCACTTCTTTAATAAACGTGTGGTAGTACATTAGTACCGCCGGTAAAATACCTGCAGCGCCATTAGTGGGTGCGGTCACAACACGCCCGCCAGCGGCATTCTCTTCGTTAACTGCTAAGGCAAATAAATCCACCCAATCCATAGCACGCAAAGGATCGTTGCTGACCTCTACATTAAGCTTTAAATGCAGGTTAGGGGCACGACGTTTTACTTTTAAGCCACCCGGTAAGATGCCTTCTGTACGCATACCGCGTTCAATACAGGCTTTCATTACTTGCCAAATATTAAACAGCTCATCTTTAATTTCGTTTTCGCTGCGCAGCGTTTTTTCGTTACGCATCATTAAGCTGGAAACACTTAATCCCGACTCTTTACACATGTCGAGTAGTTGTTGTGCACTGTTAAATGGAAATGGAGCCGGGTTTTCTTCACGAATAGTGAGCGCTGCTTGCTTTTCGTTTTCAAACTCTTCGTCGGTAACAATAAAGCCGCCACCAATCGAGTAGTAAATTTTGCTATACAGCTTTTCGCCATTACTGCTGGCAATAATTTCCATGGCGTTGGAATGCTTTGGCAAGGTCTTGCGGCGATGAAACACAATGGCGCCTTGCTTAGGAAATTTTGTTTTGTGGGTTTGGTTTAAATAAATAGCCTGTTCGTTTTCAATGGTGGCTAAAATATCGTCAACCAAGTCGGCGTCAATCGTTTCTGGATCGTGACCCGCCAGTCCTAAAATGACGGCTTTACCCGAACCATGGCCAATACCTGTTTGGCCTAACGAACCATATAGCTCAACTTTAATATCGGTTACTTGTGTTAATAATTGTTTTTCTTGTAATTCATTAACAAATAAACGAGATGCGCGCATTGGGCCAACGGTATGTGACGACGAAGGGCCAATACCTATACTAAACATATCAAATGCACTGATCATAATGTATCTCTACTTATTTTTCTCAGCTCTGGGCTGCTTTTTGAACGGTCGACTATGATAACGCTAAATTGTGACTATGTAACTATTAATAGCCTAGATTTAAACTGGTATGGCGAGTTGTTTTGTAAAGTTTTTTATAATCAGTGCCGTCGCGCCCCAAAGTAGTCCGTGTGGAGTGGCAAATCCCGGTAGGCTGATTATCTTGCCTGAGCGCTGAAAATGCACCGGCTGCCAATTAGCGTCGTTAACTAAATCGGCAAGCGACAGTAAAAAGCTCGCTTGCACCTCATTGTAATCGTTTTCCCAGGTGGTGTGCTTATGCAGTAAGCCCACAAAAGGGCTGATATTAAAGCCTGTAAGGGTGGCGTGTTGCGGTAACTGACCCACCACAGTGACATTGCTGGGGGCTATATTGAGCTCTTCGTTTAATTCACGCAGTGCGGTGGTGCGTAGGGTAATGTCGCTGGCTTCAAATTTACCGCCAGGCAGGCAAATTTCGCCAGGATGATGATGCAAGTAGGTGGGGCGTTTACACAATAAAATATGCGCCTGATCATCTATATCAATCAGCGGCAGCATCACAGCACTGGCGCGTTTTTTAGCGGTATCTAAGCGGTATGCAGGCGCAGTGGTTGGGCTTAATTGAAACCGCGCCATAATGTGTTCACTATTCAAAGGACCTACTGCTGTAATAAAGGAAGTATTTTATTCACTTTATCGTAAGTTTCTTGATATTCCAATGCGACTTTAGAATCAGCAACAATTCCGCCCCCGGCCCAGCAGTGGATTTGCTGCTGATGGCACACTAAAGTACGAATGGTGATACTGGTGTCCATATTGCCACAGGCGCTTAAATAGCCAATGGAGCCGCAATAAATGCTGCGTCTATGAGGCTCTAACTCTTCAATAATTTCCATTGCTCTGACTTTCGGGGCGCCCGTAATAGAGCCTCCAGGAAAGGCGGCAGCAAGCTGATCAACGGCCGTTTTACCGTCGGCTAAGGTGGCGGTAACGGTGCTAACTAAGTGATGCACCGCCGGAAAACTTTCAATGGCAAATAAAGACGGCACGGCCACTGTGCCGGGCTTGGCGACTTTACCTAAGTCGTTGCGCAGTAAATCGACAATCATTACATTTTCGGCGCGATCTTTTGCTGAATTAGCTAAAGTGTGTGCTTGCTGCGCATCTTGCTGCGGATCGGCTTTACGCGGCAGGGTGCCTTTAATCGGTTTAGTTTCAACTTGGTTATCGTTCACTAAAATAAAGCGCTCAGGAGAAATAGACAAAATAGCGCCCTGTGGGTGGTTAATAAAGCTTGAAAAAGGCGCTTTATTCGCTGCGCTAAGTGTTTTATAGGCAGCCCACGGCGCACCTTGATAATGCGCACTAAAACGCTGCGCTAAATTAATTTGATAACAGTCACCACTTTTTAAATAGTTTTCAATCACGGCAAATTTTTGCTCATAATCGCTGCGGCTCATATTTGACTGCCACTCACTGCTAAGCGAAAAACGCGCGTGTGTGGGTGGGGTGGCTAAATACTGTTGATACAGGGCTAAGCGATGGGTGTTGGGCTGGGCCACATAAAACCAGCTTTGTTGCTGTTTATCGTAAATAAGTGCGTCTAAATACAGCCCCACGGCCATTTGTGGCATAGTAATATCGCTGTGTGCTTGGCTTGGCAGTGTTTCAAGGGTGCGTCCTAAGTCATAGCCAAAATAACCCAGCCAGCCGCCATTAAAGGGTAACTCATGAGCGGCTTTGCTGTTATCTAGGGTGGCCAGTGCTGCGTTCATTATATCAAAGCAACTTCTGCTGTCGTGCTGCTGATTTAACATGCTGCGATTATTAATCACTTCCAGCGTACTGTGTGGAGCAATAGCAATGATATCAAAGCGACTGTTTACGTGGTCACTATTACCCGAGTCGAGCAAAATTGCATAAGGTAAATGTGCAAAATGCGCAAAAACATCAATACAGTTTTGTGTTATGGCTAATTTTGTACAATTTTTTTCATTGTTTAGCATTTACTACCCCTATAAGAACTGGCTCGAAACGGGCGGGGAGGGTATCATAAGTCAAATTTTTTTGGCAGCGTTTAGTTGCATCATCCATTAAAAACAGTGCAAACCACCGTCACCGGTTTGATATAGCTTACGCAATACGCGTAACGGTAACTTAAGGAACCACTATGAGTACAATCCGTCAGCAAGACTTTATTGATAGCATTGAAGATGCATTACAATATATTTCTTTTTATCACCCTCTTGATTTTGTTCAAGCGCTGGAAAAAGCCTATAACAAAGAACAAAGTAAAGCGGCTAAAGATGCCATCGCGCAAATACTAATTAACTCGCGTATGTCGGCTGAAGGCAAACGTCCATTGTGTCAAGACACGGGTATTATTACCTGTTTTGTTAAAGTAGGTATGGATGTTCGTTGGGACAAAACCGATTTAACGGTTCAACAAATGGTTGACGAAGGCACTCGTCGTGCTTACTTAAACCCAGATAACCCACTGCGTGCTTCTATTGTGGCAGACCCAGCCGGGACACGTAAAAACACCAAAGATAACACGCCATCGGTGGTGCATATTGATCTAGTCGCGGGCGATAAAGTAGAAGTCATGGTTGCGGCTAAGGGTGGCGGCTCAGAAAACAAAAGTAAAATGGTGATGCTAAACCCTTCTGACGATGTGGCAGAGTGGGTAGAAAAAACCTTACCAACCATGGGTGCAGGTTGGTGTCCGCCAGGCATGCTAGGCATAGGTATTGGTGGTACTGCTGAAAAAGCAGCGGTTATGGCTAAAGAGTCGTTAATGGATCCGGTCGACATTCATGAACTAATGGAACGCGGCGCAGAAACCACTGAAGAAAAGTTACGCTTAGAAATTTTTGAACGCGCGAATAAATTAGGTATTGGTGCGCAAGGTTTAGGCGGATTAACCACAGTAGTCGACATTAAAATTAAAACGGCGCCAACCCATGCCGCTTCAAAGCCTGTGGTGATGATCCCTAACTGTGCAGCCACGCGCCACGTACACTTTACCTTAGACGGTTCAGGCCCTGCTGATTTAAAAGCACCGAAACTTGAAGATTGGCCAGAAGTCACTTTTGAAGTGGGTGAAGGTACACGCCGTGTTAACTTAAACACCTTAACTAAAGCCGATGTGCAAGAATGGAAAATGGGTGAAACCGTATTACTTTCAGGCACTATTTTAACTGGGCGTGATGCAGCGCATAAGCGTTTACAAGACATGATCAATTCAGGCGAAGGCTTACCTGAAGGCGTCGATTTTGATAACAAATTTATTTATTACGTGGGCCCAGTGGATGCGGTTCGCGATGAAGCGGTAGGTCCTGCAGGCCCTACCACGGCAACCCGCATGGATAAATTTACCGACATGATGCTAGAAAAAACCGGCATTGTTGGCATGATAGGTAAAGCTGAGCGTGGTCCGGCAACAGTTGAGTCGATTAAGCAGCATAAATCGGTTTACTTAATGGCCGTTGGTGGTGCCGCGTACTTAGTGTCTAAAGCGATTAAAAAAGCCCGTGTGGTTGCGTTTGAAGACTTAGGTATGGAAGCTATTTACGAGTTTGAAGTAGAAGATATGCCTGTTACCGTCGCCGTTGACAGCGACGGTGCTAACGCACACACGCAAGGCCCAGCAATTTGGCAAGCTAAAATTGCCGAGTTAGACGCTAAGCTAAAGTAACGCCAGTATTAACTTAATAAAAGCGAGCCTAGTGCTCGCTTTTTGCATTTTAGGCTGCAGTTAAATCCCTCAATCAGCTCAGACCAGTTCGCTTGCATTGCTGATTATGCGCACCATGCTATACGCAGAGCGTGTTAGCGCAGTAACGTTTGATGTAAGTTAATCTTTACAGTAAATTAGCGCGTTACGTTCACGTAAGCGTAAACTTTTTGTTGTATGTATATTTTAGATTGTTTTGTTTTATATGTTATAATTTATAGTTTTTACATTCTGTAATTCACTTTTTTTTAGATACTTTATTCATTTGCACCGCCTTGCTCTGGTTTATCTACTCATAGTATAGCGAAGTGTTAATCGAAGTGATAAAGTCACGGCAATTTCTAGTGTGCATGCCTTAGGGTTAACTATTTCGGAGTATTTAAAGTGGCTGTGTTTAATCAAGTTGAATTTGATAACCATGAGCAAGTGGTTTTTTGTTCGGATAAAGAATCGGGTTTAAAAGCAATTATTGCGGTACATAACACAAACCTTGGTCCGGCGGTTGGCGGTTGTAGAATGTGGGATTATGCCAATGACGAAGATGCAGTTTACGATGTATTACGCTTATCAAAAGGCATGACCTATAAAAATGCCGTTGCGCGTTTGCCTTTTGGTGGTGGTAAATCGGTGATTATAGGCAATGCGAAAGAAATAAAATCAGAGCAGTTATTTCGTGCCTTTGGTCGTCAATTAGAGCGTTTAAATGGTAGCTACTATTCAGCAGAAGATGTAAACATTACCTGTGATGATGTGGCGATGATGAACAAAGAAACGAATTATGTACTTGGCCTTGAAGGCAAAAGCGGTAACCCTTCGCCATTTACCGCCTACGGTACGTTTTTAGGCATTAAAGCTGCGCTTAATCATCAACGTGGACACCAAGATTTTTCTGGTATTAAAGTGGCAGTGCAAGGCTTAGGCACAGTAGCCTATAGCTTATGTAAGCATTTAGCTGAGGCCGGTGCAGAGTTGTTTGTTACCGATATTAATCAGGCTGCAGTTGACCGTGTGGTGAAGGATTTTGGCGCAACGGCTGTAGGTATTGATGAAATTTACGACCTAAGTGTCGATGTTTATGCACCCTGTGCGTTAGGGGCAACAATTAACGATGCCACGATACCACGCCTAAAAGCCACCATTATTGCAGGCTGTGCTAATAACCAATTAGCGCAATCACGCCATGGTGAAATTATTCGTGAAAAAGGCATTTTATACGCGCCCGATTACGTGATTAACGCCGGGGGTATCATTAATGTTTATTATGAAACAGCACCCGAGGGTTACAGCGCCGCGGCTTCAAATAAACATGTTGAAGGCATCTTTGATACCTTAACTGAAATTTTTGCCCGCAGTGAAAAAGAACAAAAATCGACGCATTTAATTGCCGATGAGCTTGCACAAGAGATCATTAAAAACGGTCTGTAAGCGATACTGGTACACATGCAATAATAAAGGCGTTGCTATGGCACGCCTTTTTTTTATTTTTAGGTTAGACTCACTGTTTTATTTTATCAGCGTGTCCCTATGCCATCTTCGACCATTGAAATGCAGCCAATCGATTTAGCCAATTGGCCCCGCAAACAACATTTTGAGTTGTTTAAAGATTTTTCTCAGCCTTACTTTAATGTGTGTGTGCAACTTAACGCTAAGGCGCTCTACGCGTATTGTAAAACTCAGCAACGGTCTTTTTTTCAAGCCTATATTTATGCCACGCTCCAAGCGTGTCATGCATACGAGCCAATGCGGCTGCGTATGGTTGATGATAAGCCTTGGTTACTGAAAACGGTACGCGCCAGTGTAGTTGAATTAGCCGCTGATGATACCTTTAGGTTTAGTTACTTTAATAACACCGCCAACTTTACAGAATTTACTCAACACGCCACCTTAGTGAGCGCCAATGCGAAAGCACAGCCGTTGTTTAGTGATGCATTTGCACAAACCGAAGGGCAGCCCGATTTAGTGCATATTTCGGTATTACCCTGGTTAAATTTTACTGCCTTTTCCCATGCGTTTTCAGTGGGCGAAAGCTTAGCGATCCCTAAATTAGTGTTTGGTCAATATAATAAAACCACACACACATTACCGTTAGCGATAGATGTGCATCACGCATTAATGGATGGCCTGCATGTAGCAAGGTTTATCAGTACGTTACAGCATTATATGGATAATTTTTCTTGATGCTAAATAGTATAAGCCTATGTTAACATTTGCGTAAT
The DNA here is from genome assembly GCF_041613455.1 of Pseudoalteromonas sp. Lineage (GTDB taxonomy): Bacteria > Pseudomonadota > Gammaproteobacteria > Enterobacterales > Alteromonadaceae > Pseudoalteromonas. The sequence continues at coordinate 19,013 of NZ_JBFJHD010000031.1, read as the reverse complement.
CAATCAGGATGAGATTAATTAGTAGTAATAAAGGTTTGTTTTATATTTAAGCTTTACTACTAATTTATGGCTAATTATAAAAACCAAGGTCGCCATGATGACACGTTTAGGGATTATCGCTTTTTTGTTGGCTATGTTTACCTGCGAGGCTCACCAGCAAAGCCGCATACCATTAAGTGACTACTTTTTTGAAACCTGGAATACCCGCTCGGGGTTGCCTCACAATAGTATTAATAGCCTTGCGCAAACCCACGATGGGTATTTATGGATAGCCACCTGGGAAGGGTTAGCGCGTTTTAATGGCCAAGAATTTAAACTGTTCACACGGGCTGAAATAAATAACCTCCCAGATTCTGGCCTGCGCACCCTCAGCGTCACTCAAGAGGGTGGGTTACTTATTGCAGGAGCGCGAGGAGGCATCAGTTTATACCAATATCAGCAGTGGAACACTCAGCCGAGTGCCGCCACCATGGTTAACCATATTATTCAAAGCCGCAAAGGCGGGCTATGGCTGGCACTGGAAAACGATGGTGTATTTTACCGCGCGCCAAATAGTCATAAAGACACCCCCATTATTAAAAATGTCAGTGCGTATCGGGTACTCGAAGATGGCAGCGGCGTTATTTGGGCGGCTACCAGTGATGGCTTGTATAAAATTACCGAACAACAGGCAACGCTTATTACCACAGCGCAAGGCTTACCCAGCGGTCCTGTTTATAACTTGCTGCTGAGCAGAGAAAATAAACTCATTGTAAGTAGCGAAAATGGCGCCAGTGTTTTAACTGGTAAGCACTTTACAGCCTTGCACCCACAACTGCGTAATGAAGCTATTTCGAGCATGTTAGAAGATAGCCAGGGGGACTTATGGTTTGGCACCATAAACAAAGGTATTTTTAGACTCAGTGATAATACATTAGAGCAGTTAGACGAAAAAGATGGTTTGCCCGCCAACCGTATATTGTCGTTGTTACAAGACAGTGAGCACAGTATATGGGTTGGCACGAATGCCGGGCTATTTAGATTACGAGCGGCACCGTTTTCATCTTGGACAAAAAAGCGCGGCTTAAGCGGCGATTATGTACGCACTGTGATGTCGCATTCAGACGGTAGTTTATGGGTTGGCGGCAGTACCGGGTTAGACCGATTTAACAATGCTGAAATAACAACGATTGCCAATGCAACGACAGGCACCCCTTATTCGGTGTTGAGCTTACTTGAGGGGGACAATGGCGATGTATGGGTGGGTACCTATACGTCTGGGGTATTAAAAGTCAGTAATAATCACATCACGCCGTTTTTAAACCGCGGCTCAGGGTTGGGCAGTAACGAAGTCAGATCGCTACTACTGGATGCCAAACGCCGCCTCTGGATTGGCTCTGCAATGGGCTTAACCCGAGTAGAGCAGGATGGCACCTTAGTGCAATTTACCAATAAAAAAGAGCTGCCCAGTGGTTTTATTTTAGCACTGGCAGAAGATAGCCGCGGTAATGTGTGGATTGGCACCGGCAATGGCGTGGTGGTATTTGATAATGCCACAGAGCAATTTACTGCCGTGACTTTTCCAGCACAATTTGCAGCACAATACGCGTTTGGCTTTTACATTGAACAAGATTACACCTGGATGGCGACCGATCGCGGTTTAGTGCGTTATCAGCACAGTAACGGTGCCATGGCAATGTTGGGACGTGAGCATGGGCTACCCGTCGACAAGCTGTTTCAGGTATTACATGCGGGTAATGCTTTTTGGTTAACCAGTAATCGCGGCATTATTCAAGTTGACCGCACCGATGTGAATAATATTCTCGATGCGAACCAGCCCCAACCACTGTTATATCAGCTTTATGATGAAGGCGACGGTATGCTTAGTGCACAAGCTAATGGCGGCTCAACTCCTTCGGCCACCGTGCACAGTAATGGCACGCTGTGGTTTGCCACCGCTAAAGGGGTAAGTACCGTAAATCCACACCGCTTACACGAAACCAATCAGTTAGCGTTGCCAACCATTATTGAGAACTTTGTGGTTGATGGCAGTCCTACCGCGTTGCCGCTCGACAACGAAACGGTGTTATTACCCCCTGGGGTATCTAGGCTGTCGTTTCAATATGCGGGTTTGAGTTTTATTATGCCGCAGCGGTTACGTTTTCAAACGCAGCTAAAAGGATTTAATCAGGGCTGGGTCGATCGACAGCAAATAAACATGGCTGAATACACTAACTTGCCCGCCGGTGAGTATACATTTATGGTACGTGCTGGTTATCCTAATGGCCAATGGCAACAAAATGAAAAAGTCATTCATTTTGTGATCCAAGCCCATTACTGGCAAAAATTTAGCTTTAAACTGATGGTATTTTTGAGCTTTTTATTGCTCATTTATGCGCTTTATAAATACCGTTTATACCACTATAAAAAAGTAGAGGCGCAATTAATGGAGCGGGTTGAGCAACAAACCCACGCCCTGCAACAACAAGCCAATGCTTTTTCGTATCAGGCCACCCATGATCAACTAACCGGTTTGCCTAATCGTCGCGCTTTTGATAGTTGGCTGGGCGAACACTTTGCCACGTATAAAGCGCAAAATAAGCCGCTTGCCATGGCTATAATGGATATTGATCACTTTAAACGGATCAATGACAGCTGGTCGCATATGGTGGGTGATAAAGTGATTTGTAAAATCGCCGATATTCTTAACATGCACTGTGCAGGTGAGCAAAAAACAGCACGTTGGGGCGGCGAAGAGTTTACCTTAGTGTTTCCTAATCAAACTGCTGCCCAAGCACAGTTGATCTGCGAACAGCTGCGTTTAGCGATTGCTAATAATGACTATAGCAACATAGCAGATAACTTGCAGGATATAACCGCCAGCTTTGGTATAGCAGACTCTATAGACGTAGCAGATCATGATCGCTTGTTAGCACGTGCTGACCAAGCATTATACACAGCAAAAAACACGGGGCGTAATCGTATCGTCGTCATTTAATTGAAAAGTAGCGATAACGCACATATATAAACAGTATCTATTTTGTTAAGGCGCTTTGATGATAAATACCCTGTTGTTAGTGTGCTTGCTTATATTTGTGACTGTATTTTGGCGTTGGCCAACGATTCGGCAGCATTTTTGGCAACGAAAATATAAAACCATGGCGCTCAATTCTCAGCAAAAAGAGATTTTATTGCGCTGTATGCCCATTTATAAAAAAATGACCGATGCCGATAGAGCTAAGCTTGAACGGCATATTGGCTGGTTTTTAAATGAAAAGCGCTTTGTCGGCTGCGATGGCTTAACACTAACGGCCGCGATGAAGCTCATTGTTGCTGCTGATGCCTGCTTGTTAGTCCTGCATAAACCTTGGCCACTGTATAACAATGTCAAAGAAATATTGTTATACCCCAGTGCTTATTATGCGCCGCAGTCACGGCGTGATAGTGCGGGATTAGTGAGTTATCATAATACAGTGCGTTTAGGTGAATCTTGGCCTGGGGGCACTTTAGTGCTCAGTTGGCACGATGTATTAGAAGGTAATCGGCTGCCCAGTGATGGCCATAATTTAGTGGTTCATGAATTTGCCCATCAGCTCGATCAAGAAACCGGCCAAACCACCGGCACCCCGTTACTTAGCAGTGCAGCGCAATATAAAGAGTGGGGGCGGGTGTTTAGCCGTGCATATAATCAGCTAAAAACCCATGTTGCTTACAGTATGCACCATGTGATCCACAGCTATGGTGCGACCAACGAAGCGGAGTTTTTTGCGGTGATCACCGAAACCTTTATTGAAAAACCGGCAGAGCTGCGCCAATACGATCCCGAAATTTACCGCTTGCTGGTGGACTACTATCAATTTGATCCTATCGTTTGGCACTAATTTTATGCACTTCATCTTATAACGCTGGTAACTTGCTAGCGTTTTTGTTGCAATCATGTAATAGAGTGATACACAGCAACAATAATAAGTGAGAAACGCATGAAAACTAGGCTGCAAACGGTACTGGCTTTATCTGTGTCATTGGCATTAGGCCACGCACACGCCGCGCAAAACGATGAACAAAAATGGCAGGTTGATGCACCCAGCGGGCAGTTTGTCGATGCTGCTATTAGTGTAGACCAAGGCACGTGGATGAACATTGATGTGAGCCCCGATGGTAATACACTGGTGTTTGATTTATTAGGCGACATTTACACTATGCCGATGAGTGGCGGTAAAGCGACCCAGCTGACATCTGACATTGCGTGGCAAATGCAGCCGCGCTTTAGCCCCGATGGTAAACATATTGCGTTTACCTCAGATCAAGGCGGCGGCGATAACATTTGGATCATGGATATTAACGGTGAAAACCAAACCGCCGTGACCGATGAAACCTTTCGTTTACTCAATAGCCCCGCATGGAGCCCAGACGGTGATTACCTTGTGGCGCGTAAGCACTTTACTGCAAGTCGTTCATTAGGTGCCGGTGAAGTATGGCTTTACCACAAAGCAGGGGGTAAAGGGGTACAACTAACCAAACGCGAGAACGATCAAAAAGACTTGGGTGAACCGATGTTTTCACCAGATGGCCGTTACGTGTATTTTTCGCATGATGCGACTCCTGGAAAAACTTTCCATTATTCAAAAGACTCAGTAGCGGGCATTTATAAAATTAAACGCTACGACCGCGAAACAGGCGAAATCGAAACCGTGATTAGTGGTATGGGCGGGGCTATCAGACCGACCCCATCGCCGGATGGCAAAAAGCTGGCTTATATTAAACGTGATGACTTTCAAACTAGCCTGTATTTATACGATTTAACCAGTGGTGAGCACACTAAGCTGTACGACAAGCTAGAGCGCGATATGCAAGAAACGTGGGCGATTCATGGCGTATACCCTACTATTGCGTGGACCCCTGATAACGATGCACTGGTTTTTTGGGCTGGTGGTAAAATTCATTCAGTTAATGTTGACGATAAATCGCTAAACACCATTGAGTTTAAAGTAGACACCACGAAAAAAATTCAACCCGCAGTGCGTTTTACGCAAAACCTCGATAGCGACGAGTTTGAGGTTAAAATGCTGCGCAACGTGCAAATTAGCCCAGATGGCGAAACGGCTATTTTTGAAGCGTTAGGGCATATTTACAAACGCGATTTAGCATCGGGAAAAATTAAACGGTTAACCAAGCAAACCGATCATTACGAGCTATTTCCACAGTATTCGCGTGATGGTAAAAAAATTGTATACACCACGTGGGATGACCACAAACAAGGTTCAGTGCGGGTTGTGTCTGCGCGCAGCGGCCGTGGTAATACCATTACTGAGCAGCCAGGTAAATACGTAGAGCCTACATTTAGCCCAGACGGCAAAACCGTGGTTTATCGTAAAGCCAGCGGCGGCAGTATTTTAAACCCAAAATGGTCGCTAAACCCCGGTATTTACAGCGTAAGCAGTAAAGGCGGCAGCAGTGAGTTAATTTCAAAAAGTGGTTATCAACCACAGTTTGGCGCAGCAAACGACCGTGTTTATATTATGAGCCCATGGCCTAAACCGACGCTGAGTGTTGTTGAGCTTGACAGCAAAAAAGTACGCAAATTGTATGAGTCAGAGCACGCCACCGAATTTAGAGTATCGCCAGATGGCCAATACTTAGCGTTTGCAGAACGTTTTAAAGTGTTTGTTACACCGCTGGTAGAAAGTGGCAGCACCATTAATATTGGTCCTAAAGACAGCCAATTTCCTATTGAGCAGTTATCTGTGCGTGCGGGCGAAAATATTAGTTGGAGTGCCAACAGCGATACGCTTTATTGGACGTTGGGCCCAGAGCTATATCATGCAAGCCTTGACGGTATGTTTGCCATTAACAAAGCCGCCGATAAAGACTTTAAAGTAAAAAGCGGCGAAAACATTAGTTTCAGTAAAAAAATGGCCGCGCCGAAGGGGATGATAGCGTTAACCGGGGCTAAAATTATTACTATGGACGGTGAAAAAGTCATTGAAAATGGCGTGTTGATCACCGATGGCAAGCGCATTAAAGCACTGGGCGCTGCGGAGCAGGTTAGTATTCCTAGCGATGCACAGGTAATTGATGTAACAGGCAAAACAATTATGCCTGGGCTTGTCGATGCACACGCACATGGCTCACAAGCCAGTGATGAAATTATTCCGCAGCAAAACTGGAAAAACTTTGCCGGGCTGGCGCTGGGGGTCACCACTATTCACGACCCTTCAAATGATACCACGGAAATATTTACCGCCAGTGAAATGCAAAAAGCCGGCATGATTGTAGGCCCGCGTATATTTTCTACTGGCACTATTTTATATGGCGCCAATATGCCTGGGTATACCTCGCACATTGACTCCTTAGATGACGCTAAGTTTCATTTAGAGCGTCTTAAAAAAGTGGGCGCGTTTAGTGTTAAGTCATACAACCAACCTCGTCGAGAGCAACGCCAGCAAGTGATAGCGGCTGGTCGCGAACTTGAAATGATGGTGGTGCCTGAAGGCGGTTCATTACTGCAGCATAACCTCAGTATGATAGTGGATGGGCATACCGGTATAGAGCATTCCATTCCGGCAGAAAATATTTACGATGATATAAAACAGTTATGGTCACAAAGTGATGTAGGCTATACGCCCACCTTGGTTGTGGCTTATGGTGGCATATGGGGTGAAAACTACTGGTACGATAAAACCGATGTGTGGAATCATCCACGATTAAGCAAATTTGTGCCTAAAAACCAACTATTACCACGCTCAATGCGTCGGGTTAAAGCACCCGATCATCACTATAACCACTTTAATAACGCCCGTGTAGCCGCTGAGCTGCAAGACTTAGGTGTATTGGTTAATTTAGGTGCGCATGGTCAGCGTGAAGGCTTAGCCGCGCATTGGGAAATGTGGATGTTTGCACAAGGCGGTATGACTTCGCTTGAAGCAATTAGAGCCTCAACACTTGATCCGGCTAAATACCTCGGGCTTGATAAAAACGTGGGCTCGCTAGAAGTGGGTAAACTAGCCGATTTAATTGTGATTGACGGCGATCCGCTGGCTAATATTCGCGACTCAGACAAAATTGATTACACCATGATCAATGGTCGCTTATTTGATGCCGCGACGATGAACGAAGTGGGTAAAAAGCCACGTAAAGCTCTTTATTTTGAAAACGATAAATAGCGCGGGGATAGTTTAACTCTCCTTAAAACGTTAAAAGCGGCTAACTTAGTGTTAAGTTAGCCGCTTTTTTAGGCATAAAAAAACCGCTTACGCGGTTTCTTTGTTGCAATCACTGCGTTGTTTAAACAACACCACGCGGTAAGCGACAATCGTGATCTTTACTTGCAAGCTCAACAATCCAAGACTCTTCAGCCGTGTAACCTTCTTCATTGTTAGTAACAACCGTAAACGCTGCTTTGTGAGCTTTTGCAGGGGCTGCTGCTTTCGCTTTTTTAGTTTTAGTTGTTTTGCCTGAGCTTAATTTTTTAGTTAGCTCTGCTACATCAGCAAGACGCATGTTTTTGCCGCCATCAATACTGTACCAGCCAGGCTTTGTAGTGATTTCAGGCTTTTTACCGTTGGCAGTTTCATACGCTGCTTCAAAGGCAGATAGTACTTCTGTTTTGTCTAGTTTGCTCATCAGAGACCCTATACGTTGTTAACACAGATAATGAAGCGCTATTTATACCTATTTTAGAACTGTTTTTCAATTTTTTGCGATTTTCCTTCCATTTTAGCCTATAAAACGCCAAAATTTGCACAAAATTCAGTGCAAAGTAAGGTGACTTGAATGCAACGTAGAGAATTTAACCAGCTGTTAAATACCATTTTAAAACCCGATACAATTAATGATTTTTGCCCAAATGGCCTGCAGGTTGAAGGTAAAAATGAAATTAACACCATAGTGACAGGGGTTACCGCAAGCCAAGCCTTGGTTGATGCCGCGATTGAAAAAAACGCTGATGCAATTTTAGTGCACCATGGCTATTTTTGGAAAGGTGAGTCGCAACCGATCACCGGCATGAAAAAGCGTCGCATTGCTGCACTATTAGCCAATGATATTAACTTATTTGCTTATCATTTACCGCTTGATATTCACCCTGAATTGGGTAATAACGCGCAACTTGCACAGTTACTCGATATTGAAATTGAAGCAGGATTAGAGCCAGTTGCGAACAGCGTGGCAATGAAAGGGCGCTTAAAAACCCCAGTTACAGGCGAGCAGTTTGCGGCTAAAATTAACACGGTGTTAAATCGTCAACCGTTAACGAGCCTAGTGCGCAACGAAAAAATTACGACAATCGCGTTGTGTACCGGTGGTGGCCAAGGTTACATTGATTTAGCGGCCGAGCAGGGCATCGATGCCTATTTAACCGGTGAAGCGTCGGAGCAAACTATTCATAGCTCGCGTGAGCAGAATATCGACTTTTTTGCCGCAGGGCACCATGCCACCGAGCGTTACGGCATTAAAGCACTGGGTGAGCTACTGGCCGAGCAACACGGCTTTGATGTGACCTTCATAGACATAGATAACCCAGTTTAACGAGCGGGGTTACAGGAAATGTAACTTCATCATAGAGTCGTTAGCTGCTAGCACCTGATTGTATTAACGCGACACTGCAACACAGCGTGTCGCATTAATACAATGTGTACGCCATTTTCATCAAGGCGTTGCGAGCTCGCCAATGCCAAGAGCAGGTAACTGAAGTTAATCAGTTAAATTGATAACTTGATGAAACAACCTATTGGGATAGAATCAAAAGTTAGCATGCCCCTTCATTGAGAAACGAGGAGATAGAGGGTGATTTCATACCCATTAGCAACCAACCTTGATGCATCGGCAGCCATTACTTATCAAAACATGCGACCCTATTATAAGCATTACGCTGTTAATTGGCAGCAGGCTAAAATACGAGTGCAAATTGCCGAGTTGGAAAACTGGGATATTTTATACGGGTCTGCGGTGGTAGGTGCTGCCGCGCTTGCTGAGTGTGAACGCTTAGCGGCAAATGCGGGGGTGAAGCAGCTTAGGCTCAGAGTGTTTAAAATAAGCCCTGCGTATCACTTATATATAAGAAACGATTTTGCGGTTGATAAACAGCACGACAACTTTTTCTATATGTCGAAAAATATTCATTAACACCACATTTAAGCAAACTAATTACAGCGGACTATGTGTCAGCCACTGCTGCACCGCCAAGTAGTGAGTCTGGTGCGGGGGATGACGGTTGCCAGCCATAACAGTGTATTTGCCATACGCCCATCTGGCTTCATGCTACGGCTAGATATTTACCTATACAGTGATACCTGCTTACTTACGTCGCTTGAATTTGCTACTGTGTATTAGCTGCTTTACTCACACATGAATCAGGCTTTTTCAAGCCACTTAACGTTAACAGTTGATAAAAAATAAATTATGACTAGCGAAACTATTTACCAAAAACCCGCAACCACGTTTCCGTGGTTAATGATGATTTTGATGTCATCGGTGACCTTTGTTGGCATATTGTCGGAGCTCATGCCCTCCGGTGTGCTGCCGCTAATGATGGCGGATCTGAATATTAATGAAATTCAAACCGGTAATTTAGTGGGCTATTACGCTATTGCTTCAGCGATTTTTGCCATTCCGCTCATCGCAATCACAATGCAATACAATCGTAAGCACTTGTTGCTGCTTTTACTGATGGGCTTTGCCATTTCAAACATTGTTGTAGGGCTGGTTCACGATTATAAGCTGATTATATTTTTGCGGATTGTTGGCGGCATTTGTGCGGGAGTAATGTGGCCAATGATTGCAGCTTTTGGTATGCGGCTGGTGGATAAAAAACATCATGGTAAGGCGATTGCGGTGATAATGGCGGGCACGACACTAGGCATAAGCATTGGCATGCCGATAGTGACGTCGATTGGCAATGACTATGGCTGGCGCGCTGAGTTTATTGGTTTTGGCGTGGTCATTATGGCTATTGCCGTGATTAGCTTTTTTGCTTTACCGACAGCACCCGGCGAAAAGCTGAGCAAAAGTTCCTCGCCTTTTGCAGTACTTAAGAATGCTTCGGTGCTGGTTATTTTATTGCTTACTTTACTCGGTGTTACCGCACATTATGGCGCTTATGTGTACATCACCAGCTTAGTGGCAGCAATTGGTTTAGCGGGCGGTATAGAAAGCGCGTTATTGTTTTTTGGTATAGGGTCGCTGCTGTCTGTGTTATTGGCTATAAAGCTTATCGACCAATATTTGCGGCTATTAACAATTACCATGTTTGCTTTACTTATCATTGCGATGCTCACCTTACTTATGCTTGGCAGCTCAACCGCAGCGGGGTATTTTGCTTTTTTTATCTGGGGACTTTCGTTTGGCCCATTAGTGACCTTAATGCAAGCGGCGGTGAGCAGGCAGGTTGAAAATGCCAAAGATGTTGCCACTTCTGTGCAGTCTTCGGTATTTAACCTCTCGGTTATGCTTGCATCTGCTACCGCGGGGCTGCTGCTGGGCAGTTATTCTGCAATGAGTTTAGTGTACTTTGCCGTTGCGTTATCTATTCCGGGTATCGTCATTGCATTTTTTGCGAAACAAACATTAAGCACTGCGAATTAAAAGTTACGGGCTGTTGTAAAAATAAAACCTATACTGTTGCATTGACTAATAGCAAATTGTCATAGCTAATATCACGTCGCTTAATGGCGCAGGATAACGGTTAGCGTGATGGTGTGCAGTGATTAATAATGTGCTTGTTAACACACGACTACAACCCACCTAGGTGAAACGTATGACTAACCAAGTAATTGATGAAGAGATTTGTATATCAGCCTCGCTCAACACGGTGTGGGATGCTTTGACTAACCCAGATGTTACCGAAAAGTACTGGGCAGGCATGCGAATAGAGTCTGAATGGACAAAGGGAGCGGCCATTTATTATCGTCTTAACGGTGAAGTGATGGATCAACATGAGCTACGCGAAATTATCCCGCAGCGTTTAATAGAGCACACTTTTAAACCCATGTTTGGCGAATTTAAACACGAGCCTGCCTCGCTGGTGAGCATACTGCTTAAAGCCGAAGGCCATGCTACGCGTATTACAGTACTGCATCGCAATTTTTCGCCTGAGAGTAAGGTATACCAAGCCTGTAGCAAGGGCTGGCCCGAAATTTTAAAGTCTTTAAAAACCTTACTGGACAGTAACGGCAGTGACTAAAGTTGAGTTATAACAGCTTAAACCGTGCGTTAACGCTGTGAATACGCGTAGGTAAAGTAACGAAAATGGGTCTATGCTAAAAGGTAAAGTGACAGAAGCAGAGCGTATATGAACGCAACCAGCAAAAACTTCGTGCAGCGAAATACTGTATTTGCCTGGCTAGTACTGGCGACGTGTGTTTTGCTACTCATTCCTTTAGTTGCAATGCAATTTACCGCTGAAGTGCATTGGGGTCCTCTGGATTTTGCCATTATGGGCTTGCTTATCTTCGTTACGGGGTGCTTATTTGTGCTGCTGGCGAGGAAGTTAGCTGGTAAATATTGGCTTGTTAGCGCAGTGCTATTAGTGGTGTGCTTTCTTTATGTGTGGGCAGAGTTGGCCGTTGGTATATTCAACAGTATGGCAAGCTAGTGTTCGAGCCACTAACTCTAGGGTTTACAAAAGCGTTTGCTCGGTTGACTTAATAGGTTGTGCTAATTAAAAAACGGCGTTCAGTAGCCACCATCAGTAGCCGCTATATATGGGGTGCATTTATGATTGCAATGAGTGAGCTGACTACCTTTTTTGGTTGGTGCACTGTCATTAATTTGGGTGTTTATATGTTTTCAGCACTGTTTATTATCGTATTTAAAGGTTTTACAGTTGCTGTGCATAGTAAAGTTTTAGCTGTAAAGGCGGCTGAGTTACCTATGCTGTACTTACAGTTTTTAGCTTATTATAAAATAGCTATTTTGCTGTTTAATTTAACGCCATACCTTGCCTTAAAATTAATGGCGTAAAGCTTTCAGTTGGGGTGCTAGCAGACAGTTAGCAAGCGTTTTGTGAGCAGTACCAGCCGTTTAAATTTGGCTCACAACCGTCGCGCTTTTTAGCGCGACGGTTGCTCACTTTGATACTGTGTCCAGCACGAGGAGAAAACTAATGGATGATGAACAAGCAATACGCGAGTTATTTAATAACTGGCTCAAAGCTACACGGGAAGGTAATTTGGCGCTAGCACGTCAATGTATTGCCGATGACGCGGTGTTTTTTGTTCCCGGGGTTGGCGAAATGGACAAAGAAGCCTTTGCTCAAGGTGCGGCAGGGAGCTCGCCTGAAGATTCACCAATTAACTTTGATCTCGATAGTAAGCTCAGAGAGCTAAAAGTACATGGTGAGCAAGCCTACCTGTGGGTTGAGTCAACGTTATTATGTGCGCCTAAAAATGGCGATGCAACCACAAAGCTGGCGGGGCATTCACTTTCCATTTTAGAAAAACGGGCAGGTCGCTGGCAAATATTTCGCGATGCGAATACGTTAACCGTGGTTGCAGATTAAATAATGTCGGCTTGATTTTTATTTAAAATAGTTAAGCCTGAGTTATATAGCGCTGTATCACTAGGCTGCGCGATATAAATGCCGGCTAACATTGTCAGTTAGGCAAAATAGTACTCTGATGTTAACTATTTTTAAGCTGCAGTGCTTATTTACGATGATTTTAGCTATTTTATCAATGCGTTAAAGTGCTTCGGCGTCCATGGCACGGCGTAATTTAATCCACATTTTACCCATCAGTTCATGGCTGTACTGTGTTACCACGCGTAATGCGTCGGCATTAGGAGTAAGTTGTCGGTGTAAGGGAAGCGCAGCAAAATTATGGTAGTCGGTTGCTGCCGGTATTACCTCTACTCCCTGTGCATTAAATAAATCTTTAGCGCGAGGCATATGCAATACCGAGGTGACTAAAGCGACCTTGTAATCAACCAATTGCGCCGCTAGTAGTTTTGCTTCTGCAGCGGTATCCATGGCGCTGGGGTTTTGCACTAGTCGGTGTTTGCTAATCCCTAAATTAATAGCAGTTTGATACATTAAGCTACTGTTGGTGATCTTATAAAAACCACCACCCGAGACAATTAACTGCGCATTGGGGTAGTGTTTTGCCAGTTTTATTCCTTCTATCAAACGAGTGAGTGCACAATTACCTAATTGATTGTTCGCACTTAAAGCGGGGTTGGGGTTTACATCGCAACCAAGTACCACAATTTTGTCGATTTTAGGGTGTTTTAAGGCATTAAATGCCAGTGCAGTGGGTTGGTTAGGTTTTATAATTAAGTTAGCCACTAGTGGGGTGCTGAGCAAAAGTAACGTAATACAAGATAACAGCGCCATAAATAGCGCTGATTTTCGACCTTTAAATGCCAGTAGTAGCATAATGATGGCAAATAAACCAAGTAAAGGCAGTGGCATTAATAAACCACCTAGTATTTTTTTAACGGTAAACATAATGAGTCATATAAAAGCTAAGCAGATCTTTATATTAGTCATAAGTTTGTTATTTATCGACCGTTATTTAATTTACAGGTATTTAAAAAGTGACGATAGACGGGATTGTCTTTCATTTCTTTTTTCATTGCTAAATACATAGGGCGGGTTAAGCCCAGCGCGCCTAACGGTATCGATTTAATTAATCCTTGGCTTTCATACGGTGTGACTAACCAATCGGGTAATGCAGCAACCCCCATACCGGCACTCACCAACTGAAAAATAAGCAGCCCTTGATCAACGGTTTTGAGCGTGCCATCAAAACGTGCATTTTGAATAAAGTGCTTAAAAATATCTTGGCGTTCGCGTGGAATTGGGTAAGAAATAATGGTTTCGTTTTTCAGATCGAGCGCCGTAACGTATGCTTTTTTAGCAAGTTCGTGATCGGGGGCAACAATGAGCTTTAATTTAAAATCAAATAAGTGGGCGTATTCTAGTCTATCGGGGTCGCGTATATCGGAGGTCAGTACTAAATCTAATTCATCGTTGAGTAAATCAGGAATGGCGTCGTAACTAAAGCCCCGTTCGTAATCAATTTTAATATCGGGCCAAAAGTTATTAAATTCTTTAATCGTAGGCAGTAACCAGTGAAAACAGGCATGACACTCAACACTTAAACGCATTTGTGAAATAGGTTGGTTTAAGCTTTCTTTTAAGCGGCACTTGGTGGCTTCTACTTTAGGTAATATTTCGTGGGCTAACTCAAGTAATAACATGCCTTGTGGCGTAAAACGTACTGGTTGAGTTTTTCGCTCGAATAATTGACAGTCTAGTTTGTTCTCTAAATCTTTGATTTGATGTGATAAAGCAGATTGCGTTAAAAAAAGCTCGCGTGCAGTGTTAACCAAAGACCCCGTCTCTTTTAAGGTTGCAATGGTTTTAAGGTGTTTAATACCTATCATCTTTAAAAATTCTCATGGAAAAGGTGAGTTAAACTCTGAGTGACCTTATATTACGCTTTTACAAACATCGTTTCAACGTCTGGATGGCTAGATTTTTGTGTGTTTGGCTGTGTTGGTGGCTAAATACTAAGGTGTTTATTTAAATGGCACTGTGAAACTGCGGTTTTACTAATTTAATATGAGGTTTTCTCATGTTTGATGTGAGAAAATATCAACTAAATAATTAGCGTGCAGTGTATTTCAGCCTCTGCAACTGGCACATTTAAAGCAGTAAGGTACGCTATTCACAATACAAGTCACTGTGTATAGCAATGCGTTTTAACATTAGGCTACTGCCCGTTGTAGCATCACAAATCACAGCATGAGCACACATCAGCCCATTACTAAAGTATAAAAGGCCGTTGAAAAGCTAAGCTTATTTGCTGTGGCTGCTTTAACATTGAAGGGCAACAAACCAGCAGCTAACGTGATGGCTTTTTATAGGGGGGGTCTATGAGTAAAATAGCATCTTTGGCGGGCACAGGTTTAGATTTCAAGAAACCTTGGCCATAATTGCATTGTGTGGTTTGTAAAATGGCGAGTTGCTCTGGTGTTTCAATGCCTTCCGCAACAACCCTTAAATTTAAAGACAGTGCCAATGACAAAATAGCATCTACCAAAGGGTTGGTTGCGGTTTTTAAATGATCGATAAAGCTTTTATCTATTTTTAAAATATGTATTGGTAATTGGTGCAAGTAACCTAAAGCAGAGTAGCCGGTGCCAAAGTCATCAAGGCATAACTTTACTTTTAATGGTGACAATCCTTCGATTATTTGTGTTGCGAGCTCTAAGTTTTCTATTAAGCCCGATTCAGTAATTTCTAAACACAATGAGCCTAAAGGTAACTGATATTTATTATAGATAGCATGAATTTGGGCAACAAAATCTAAGCTGGCAAAATGCCGTGACGACACATTAACAGTGACCTTTAAAAAACGGCGGCCCTGTTGATGCCATTGACTAATTTGCTGTGCCGCTAAGTCGAGCAAATATAAATCTAAATTTATAATTTGCCCGGTTTTTTCGGCAATTGGAATAAAGTCACCGGGTGATACAAAGCCTTTAACTGGATGGTGCCAGCGGACCAAGGCTTCAAAGCCAATAACTTCGCCACTCGCTATGGTAAAAATAGGTTGGTAATAAAGTTCAAATTCATTGTGCTCAATAGCGTGTTGTAAATCGTTTTCTATATCGGCGTGGTTTTTAAGTTTTTTACGCATAATATTGTTAAAAAACCGCACTTGCCCACGCCCAGAGGACTTAGCTTCGTACATAGCCGCATCGGCTTGTTGTAATAACCGATACGCTTTGTCATCTGCACTTTCGCTATAGGCAACACCAATGCTGGTGGACGCTTGTAGTAAGTGGCCATCAATATTTATCGGATTTTCAAGGGCTACTTGGATCCGCTTCAGGGCTTCGTTTACTTGATTTCGGTGGGTTATATTTTCCATAAAAATAGCAAACTCATCACCGCCTAAGCGCGAAAACGTGTCTGTGCTGCGAATGGTGTGTTTGATCAGTTGGCATATTTTAATTAAAAAATGGTCGCCTACCTCATGGCCCAATGCATCGTTAATGCTTTTAAAGCGGTCAAAGTCTAAATATAACAGCGCATGAGAAGTGCCTTTTTTGGCTCTTGATAAGCGTAAAATGGCATGTTTTATGCGTTCAATGAGCAGCGAGCGATTGGCAAGGCCGGTTAACTCGTCGTGCAGTGCGCGGTGCTCAAGCTCTTGGCGCGCTAATTGTCTATCGATAGCCATACTGATCTGCCGACTCACATAGGTAAGCAGGGCATTGTCGTGTTCATTATAGTGCAGTTGCTGATCATAGCTTTGTACAACAATAACACCACTATGGCGCTCATTTACTTTAAACGGCACACCTAGCCAAGACTCAGCTTGTCTGCCGACCATGTTAAAGTGGCTTTTTTCTACATGCTGTATAAAGTCATCTTTAGACAACAACAGCGATTGCTCTGTGACTAACAGGTAATATGAAGCGGTATCTTTTAATTGCTGTTTCGATATTTTTTGATGGGCATGGGTTTTCATACCTTCTTCAACAATATAAACCAAGTCTAAAATATCGACTTGTTTATCGTACAGGGCAATAAAAAAGTTATCAGCAGGCAATAAGCTGTTTATGATTAAATGCAGTGCTTCAAAAAAGGTGTCTAAGTCATTTGCTTTATAGGTTAAATTGGCAATTTGTAGCAGGCTATTTTCTAGCTTTTGTGCTTCATTTAATTGCGTCACAGTTTTTTGCAAATTATCAACGGTGTTGACTTGGTTGATCTTGGCACTTAATAAGTGGGCAACTGTGGTAAGAATTTCTAAATGAGAGTCGGTAAAGTAATTTTTTGTTGGGTGCTCACAATCTATAACTCCCAAAACACGGTCTTTATAAATAAGCGGCACACATAGCTCAGACTGGGCAGGGCGTTCGTCGGCAATATAACGGCTATCTTGTGATACATCACCTAACATCACCGCTTGACCAGTGCTGGCAACAAAGCCCGTAATGCCTTCACTAAAATGAATCACTTGGCGTTTGGTTTGGTAAGTACTGCGCTCACTCTCAACACCCATAGAGGCGGCTTGAATAAGGGTAGAGGTGGCGTTGTTCACCAAAAAAATGACGCAATCAACAAAGCCCAATCTATTAATAACTTGGGTGGTTACATAGGTAAAAAGCTCATCAAGGGTATCTAATTGCAATAGACTCGATGAAAACTGATTGATAATGCTAAGTTGCTCTGTTTTCGTTTCGAGCGTTTGCTTTGTATCGACATTAACCATAGCTATGAATGGTGTCTTATTTTAAGTGTACACGGCGTCCATTTTAACATGCTATTAACTTTGCTACAAAGTAAAACGAGCAAAGTGGTACTGATGTTTAACTTAAAGTGTAAATTAAAGTAAATGGATTATTTTAAATAAGCACTTTACTCGAAAACGTCCTATGCCTATGATCGGATAAATTCAGCTTTGGGACCAACTAATGACCGTGCAAAACTCACACTCTGTAACCACTCTCACCATAACTCGTCCAGACGATTGGCATGTACACCTACGCGATGGCGATCAATTAAAAGATACCGTGCGTGATATTAGCCGTTATATGGGCCGCGCTATTATTATGCCTAACTTAGTCCCCCCCGCGACTTGTACTGATACCGCGCTGGCATACAGAGAGCGTATTATGGCGGCAGGACCACAAGGAAACTTTGAACCCTTAATGGTGCTTTACCTTACTGATAACACCACCCCAGAAGAAATTAAAAAAGCCAAAGCAACCGGTAAAATAGTCGCGGCTAAGTTATACCCTGCTGGCGCAACGACAAACTCTGCTTCGGGGGTTACTTCAGTTAAAAATATTTACCCGGTGTTACAAGCAATGCAAGAAGTTGGCATGTTGCTGTTGATCCACGGTGAGGTGACTGATTCAGCGATAGATATTTTTGACCGTGAAAAAGTATTTATTGAAACCATTCTTGCTGATGTTGTTAATGACTTTCCAACACTTAAAATAGTACTTGAGCATATTACCACTAAAGATGCTGTTGAGTTTGTTATGAGTGCGCCAGACAATGTAGCGGCTACCATTACGGCACACCATTTATTGTATAATCGAAATCATATGTTAGCAGGGGGCATACGCCCACATTATTACTGTTTACCAATCCTTAAACGCAATATTCATCAGCAAGCGTTAATGGCCGCGGCAACCAGCGGTAACAAAAAGTTTTTCTTAGGGACAGACTCGGCGCCTCATTACAAAGATAAAAAAGAAGCTGCTTGCGGCTGTGCAGGAGCCTATACCGCCCATGCTGCCATTGAGTTGTATGCTGAAGCATTTGAAGAAGCGGGTGCTTTAGATAAATTAGAAGGGTTTGCTAGCTTTTACGGCGCTGATTTTTATGAGCTGCCGCGTAACAAAGACACAATTACTTTGCAAAAAAGCCCTTGGCAAGTACCAGCAAGCTATACCTTAGGTGATTCCGTTGTGGTGCCAATTAAAGCAGAAGACACCATTGACTGGCAGGTTAAATAACGAACCGTGCTGAGGTAAACAATATAAAAAGCCGTTTAGTTAAACTAAACGGCTTTTTATTTACTAACTGTAAAAGTGTGAAAGAGTTAACCATATAGCAGCGACAAGCTAATTCACAAAGCGGTTATTAACTTTATGAGTGGCTATAAACGGGCATGTAGTGTGTTTAATGAAATCTAAATACGCATTGTTTTTTGCTTTTAAATTAACCATTTAAACAATAAACCTAAGTATTAATATGGCTAAATAAATTAATTTTTAATTATTAGAGCGAAAAGGATTTTATTGTGTTAATCTTAACTTGCTTTGAGTTTTTGCGTTTGAATTTTCGGATGTTGTGCTGCGTTTAAGGTTACCGGTTTGGTTATTACTTCTTCCTGTACTATACCTCCATATTTATAGCATTGATTCAAGGAGGATATTGCCATAATAATATGGCTGAATTTTAATTATTGACTTACAGGAAAATTTAGTATGTCGGTTACTGGTAAAGTAAAGTTTTTCAACGAAGCTAAAGGCTTTGGTTTCATTGAACAAGAAAATGGTCCTGACGT
>NZ_JBFJHD010000030.1:0-26157 GCF_041613455.1 Pseudoalteromonas sp. | reverse complement strand
CGCTGCGAAACACGCGACGGTAAAAAGTACTTAATTGTTAAACATAACGATACCGAAATCGAAATTGCATACGACCAGCTAATATGTGCGGTGGGTCGTAGTGCACGACTAGATGGATATGGCCTGGAGGCGCTTGGCATCGAAACCAATCGCACCATAGTGACTAACGACTACTTAGAAACACTGTACCCTAATATTTTTGCCGCCGGTGACATTGTCGGTCCCTACCAGTTTACGCATGTTGCAGCACACCAAGGCTGGTACGCAGCAGTTAATGGCTTATTTGGTCAATTTAAACGTTTTAAGGTCGATTATCGGGTCATTCCGTGGACTACCTTTATTGATCCCGAAGTAGCTCGTGTTGGTATCAACGAGCAACAAGCTAATGAACAAGGCATCGACTATGAAGTAACCCGTTTTGAATTTGCAGAGCTAGACCGCGCCATTACCGACAGCGCCACAAAAGGCTTTATTAAAGTAATTACCCCCAAAGGCAAAGACAAAATACTGGGTGTGACTGTGGTCGCTGAGCATGCGGGCGATTTAATTGCCGAATTTGTACTGGCCATGAAACACGGTTTGGGGCTTAACAAAATATTAGGCACTATTCACAGCTACCCAACGTGGACCGAAGGCAATAAGTACGCTGCAGGCGAGTGGAAACGCGCACATGCACCTGAAAAGGTGCTTAACATGCTCGAAAAATATCACAACTGGCGTCGCGGTTAATATGGTTACAGCGCCTCAACTTAAAGTGCTTGAGTACACACGGCGGGTGAGTTTAGCTTTAGTAGTCGTCACAGCGCTAAGCAGCTTTTCAAGCCACGCGCAAAACCTGCACTCTGATTGGCATAATTTGCTAAAAAAGCATGTGATCACAATAAATAATGGTCATAGTACCGCTGTTGATTACGCCGCCATAAAACGCGATCATGCACAGCTAAAACACTATTTAGACGCATTAACGGCTGTGACCCAAAGCGAGTTTGACGCGTGGCAAAAGCCTAAGCAACTGGCGTTTTTAATTAATGCGTATAACGCCTTTACTGTTGAGCTAATCGTCTCTAACCTTGCGAATAAAAAATACCACAACCTTAAATCAATCAAAGATTTAGGCAGCTTTTTTAGCTCACCGTGGCGTAAAAAATTTGTGCCCTTACTAGGTAAAACGCGCAGCCTTGATGATATAGAGCACGGGTTAATTAGAGGCAGCGGTAACTATAACGATCCGCGCATTCATTTTGCTGTAAATTGTGCGAGTATTAGCTGCCCTGCGCTACGCGAACAAGCCTATACCGCCAACGAGCTAGAATATCAGTTGCATCAGCAAACGGTACGTTTTTTATCAGATACAACACGTAATTTTGCGCAGGGAAATACGCTAAATATCTCCGCTATATTTAAGTGGTACGGCGATGACTTTGCACAAGGCTTTAATGGGGCAAATACCTTGCAGCAGTTTTTTTTGCAATATAGCGATGCACTTAAACTAATACCCGCTCAGCAAAAAGCGCTTAAAAATGATGACATGAAAGTGAAATTTTTAGACTACAACTGGGATTTAAATGCACGCCAGTAAATACTGGCAAACAGCTGCGCGATACGGTTTTTACTGTGTCGCGTTTTGCGTTTGCTTAATAACAAGCTTAAGTACTTTTGCTAATAACAACACTCAAAATATGAGTAAAGATTTAGCCGCTCGCTGGAAAAATATTGAAACGCTTGGTAATAACCAAAGCGTGTATTTTTACGCCTGGGGTGGCGATGCACAAATAAATGCCTATATTCAATGGGCTGCTAAACAAGTAAAAGCCAAATACAACATTAACTTAGTACACGTGAAATTAAGCGACACCAGTGAAGCAGTAAGCCGTGTACTGGTTGAAAAGTCAGCAAACAACCACGAGCATGGCAGTGTCGACCTTATTTGGATAAACGGCGCTAACTTTGCCACCATGAGCGAGCATTCGTTATTACTAAAACACTGGGCCAATAAGCTACCTAATTTTAGCTATACTGATCCAAGTAATAACCCGGCGGTTAATTTTGACTTTGGTATACCCACAAATGGCATGGAAGCACCATGGGGCCAAGCATCGCTGACTTTTTATTACGACAGCCTTGCAATAAATGGCACTGCAGGTAACACACTACCCACAACATTAAAGCAATTACTGAGCTGGAGCACACACAACCCGGGGCGCTTTAGTTATCCCAAGCCGCCTGATTTTTTAGGCATGAGTTTTTTAAAATACGCCTTAGTAGTACTGCATCAGCAAAGTAGTGAAAGCATTAAAGCGCAGTTAAACCAAGCGGCTACTGCTAACAACACAGCAGAAGTGTTAACCCCACTGTGGAATTTTTTAAATAAGCTACACCCAACCCTCTGGCGCGGTGGCACTCACTTTATGCAAAGTGGTGCACACATGCGCCGCTTAGTTGACGATACTGAGCTAAGTATTGCTTTTACTTTTTCTGCCCCCGAAG
Source organism: Pseudoalteromonas sp. (assembly GCF_041613455.1). Lineage (GTDB taxonomy): Bacteria > Pseudomonadota > Gammaproteobacteria > Enterobacterales > Alteromonadaceae > Pseudoalteromonas. The sequence goes on along the minus strand of NZ_JBFJHD010000030.1, from coordinate 23,670 downwards.
TCCCCGCAGCCGTTAAACGCTACGATTTACCGCCAAGCATTCGCAGCTATGCCATGGCTGACGGCAGTTTAAGCAACACCCACTTTGTAGCCATTCCTTACAACGCGAGCCACCCACACAGTGCCCAGTTAGTGGCTAACTTTTTACTGAGCCCAGAAGCACAAGCGCATAAACAAAAAGCCGCTGTATGGGGCGATAAAACCGTGCTTATACAAGCTACCTTATCCCCTCAGCAACAAGCCTTATTTAAAGCCGCACACCCTCACCCAAGCGCGCTGCCTTTTAACAGTATTAAGCATACCATTAGTGAGCCACACCCAAGCTGGGTTAACGCGATAATGCAAGGGTGGCACGCGCGATATGGGGTAAGCCGATGAGTATAGTCCCGGCTAAAAAAACAGCGTTGAACACCCCACAGCCAGTGCGCTATAAACCCGAGTTGTTTACCCGTATTGTCAGGCACAGCCCACGTTTTTTATTAGTATTACTGCTGCTTCCCGTATTGGGCGGCTTAATAAGTGTGCTCCTTCCTGCGTTTGGCTATGCCCCCGTACTGGCACAAAGCACGTTTAACCTGCAGGGATTTACTGCCTTGTGGCATACACCCGGCCTGAGTCAAATGGTGATGTTAAGCGTGGCATCGGGGTTAGTCAGCACCTTGCTGGCGTTTATTATTACCTTAATGATTTTAGCCGCGTTTTTTAATAGCCCGTGGCTTAATCGCATTCAGCGTGTACTTAGCCCCATTTTAGTGATACCCCACGCAGCAGCCGCCATTGCGGTGGGCTTTTTAATTGCGCCCTCGGGTATGTTTGCGCGGTTAATTTCGCCTTGGTTTACTGGCTGGGAGCTCGCGCCTAACGGACTATTTCCACACGACTCTTATGGAATCAGTATCATTTTAGGGTTAACCGTTAAAGAACTGCCGTTTTTATTATTAATGGCGCTGGGCGTATTAGCCCAACCCGAATTTGGCAAAAAATTACGCCAACAGCACCAAGTGGCGGTTAACTTGGGCTATTGCCCAATGACGGCTTTTTTTAAAGTAGTTTTTCCAAGCCTTTACCCGTTATTACGTTTACCATTGTTTGCGGTACTAGCCTATGCCAGTGCCAGTGTGGAAATGCCACTGATTTTAGGACCTAATACTCCGCCTACGCTGGCTGTTGCCATTATGCATTGGTTTACTGATGTTGATTTAAACCTACGTATTAAAGCTTCTGCCGGGGCAGTATTGCAATTTGCACTCACCGCGACCTTGTTATTGCTTTGGCTGGGCGGTGAAAAAGTACTAAAAGCCGTATTAACTGACTCGCTCAGTAACGGTAAACGTAGCTATAGTGACAGCTACTGGCACACCATATCGGTGATACTCACCAGCTTGGTTATTTGCTTTATTGCCCTTGCACTTGTGGGGTTAGTGATGTGGTCGATTGCGGGTTTTTGGCGTTTTCCAGCAGCAATACCCGAGCAGTTTACGCTGTTACACTTTAACCGTGCCTTTTCGCAATTGCTCACGCCTCTGCTCAATACTCTAGTAATAGGTATTATCGCAAGCTTATTCGCCATAATCCTTACGTTAATGTGTTTAGAAGCGGAGCAATTAACTGATAAAGCAATGTCGCGTTTTACCCATTTAATTATTTACTTACCCTTGCTAGTGCCCAGTATCGCCTTTTTGTTTGGTCTGGTATGGTTACAACAGTTAGTGAACCAGCAAGCGGCTTTTTTTAATGTGATAGCAACTCACGTACTGTTTGTGTTGCCTTATGTATTTTTATCGCTTGCTAGCAGTTACCGCCGTTTAGATCCGCGCTTTACTCGGGTAGCAGCCAGTTTAGGGGCAGCGCCGCACACCGTGTTTTTTAAAGTGAAACTACCACAATTATTTGCCCCTATTTTAATTGCCGCGGCGCTCGGCTTAGCAATTAGTTTTGGCCAATACTTACCAACCCTATTAGCAGGCGGTGGGCGCATAGCAACCATTACAACCGAAGCGGTTACCCTTGCCAATGGCGCCAGCAGGCGGACCAGCGCGGTGTATGCCATGCTGCAAATGGCATTGCCGCTGCTAGGTTTTATACTGGCGTGGGGTTTACCTAAGTATTTTTATAACAGTGCGCGTCGTTAATCCATAAATTAAAAGGTTTCTAATGCAGTCAACTTTAGAGGTTAAAAATTGCCAACTATTTCGTCAAAATGAACACTTGCTAAGCTTAAACGAGCACGTAAACGGCGGTGAAATTCTTACCCTGATGGGTCCTTCCGGTAGTGGTAAATCAAGTTTATTAAATTGGCTGACGGGGTCGCTTCCTAAAGGCTTTGATGCCCAAGGGGAAGTGTGGCTTAATGGCAATAATATAACTAACTTACCCCCGCATTTACGTCATATTGGGGTGTTATATCAAGATGCTTTGCTCTTTTCGCATTTAACCGTGGCAGGTAATATTGCCTTTGCGATGCCGCAGGGCAATAAACAGCAGCGCAATGAAAAAATAGCGCACGCGCTGGAGCAAGTCGGATTAAAGGGGATCGATAATCGCCACCCCGATAACTTGTCTGGCGGGCAGCAAGCACGCGTCGCATTATTACGCCTGTTACTGAGCGAACCAAAAGCGGTTTTACTCGACGAGCCGTTTAGCAAACTTGACACGCAACTGCGCTGTGATATTCGCGAGTTGGTGTTTAAGCAAATACGCGAGCATCAATTACCCGCAATTATGGTTACTCACGACATCAGTGATGCCGAGGCCGCCAACGGTAAGGTTGTCACCTTAGATTAATTATAAAGAAGCGGCATGTAAGCGCACAAGGTAACACGTATGTTAGATAAATATATCACTCCAGTAATAACCCCGCTGTTAACGCCCGCAGTCGCTGCACTGTATAAACGCGGAGTAACGCCCGATCAGCTCACGGTGATTGGTTTTTTAATCGGTTTATTAGCCGTGCCGCTTATCGCCTTGCAAATTTGGGATGGCGCACTCGTTGCCATTGTTTTAAATCGTATTTTTGATGGCCTAGATGGCGCCTTGGCACGCCATGCAAATTTAAGCTCAAGCGCCGGCGGTTTTTTAGATATCACCCTCGACTTTTTATTTTACGCGGCCATTCCGCTGGGGTTTATTTTGGCAAACCCCGAACAAAACGCCATTGCCGGCGCTATATTACTCGCTGCATTTATTGGCACGGGTTCAAGCTTTTTAGCTTTTGCCATCGCCGCTGAAAAGTTTAATCTCACCAAACCGCAATTTAAATACAAAAGCTTTTACTACCTAAATGGCTTAACCGAAGGTACCGAAACCATAGCGCTATTTATTGCTTTTTGTATTTGGCCACAGCACTTTGCCATGATGGCAACGCTATTTGCGATTGCCTGTGCTATCACCATATTTACCCGCATCCATGGTGGCTATCACACGCTAAAACAGCAAGCAACAAATGAGTGTAGAGCGGATCATGACTAACGAACTTTGGTGGCGACTGGGCTGCTTTTTTAGTATTTTAATTATAATGATGCTACTCGAGTGGCAACATCCTGCACGCCAATCACCGATTAACACTCGCAAGCGTTGGCTGGCTAATTTTGGTTTAGTGTTCGTTTCATCCGTGGTTGCGCGTTTAACCATACCGCTTGGTCTAACCGCCGTCGCACTGTATAACCAACAACACGGGATTGGCTTGTTTAACCAACTCGCCACGCCTAGCTTAGTGGCCATTGTGCTGAGCTTATTGTTACTAGATATAATTATTTACTGGCAGCACCGACTGTTTCATGCAGTGCCACTGTTATGGCGCTTACACCGCGTGCATCACGCCGACGCACATATAGATGCCAGCACTGGGTTACGCTTTCACCCCATTGAAATTGTGTTAAGTATTGTAATAAAGCTGCTTGCAGTGAGTGCTTTGGGTGTTCCCGCTATTGCGATACTCATTTTTGAAATTGCGTTAAATGGTTTAGCGCTGTTTAACCACGCCAATATTCGCCTGCCTAATGCCATTGAAAAACCACTGCGGTTAATACTGGTTACGCAAATGCTGCATCGTATTCACCACAGCCAAATACCAAGCGAAACGAATTCTAATTTTGGTTTTAGTGTCACTTGGTGGGATAAACTATTCGGCAGTTATAAAGGGACAGCCACAAAAGCCGATCCCGAGCTAAATATAGGATTAGTTGAATACCCAGACGCTAAGCAAAACGCCTCATTATTGGGAGTACTTACCATGCCATTTAGAAAGTAATATTCAGCCATGATATGAAACCTGAATATATTAAAGGACAGGCATAAATCATATTAAAGGACACGCATAAGTTTTTTGATCATAGAAGCACTATTATGGGACAGACATATTATGGAAGCCCTACAATATTACTTTGAATAGGCTTGTAAACATTCGACAAGTTAGTAGTAACGGCAGTTAAGTGATGTGCTTGGCGCCTAATTACAAACTGCCCCGCCAAAAATCTAAATCGATGGCACCAAACCACCTAGCATACCAATTATATAATAATGCTTCGAGCAATCCGAAAATATACCCAAGCAGTGCAAATATTATTGGCATTCCAACGAGTGCACCAAAAGCCAAAAAAGTCCCTAAGCTGAGGCCATGCGAAGCAAATAACGTTGAAGACAAAAGCTCAGCAGACACTAACAAATCAATAACCAGCCCTGCAAAGGCATAAAGTGCCCCTATAACCACACCCAGCAAAGCAGCAAATACCGCCTGAAATTTGGCAAAAGCAAAAACTTTTACTCTATGGCATTTTGCCATACACACCTTCCAGCAACAGCGTAACCTGTGAGATCACGTGTATTAATTAAATGCCATATATAAACAATAGATTAACTCCTGCTTAGCAGCCATTATTAGCACGCTTTAAGTATAAAATGGACAGGCATAAATTATATTTAGCCTTAACTTTTGCTTTAGAAAAGAGCAATGCGAAAATAGCATAACTAACAATTTTTTTGCCCATTTTGTGTATGGGAATGTTTTATAAGTAAATTCTACCTAGACCGAGTTAAAACCCAATGTGACGCTTGTTACAGATACTACGTAATTGCCCGTTTTTAGATTTTAAGCGTATCTCTTTTAGCGTTTTGCTATGTGTGCTTAAACGGTGTTTAAGCGCGAATTAGCCTGCACCTTTGTACCATTTCACATCATTTTTAGCTGCATGGTGCTTCAAGCATTGCTGTGTACCCGCAAAATTTGAGTATAGATGCCTAAAGCGTTGAATTGACTCTAACCACTGGGCTTCTTCTATATTTAGCCTACTCAGTATTGAGGGAGCTGCTTTACTTAAATGCCCTTTTTTGCTTCGATTTAACTGCCTACCACTCCAGTCAACTAACTGTAAATAATCAAGTAGCGCAAACGGGATTGTGTGTGCAAGTTCATGTTCATAAAGCGTCATTAACTGTATGGGCTGAAGAGGTAAATTCTCACTTTTGTTCTTGGTTACGTAAGTTGCTTGGGATTCCTCGTTTTGAGCTGCTTTAAAATGAGTAATCCGCTCTTGAATTGAAGTAAAGTCACTTTCCTCAATACTATTTGCAGCTTTTGCTCTAATAGGATTTAAATCAACGTAAGCCATACAACTCAATACAGACTGTTGATCTAACAATGCTTGAGATTTATAACGACCTTCCCAGTATTTTCCTGTGCAATTATCTTCTTTATTCGCTTTACGAGCGATATATTCATTAAGGCTTTTCATATACCAGCTAATATCGTAAAGCCTCGCTCGCCATTGAGCAATTATTCCGTCACGCTGAGATAGAGTTACCCTATCTAACTGCTTACCCTTGTTAAGTCTATTCACCACAACATGACCGCTATAAAGCTTTTGCCAACGTGCTATTACCTCATCGTCACTCCATGCAAGGGCTTCTCGGCGATTTACTTTTACAACAAGATGATAGTGATTACTCATAATAGCGTAAGCGGCAATATCAATGGCAAATACACTACTTAACAGCTTGATACGCTTAACTAGCCAGTCTCTACGATGGTCAAAATTTTGACCTGTATATTTATCATCACCACACAAAAAAGCCCGCCTTACACAGCGTGCGATTAAGTGATAGTAAGATGTTGCTGCCAAATCAATCAAACTCTTTCTTGCTCTAGTCATAGAAGTGCACCGTTACATTGCTGTATATAATAACAGTAGTTCATGATATGTATTTTACAAACTAGCCGCAGCAAGCCAATTTATGCCTGTCCCATTAATGGTTGTTAATATTTTAGGGAGTTTATACCTATCCTTCTATCCCCTAAATAGAGTTTTTGCCTGTCCGATTATAAGTTTTAAAATTTGCATCGATTAATGGCTGTCCCTTATAAATGCTTATAAATGCAGTGTTGTTTAACGGCTTTGGTGAAGCAAAGGCCGATATTTTTTGTGCTCGTAAAACGAATTAATTTATTATTTTCCCAATTTTTGCCACGTTAAATATCCTTCTTACACCACTCTAAAAGTAAATATTTAGTTAATAATTTAAATGTTATGTTGACTAACCTTGCGTTGAACTCTATATTTGTAAGCGCTTACATGAATGAAAATTGCACTTATATTTTATATTTTGCTACTTATCAGTTAACACTGGGGTTCAGTTATGACCATTAGAACTACGTATACCACACGCTTATTGGCTGCTATATCATTAGCGTCTTTGGCTGGCTGTGGTGGCGATGCAGCTACCACCAAAACAGATATTGAGAAAGTTAATCCTACTGAGCCCGTTTCTGACTGGCGTATGGTATGGAGTGATGAATTTGATACAACCTCTATCGACACCAATAAATGGAACTTTGAAGTAAATTGCGCTGGTGGCGGGAATAACGAAAAACAGTGCTATACCGACAGTGGTCAAAACGCATTTATAGAAGGTGGCGTATTAAACATAGTGGCACTCCCCGCCGCTGAAGGGGCTGAAAAGCCCTATACATCTGCGCGTTTAAATACCCGTTACAATGCAGATTTCACTTATGGGCGCTTTGAAATACGCGCTAAATTGCCAGCAGGTCAAGGCAGTTGGCCGGCGTTTTGGATGATGCCCACAGATGAAGAGTATGGTACTTGGCCACGTTCTGGCGAAATTGATATTTTAGAAGCGGTAAACCTAAAAACGGTAGCTGATGATGGCACCGTTGAGTCAACTATTTACGGCACCTTACACTATGGCCGCGAATGGCCAAATAATTCCAATACCGGTAAGGCGTATACTTTCCCTGCAGACATGAACCCCGCCGATGACTTCCACACCTATGCCATTGAATGGCAAGAAGGCGAAATTCGTTGGTACGTTGATGGTTATCTATATGCTACTCAACGTCGCTCTGAAGTACTTTATAACTCTAAAGGTGAAGCGGTAGGCTTAAAACATAAAGGCTGGTTTGCTGAGTATTTTCAGCAAGGGAGTGGTGAATTAACCACACATTGGGATACGGCCCCATATGATAAAGACTTTTACCTTATTTTAAATCATGCCGTGGGGGGAGATTGGCCGGAAAATGTAAATAACTTAGGTATCGATGAAACTGCATTTGCATCAGGGCAACGTTTTGAAATTGACTACGTGCGGGTTTACGAATGCGCCTCAGACCCTAAAACCGGTAAAGGCTGTGAAACAATACGCCCAGGTTACGATAGCCTAGATGACGCTCTTGTTGAAGGTGCAGCGCCAGTGCCAAAGCCACCTAGTGCGGGTGTTGCAGCAAACCTTGATATTTTTGATGGCAGCTTAAATGCCAACTGGATTGCCTGGGATTGTTGTGGTGGCACAACACCTGCTGTTATAAATGATGCCGATAAAGGCGACGTGGTTCAATTTAATATTAATGATAACAACGGAACCGTGCTGGGTTTTTCTACTCGTGGAGGCCATTTTCCCGATGACTTTACGGGCACATCGAGCCCATTTGATGCATCACCATTAGTTGAATTAAATGGTCGCTTATCGTTTCAAATGAAAGTGGTTACTCCCCCCACATCAGCGACTACCTGGCTGTTAAAAGCAGAAGCCGGTGATGGCGGTCCAAATACCGGTGATGTGCCGTTAACGTTAAGTAATGAAGGCGCTGCTCCCGCTGTGGGTCAATGGCAAAGCTACACTTTCCCACTGGCTTTATTACAAGAAAAAGGCCTTGATTTAAGTGCTATTGATGTATTAATGGTGTTTCCAGCATGGCAAACCGGTGCTGGCGCAGAGTATTTAATCACCAATGTCGCGATTGAAGGCGACCTACCTAACGTCGACCTTTTCACTGATGGACAAAATTTAGACTGGCCGATGTGGAATTGTTGCGGCGGCTCAACCCCAGTAGAAGTAATGGATGACGAAGTACATGGGCTAACTGCAGAATTTAGCATTGGTGCCGAGCCTACGGTAATAGGTTTTAATACCCGCACATCGGCAGGTGGTAGTGGCACCCCCTTTGATGCAACGAGCATTTTAGCCGGTGGTGTACTGCAGTTTGACTTAAAAGTAATTTCTCCACCCAATAACCCTGAATCAAGCTGGTTAATGAAAATAGAGTCAAATGGAGGCGACACCGCCGTTGAATTGCCATTAACGAATGTCGGTGACGCGCCAGTAACCGCTGAATGGCAGACATATACCTTCAAACTTGCTGATTTAGCCGCTGAGGGCTTAGATGTGAGCGCTATCGATGTCGTGATGATCTTCCCAGCATGGGGCACAGGTGAAGGCGCGGTTTACCGTATTGATAATGCCAAAATATACACACCTGAAGCTAATCAAGAAATTACACTGTTTGATGAGAGCGTCGCGGCTCAATGGAGCATGTGGGATTGTTGTGCCGGTAGCACCCCTACTATAGCAGTGGATGACAGTGAGCATAATAACGTAATTGAGTTTATGGTTGGCTCTGAAGGTAGTGGAGAAACAGTACTGGGTATTAAAGCGGACGATGGCGTCTCTTTTGATGCTTCAGCACTTGTAGGCAGCGGCGTTGTTAAATTTGATATGAAAGTTGTGTCGGCGCCGACTAACGCAAACGCAGAGTGGTTATTTAAAATTGAATCATCAGGTGCAACCTCTGCCGTGCAGCTCCCCCTTTCGTCGAGTGTAGAAGGCCAATCCGTTGCTACTGGGCAGTGGCAAACCTATACCTTTACAGTGCAATCACTTTTAGATGCAGGGCTAGATGTCAGCGATATCAATGTCGTGATGGTTTTTGCATCGTGGGGACAAAGCCAAGGCGCGGTTTATAGGATTGATAATATGATGATCACTAATCCGTAACACAAATTGCCACTAACGGGTTGCTGCTGTAGTGCAGCAATCTTTGTAAAAAATTTGATAAAGCAGAGCTATTATGAACACATTAAATTTTAAAAAAAGCCAACTCGCGGTTTCTGTGTCAGTTGTCATTGCTGCAAGCACATTCAACTTGGCTTATGCGGCGCAAGAAAATACTGCCGAGTCTGAACTAGAAGTCATTGAAGTAAAAGGTATTCGCGGTTCACTCATTCGTTCTATGGATGTAAAACGTGATGCATCAGGTGTAGTGGATGCCATTTCAGCCGAAGAAATGGGGAAGTTTCCAGACACTAACCTCGCTGAATCACTGCAGCGCATTACCGGTGTATCAGTCAGCCGTGCTAACGGTGAAGGTAGCCAAATTACTGTACGTGGCTTTGGCCCGTCTTTTAACCTAGTAACGCTTAACGGCCGTCAAATGGCGGGCACCGGCTTTACGCGTTCATTTAACTTTGAAAACCTTTCCTCTGAAGGGGTCAGTTCGCTTGAGGTGATGAAAACCGCGCGTGCCGACACCCCCACCGGTGGGTTAGGTGCAACAGTTAACATCGTCACTACCAAACCACTGCAAAAGCCCGGTGAGCGGTTTTCTTTTATGGCGAAAGGCATTCACGATACCTCAGTAGCTGAAGGTGATACGATAACCCCTGAAATTGCTGGTATTTATAGCAATACCTTTGATGATGATAGATTTGGTTTCTCGGCAAACTTTTCCTACCATCGTCGTGACTTTCAACGCCAAGCTGCCAATGTGCGCTCATGGTTAGTCAACCCAAATTTATCGGTTGATGCGGAAAATATTATCGATAATCGCCCAATGGACGCCGATGGCAACCCTGCACAGCAATTTTTTGATCCCAATGCCGGAGACAATGGTGAATTTGTGTCGGCCGCATTTTTTCCTCAAGAAATCAGCTTTGCAAAAGACGATATTCAGCGCGAGCGCCTTAATGCGCAAGCAACGTTGCAGTTTGCGCCAAGCGATAATTTAACCTTCACACTGGATCATACTATTTCACAAGCCACCACGGGCAATAACTCGTTATCTTGGGGTATTTGGAATGGTTCATTTGGTGGTAATGGCAACGCTTATGAGCTGGATGAAAATGGCACGGCTATTTATTACAACTCAGCAGGCGATGATGCTTCATTTACCGCTTTTCGAGAAACGTCTGAAGTTGACTCAAAAGCCACCGGTATCAATGTTGAATGGTTAGCTACCGACAACCTTAGCTTTAATTTTGATGCCCATACCTCAAAAACGACCACAGATAATGGTAAAGATCCGGGGCTTAACGCGAACGCGCGTATTATTTTAGGCTCGGCTGATATCAAAACGAAAGAATACTTTTTCCGTGAAGGTGATGTACCGGGTTTCAATGTAAATTGGAACAATGGCACGCAAGAAGTTAACCCCAATCAAATTGGTTCAAACTTCAGTATTTTTACGCGCACCCCCGGCGAGTCTGAAGTATCGCAAGTGCAATTATATGGTAAATTATTTACCTACACCGATATTGGTCTAGAAACCGTGAAGTTTGGTGCGGCGTATACCAAACAAACCCTCAGTGGCTGGGGCGGCTCTAATAACGCCAATGCCCCTGGTTTTAACAATGGCACTTTTGCGGAGATTTTCCCAGACGCCATGTTTGAACGGGTTGATTTAAGTGGCTTCCTAGATGAGTTTTCATTTGGTCCTAATGGGGTAGCCCCCGGTTATGCTTACACATTTGATCTTGATGAAGCCTTCGCAAGGCAAAGTGCTTACCTTACTGAAGATGTAATCGGCAGCGACGTATACCAAATTGGTAGTTTTGACGGTTTTCCCGTTAATAAAGTAGAAGAAGAAACCATAAGTGTGTACCTTTCTAGCAACTGGGTATTTGACGTTAAAGACTACGAAGTATTGGTAAATTTAGGTCTGCGCTATGAAGAAACCGATATTATTAGCCCAGCAAAAAGCCGAGTAGCGCAGCAAGTTTACTGGGCCGGTGGCTCAGAATGGCTCACCCAGTTTGCCAGTGATGGTGAGTTGGTTGAAGTTGACTATCAAGGCCAATACGATTTACTGCTACCCATGCTCGATATTAAAGTAAACCTTACCGATGATTTAGTAACTAGGGCATCGTGGGGGCAAACCATCACCCGACCTACTTTGGGGGATATGTTAGGCAACTTAAGCTTAACGCCATCGCCTAAATTAAATTCACGCAGTGGTAGCCGCGGTAATCCAAACTTAGAGCCGTTTAAATCGACCAATTTAGATTTAAGTATTGAGTACTATTACAGCGAAGGTAGTTACGCCGCTGTGGGGTTATTTTGGAAAGACGTAGACAACTGGATTGACAACACCCAAGTAAAAACAAGCTATGATGGCTTACATGATGTGTATTTAGGTCAGCGCTGGAATAACGCCGTTGCCGCAATAGAAGGCCGTGGCGAGCAAGCAACCGATTCTGCTATTTACAATGAAATTGTTGCTAATGGCGTCGGTATTGGTGAAAACAACCGCGTTTTACCCGATCCCGCAACGGATCCATTAATTGAATGGACCATTAACTCACCTGAAAACGTCGGCTCACGTAAAGTAAATGGGGTAGAAGTGGCGATCCAGCATTTATTTGGTGAATCAGGTTTTGGCGCGGGCTTTAATGCCACCGTAGTTGACGGTGATGTAGAATACGATAACTATTACCTTGCTTCTCAAGCGGTATTGGCAGGCTTAAGTGACTCTGCCAACTTACAAGGCTTTTATGAAAAAGATGGGCTATCGGTGAAAATAACCGGTGCGTGGCGCGATGAGTACTTAATTGCTCAAGGCCTACCCGATTCAGGTGCTTCAGCGCCACCACAATACGCAAAAGAGTATCTGCAGTGGGATATAAGCGTTAATTACGAAATTAATGCAAGCACCACGGTATTTTTTGAAGGGGTTAACTTAACCAATGAAACCGAGCGTTCATTTAGCCGTTTCGAAAGCCAATTCTTAAGTGCCGCTCAATACGGTCCAAGGTATGCAATAGGCTTTAGATACGCCATGGGCAATTAATAACGCTGTATGCATAAACGCTTTAATACAGCGTAAACCGTGCAAGCCGCTCCGTGAGCGGCTTTTTTATGCTGGTAAAAACAGGATCGTAAATTAAAGTCTAAACAGCGTATCTATGCCTGTCCTATTATTTTTCTACTGTTATTTTTGTGTCTTTTTTGTGCCTGTCCTAATATTTATTTTCTCCGTGAGCGGCTTTTATATTCAGGTAAAAGCATGATCGTAAATTAAAGTCTAAACAGCGTATCTATGCCTGTCCTAATATTTATTGTTTTACAAACCCAGTTCTTCGCGTGAGGTGGTCGCGAGTTTTTTCAGCAACTCATCTGGAATCGGCTTACGCACAGAAAAAGTTACACCCGTTTTGCTAGCCTTGAGTCCGGCAGCGGTAATAGCGTCTGCATGGGCTGTAATAGCCCCTTTACTAACATAAATGCCGCATTGTTTACTAAACGCGGCATAGCCCACAATAATCGATTTTCCAAATCCAAACCCGGGCATATCGTATGCAATAAGCTCCTCTGCGTCAGGAAGCACTTGAGTAAGTTGTATGTGAAGTTGGCGCAACAGCGGCTGCAAATCTAGCGGCGCTGCTGCAATATAGGCATCATGGTCGACAAATTTTGTCATAACTAATGTATCCTTAAAAAATCGTTATTTAATGAACGCTTTTATAACTGCTTTATTTTTTCTAATAGCAAATCAGTGGTCCAATCCAGTTCGTTGTACGCTATGTCTGGTTTATAGTAATCGCCCTTCCCTCGGACTCTGTTTACGTACACTTTATTGGGCACAATCACTTTACCTAAACCTGAAGGTAAATCCACCAAGCTTTTTAATAATCTAGCAAACACGGTAAAATTTTGCAGTTGCCTATAACCCTAGCAGTGAATCAAGCTAGTTTTGCGGTATTTATCAAACAGCGACAACCAACCCTGTGTAATGTATACCATCAAACAGATTTGCCCTTAATGTAAAAAGCGCTACAACAATGCAGCGCTTTCATTACTTAGCTTGGTTGGAAGTAAAGTTAAAAAAAGCCGAGAGGATCTTCGCTGTAGCTCACTAATAAGTTTTTAGTTTGTTGGTAATGGCCAAGCGCAAGTTTGTGGTTTTCGCGGCCAATGCCTGACTTTTTATAACCACCAAATGCGGCGTGGGCGGGATACATGTGGTAACAGTTGGTCCACACTCGGCCTGCTTCAATTTTACGCCCCATGCGATACGCTTGGTTCATATTGCGGCTCCATACACCGGCACCTAAACCAAATTCAGAACTATTAGCCAGTGCTAACGCTTCGGCTTCGTCTTTAAAGGTCGACATAGAAATAACCGGGCCAAAAATCTCTTCTTGAAACACCCGCATATCATTGGTGCCTTTTAATAGCGTGGGTTGAATATAATAGCCGCCATTCAGTTCATCGCTGAGCTGTTCAACGTTCCCTCCAGTGAGGACTTCGGCGCCTTCTTGTTTGCCAATTTCAATGTAGCTTAAAATTTTGTCGAACTGCGCTTTAGACGCTTGTGCCCCCACCATAGTGTCGGTATCAAGTGGATTACCGCGTTTTATTTGTGCGGTACGCTGTAAAATGCGTTCAATAAATTGCTCGTAAATATCTTCTTGAATAAACAATCGCGATGGGCAAGTACACACTTCACCTTGGTTAAAGTAGGCCAGTATGGCGCCTTCTATCGCTTTAGATAAAAACGCATCGTCTTTGTCCATTACATCACTAAAGAAGATGTTAGGTGACTTACCACCCAGCTCCACCGTTGAAGGAATAATATTTTCCGCGGCACATTTTAAAATATGCGAGCCGACCGGGGTAGAGCCGGTAAAGGCAATTTTCGCAATGCGGGGATTAGTCGCCAGTGCTTCACCGGCTTCTTTACCAAAGCCATTCACCACATTGAGTACACCGGCTGGTAGTAAGTCGCCTATCACTTCCATCAGTACTAAAATTGAGGCGGGCGTTTGCTCTGCCGGTTTGAGTATTACACAGTTGCCCGCAGCCAGTGCCGGAGCGAGTTTCCATGCGGCCATTAACAGTGGAAAGTTCCACGGAATAATTTGCCCAACCACACCTAACGGCTCATTAAAGTGATACGCTACCGTGGTTTCATCTATTTCGCTAATGCCACCTTCTTGCGAACGTAGGCAACCTGCAAAATAGCGAAAATGATCCGCCGCAAGCGGAATGTCGGCGGCTAAAGTTTCTCGAATTGCTTTGCCGTTATCCCAGGTTTCGGCAACCGCAAGTAACTCTACATTTTGCTCAATTCGATCGGCTATTTTTAATAATATATTACTGCGGTCGGTAACCGACGTACTGCCCCACTGTGCTTTTACAGCATGGGCTTTATCAAGCGCCAGTTCAATATCGTCTTTATCAGAGCGCGCTACTTTACAAAATACTTTGCCATTCACTGGGCTAATATTTTCAAAATACTGGCCGTTTACCGGTTTAACCCATTGCCCGCCAATGTAATTTTCGTACTGCGTTTTAAAGGTAATTAGGGCATCTTTTTCGCCTGGATTTGCATAAATCATCGTTACACTCTCTTGTTGTTATAAGCTAAAAGTCGAACTATTAAATAAGCCTGATTGCTTTATATTTAACCAACCGCTGTTTTATAATTAATCAGCATTGATTGACATTAGACTATCAAACGCTTAAAAGCATGTATGGTTGTCCACAAAAGTTGTCTGTGAGTCCAGTTTGAAAGGGATTAAAATGCATACACCGCAGTTAAATAAGCATCGTCAGCAATTAAATGTGCTGATTGAAAATAAAGTCACCTTTGCTGCTGATAACAGCGAGCTCAGTATTTACGACACCTACCAAAATGCACAAAAAGTGGCGCTGCACTCTAACGAGTTACTGTTTTGCGCTATGCTCAGTGGCAAAAAGGTCATGCATGTAGCCAGCTGCCAGTACCATAAAGCGTTTTTACCCCACGAATCGTTTGTATTAGCACCTAAACAAGGGGTACTCATTGACTTTCCTCAGGCGTCTTTAAACGCGCCAACCAGTTGTTTGGCCATTGAAATAAGCACCGAAAAAATTAATCAAGTCGCTGATGCGCTAAATATTGAGCAACGCTTTGCCAATGACGCATTATTTGCGTATGTGCCTGAACTCGTACATAGCCAACATAATCGCCAAACACAGCAATTATTGCAGCGAATGGTGCAGTTGTTCAGTGAACCAGACGAGCAACGCAGCTACCTAATAGATCTGTCGTTAAATGAACTTATTACCCGTTTATTGCAACAGCAAAGTCGCGATTTATTACTTAAACATAGTCGTAAGCTGCAGCTAACAACACCGGTACAAAATGCGTTGCTGTATATAGAAGAGCACCTAAGTGAGGCGTTGGATATAGAAAAACTGTGTAAAATTGCTTGCATGAGCCGCAGTAAATTTTATCAGCAATTTAAACTGGCGTTTGGCACCAGTCCGGCGCTGTGGCAACAACAGCTGCGGCTAAAAAAAGCCTATAGCCTATTACAGCAAGGACGCGCAGTGAGCCAAGTATGTTATGAGCTGGGTTTTAATTGCCCCAGCCACTTTAGCCGCCTATTTAAACACGCCTTTGGCGCGCCCCCAACAAGTATAGCCAAACAGCGGCATTAGTATTCGTGGTTATTACGAAGTGGCAGTCGTTCCATAGCGACGGGCTACGAAACGACTGCTATTACCACGTTTGCGTGGTTATTAATACGCTGTATTAGAACCACACCTCAACTTGCGCGCCTGCCACCAGTGCACTTTCATCGCCTTGATGACCCGCAACACTTAACTCTGATTGCTGTCCGGCTGCTTGGTTCCAGTCAAAATTACTTAAGTAAAAGCGTAACGACGGACGCGACCAGTACTGCGTAGAGTCGGCGGTTGCCTGCAGCGCTAGCGCATATTTCATCAGTGTTTGCTCATCGTTTTCAATGCCATTGGTTTTCGTTTGATAAGCGTTGTAACCCACTTCGCCCAACACACTCCAATGCGGCGAAATTGCGTAATGTGGACGCACCCCTGCACTTTTAAGCGTATGGTAATCAGACGATTTTTCGTACATGACCAGGTAATCAATTTTGAACTTTTTGCTAATGTCGATTAGGCCATTGTTAAAAACACGAAAGCCGCTGGCGCTACTATCGGCTGCATAATCAAAACTACCGCCATCGGTCCCTGCACTACCGGGGTTTAGCGCCATAGCGCCAGTGCCATATTGAAACACTGTTTTTTGTACAACCATACCCAATTGCTTTTGCCATTGCACAGTAAACGTTCTGCCATCGCTAAGTCCCGCTTCATTAATGGCATCATTTACAAATAAGTTTTGCAGTGCAAAGACCACTTTCCCCGCATCGCCTACATCCATTTCATAGCGCACATCGGCCATAAAGTTTTGGTAATTAGTCTCTGCTGTGGCTTTATTACCAGTAAGCTCGCCTTCGCCACCATAAGAAATAGCTGCCACATGCAGTGTATCGGTGTCATTGACGCGAATATCGGTCACACCCACACCGTTACCCGAGCTTTGCGCATGTTTATAATCGAGAATATGCACGCTACCTAACGCCTGATCGTAATAATATCTGCGGCCTATCCACAACGTGCCATTATCAAGCAAGTTATCGGTTTCAACATAAAGCTGCCTTGAGCGTCTTGACCACGGCTCCGTTGCCGTGGGATCGCGTGAATCACCGGCAAAGTCCATCATAAATACGGCTTTAAAATTAACCCCATTTAGCTGCTGCGTTTTCGCCAGTTGAAACTCACTATAGTCTCTGCATTCGTTACCTAAGCGGTAATATACGCCGTCATTTTTAGGGTAATTGAGTGAGTAGCATGAGCCACTATTTTTACTGCCACCACCTATTATGGCCTGTGTCCCCGAGCGAAAATAACCACTAAATTCGAACCCTGTGGTTGACGCTTGTTTCGCTTTAGCATCGGCTTGTGCTTGCATTTCGTTATTAATTAGCTGTTTAACGTATTGAATATCTTCATCCGATAAACCCGTGGGGCGCTCGACGGCTTGAACGCTAATACTGGTAGCGCACAGCATTGAAAGTAGTAATAAAGGGGAGTTAACTCGTGTGTTATATTTCATGTTTACCATTGTCATTGTGGGGTTAGTGCCGAAGTACTTAAACGTGTGTTAAAAAAGGTAATAAAATGCAGTTACCACTCAGCTGAGCATCCCGTATTGCTATCAATAGTAACTAAACAGTTGCTGTGAACGCACAGCGACTATTACAACACGCAACACCACGGGTATTACGCTAATAATGAAACTGCAATGACACGCAACAAATGAGGGAGCTCAGAGATAATGAGAGGCAGGATTCTATCCAACCACTGGGGGTGATTCAATGCTGAAAATGGCAGTTTTATAAGACTTTAGTATAATAAAAACGATTGATTAACAATAAAAAACAACCATATAAACTACTAAACACACTGGGTTAACAAGCACTAACTTAATAGCAAAAAAACGCACTAAGCAACCCTATGCAGCGTGACTACAAAAGCTAAATGTCTCATGCTCAAAGGTAAGTAAAATAGGCCACCAGCAAGGTCTTCGTAATGGCTAGCAATTAGCAGGCTAATGGCCGTTAACAGCGGATAGGCTGCGCATGCGCTGTATTGTGAGCGCATGCGAGCCATTAGTGCGGTAAGTTTGTGTTCGCCGAGCTTAAACTACAGTGTATTAAAATAGCCAAAAGCACATAAGCCAATACCCGCTAACAGCCATACTAATCCATAGTTATGCCAAAGCAGCACATTATTATAGACGTGTTGTGGGTTATTTTTGTCGACCAATAAGGTGCATTGCTTACCTTGTTTAAAACGAGCAAACATTTTTTCGCGGTATTCAATCAGTACACTGTGTATTTGGCCATCAAAGCGAAAGCTCACCAGCATGGTAGGCTGGTGGATCATCTCTGGTGCGGTAATTTGGTTGTTGGCCACTGCCGTTATTTGCTCTACATTACACACTCGCCAGTGGCGTTTACTCACTTTACACTTTAACCACCGTACCATCGGTAACAAACCAATGACGATAAATAACACTCCCAACCATAACAGCACCATACACCCACCTTTGTTTTTTTATTTTATTGTTTGGTAAACTAAATACGCGGCGATTAAATCGCTAAGCGCAGTACCGACTGATTTAAATACTGTTATTTCCTGTTCATTAAGACGAGCAGGTTTATTTTGTTTAGCTAAATCGGCCAATTCTGCACACACCTGGTGTTCACTAAATACACCTTCTTGTATCGGTAATAATAGCTCACCCGCTTCATTTAATACATTGGTTTTACTATCAACAAAGACCCGACTGCGGGTAATTGTACTGCTATCACATTCACGCTGCGCGCTGTGATGATTGCCAATTAAATCGACATGGGTGCCAGGCGTTAGCCACCGGCCATCGAACAAGGGAGTGGGGCTGCCGGTGGCACAACTTATCACATCGGCACGGCTGATCACGGCCTCAGTACTTTCGCCAATGCTGATTTGTACCTGTGGAAAGTGTTTTTGCAATGTGGTTTGCAATGCAGCCACTTTATGTTGATTACGCGCAATCAGCGTTATGCGTTTGAAATTACGCACCGCAAGATGGGCTCGCACCATGTATTCGGCTAAATTGCCGCTGCCAAAAAACACTAAATGCTCACTGTTTTCACGCGATAAATAGCGACTCGCTAACGCCGATACCGCCGCGGTACGCCACAACGTAATCCGCGTGCCATCAACTAAGGCCAATGGCTCGCCATGCGCTCGCGAAAACAGCATAATTTTAGAATACAATGACTGATACCCTGCTTGGCTATTCTCGGGAAAATAACTAAACGCTTTAACGCCAATTACATCTTGATTCCATGCTGGTAGCACCGCAAAAGCATCATGATTATTGACCTCACTATTAAGCTGATAAACATTGCGCTTTGGCATGCCAAAATGTTGCGCAAAACCTTGCTGCATCGCCGTTAGTAAAGACTCAAAACTCAAGACATTATCAACCTGGGTTGCATCTATAATGTGCATAATTAACGCTCCAATTGAAAAGGTTTAGGGGCGTGGGTCAAAATTTCATAGCCCTGTGGGGTAATAACAATATCGTCTTCGAGGCGCACACCACCAAACTCTGGAATATAAATTCCCGGCTCTATGGTGATCACATTACCGACCGTTAATTGATGAGTACAATATTGATTAATAAACGGCTGTTCATGTAAAAACAACCCTAAACCGTGACCCAGCCCAGGCCCCGCCCATTGTCCGTACCCTGAACTATCGAGCACTTGCTGTGACGCATTTTGCAGCTCAATACACGCCACGCCTGGTGTTAATAAATCGAGAGCCGCTTGTTGCGCCGCAGCAACAGCATGATAAATATCAGCTTGTTTTGTTGATGCCTCTCCCAGTACATAACTACGGGTCATATCAGAGCGGTAGCCATTAATTACCGCACCAAAGTCTAGGGTAATAAAATCCCCCTGTTTCAGCTGCCTATCACTTGGACTGCCGTGAGGGAGTGAGGTACGCTCGCCAAACATTAAAATAGTGGCAAACGACATGCCCTCAGAGCCCAACTTTTGCATGCGGTATTCTAGCTCTAACGCTAACTCCCGTTCGCTCACTCCTGCTTTAAAGTACGGCAGGGTTTGTGCTAATGCCTTATCGGCGATGGCTGCGGCAGCTTTTATTTGTGCAAGCTCCCAGCTATTTTTTACCATACGCTGCTGCTCAACCAGCCCGGTAATCGCTTGTAACCTATGCATCGATAAGTCACTCGCTACCTGGTGCCACAGCGAAACATTAATAAACGCGGCATCAAAACCGAGCTGCGAATTTGCGGCTAAAAAGCGATTAATACACTGCCCTAAGCTTTCATTATCGCGGTCACGGCTGATCACTTCAAAGCCATGACACTCGGCTTGGGCGCGCTCAAAGTAGCGATAATCGGTGATCAATAATTGCAATTGTGGAGTGATCAAGGCATAGGCCGCATTACCACTAAACCCCGTTAAATAACGAATATTTTCATGGCCTAATACTAACAATGCATCAAGCTCTGCTGCTGCCATGGCGGCCTTAATTGCTTGCTGACGGTCACTAAAGTGGTTACTCATCTAAATATAAATCCTTGTTGTAGCGGATCCGCGGGATCAATTATGAAACGATGGGTGCCGGTAACATAAGCAGTCCCACTGACTCGCGGCACCGTTGCCGTGTAGCCTGAAAACGGGTATTGCTGCTGTAGCTCAACACTAAATACAGAACCTAAAATACTCTCAATGTTAACTTGTTGGCCAATTTTCAGCTCACCTTTAGCAAACGCAAGCGCTGCACGGGCACTTACACCAGTGCCGGTTGGGCTGCGATCTAATTCACCTGCTGCAAAAATACAAACATGACGGCTAAATGCGTCATGGTTACTTAATTGCGTATTAGAGTAAAAAATAACGCCATATAAAAACCCTAATGCGTCATCGACTGGGTGCGTCGGTTGATATTGGCGGGCTACTTGCGCTTTAATAGCTTTACCTAAGGTAATAATTTTGTCGTGGTTATTCGGGGTTAGCTGTAAGTCGATGCTATCGGCATCAACAAATGCGTAATACGCGCCACCAAAGGCAATATCACAGCTTATATGGCCATACTTAGGCACTGTGATCTGCAGCGCAAGCCGGTCAACAAAGCTGGCAACATTATCAAAGCAAACCTGCGTTAACTGATTATTTTTTAATGTGAGGTAGGCCTTAATCAACCCTGCTGGGGTGTCAATGCGCAGCTCATTTATACCTTCATTAAACTTCGTGACGGCACACTCTTTAGCTGCAGTGGCCAAGGCAATAATGGCGTGACCACACATAGTGCTATAGCCTTCATTGTGTAAAAACAACACGCCAAAATGGCTCTCTGCGCGCTCCGGCTCAGTGATCAAGGCACCATACATATCGGCATGCCCACGTGGTTCAAACATTAATGCTTGTCTTAAATGATCAAACCGCGCTAAACAATCGGCACGTTTTTCAAGCATAGTATGCCCCGCTAATTGCGCAAAACCATCCACAATTATTCGCAGCGGCTCTCCTCCTGTGTGCATATCTAGAGTGTCTATTTGCAGCCAGTTATTATTGGCTTGCTGCCAGTGGGAAAATAAATTGTGCATCATCACTCGCTCCTTTTATGGTATTTAACATACCCCGATCAGCGTTTGTGCAATATAAATGTTGAGCAGCGAACTGCTCAACATTTAGGCTGTTACTGTATGGTGATTTACCAAAGTAACCTAACGGGGAGAAAGTAAAATTAATACTTGCCTCTCACGGTAACGAATATGCACCGTGTCAGCCTAACGCGCTTTAATGATTGCAACGATGACGGCGCGCTCAAATGTTTGATACGAAAAATATACACCTTTTACATATTGTATACAATATTAAATATAATTAATTTTATGCGCTGGTCATGTTAATTAACAATACGTTAATCGAAGAAATAATGCATAGCAGGTTATAGAGGGGAATAAAATGGGTCGTCTAAGGAAATGCTTAACACACTGATATGGCACGGCAAGCATGCCATATCAGTGCAGAGATTAACGCTGCTCGTGTTCGATTTTGATCAGCAACTTTTTAATGTCGTTTTTCGCTTCCACGATGTGCTTTTTTAAAAAGTCACAGGCTTTACGGGTTTTCTTGGTACGACACAGTTCAAGCAAGGTGCGATGCTCTTCCGGTGCTGTGGTTAAGCCCCCGGCGAGTAAAATATGCATGCGCACATAACGCTCTGAATTTTTGCAATACATATCTACCAGTTCACGGGTTTGCGGACGCTCGGCACGACTGTATAGCTTGGCATGAAAGCGGCTATTTAAATCGCCGGTGGCACTGTGCGTATCACCTGCGTTCATTGCGGTTTCTAATTGCGATAAAATGTGCTCGGCTTCAGCTAAATCTTGTTCGCTTAAATGCGCAATTGAATGGCTTAATAGCTCTGCTTCAAGCAAGGCGCGTAAATCAAAAATTTCGTCTATTTGTGCTGCTGAAAGTTGTGTGGCTGTCGCCCCTTTATGTGCTTCAAAGTGCACTAAACCTTCGGCTTCAAGTTGTAACAACGCTTCGCGAACCGGAATGCGGCTGACATTTAATTCACTGGCAAGCGCCGCTTGGCGTAATGGTTCACCGCCTTTAATTTCACCGGTGAGGATCTTTTCCCTAATTGCTTCTGCAACAAGTTGGGTACGGGTTTTATGCTCAATAGCCATGGTGATCCTTAAAGATTGCATTTAGCATACATTATACTCAAATATCCTGCTATGCCAAGTTGCAATCTCGCTAAGCCTTTAGTGTATATATAATTTAGGGACAAGCTCACTGCTTGCCCCTGCTCAATAACACGAACACCGATAGCAGATTGGTCGCAAAAATCGTAACATTGCATGTGCTCCTACAAAGCTACTGCGCACATAGGGTGAACTTGGAAGTGGTTCGTTATGGTGCATTGACGCACACACTTCAAGCTGCCGCTAATTAATTTTCAATTCACCGCCCCACTTTATATTGCCGTGCTTCTTTTAGCGCTGCGGCGTTCGCCATATTGGCATCGGTAGCATCAATGCTCGCAGCAAATTGGCCGTCGAGTTGGTTGCTCAATACAACGCACTTCCTAGGTTACTAAATTATCACAGCCTGTTGCTATTAACCACAGCTCTGGGCTGCTACAAAACTGTCCACGGCCCTGCAACATGGCTTGACACAAGGCGCTAGCAATGGCGGCACTGTGTTTAAGCGCTTGTTGCGGCATCACAATTTGCGGGTTAATACTGCCCAGCAATAAAGCTTTGTGCTGTAAATGTCATACACTGCTCCTGATTAAATTACTTGAAACCTAAGGGCATAAGGGTCGCTGTCAACGGTGATACTGCTACTACCGCTTACCCTGACCAGCCGCGGATGCTGGGTAACAGGCCGCTCTGCCCGCCACTTCGCTAAGTGGTTCAACACCGCCAATAAACTGGCTGCCAATGTCGCTTTCAGGCACACACGCTTGCCCTTGTGCCAGCTTGCCTTACTAAATAGCTGCCCCTACGCGCACTTATGCCTGTCCCATAGTGCACAATAGTGTGCTCTGATCCCGAGGGTTATCGGCAACTGCAGATAAATTTTAAAATAGATAGCCGTTTATTTTTATCTCAGCCTTGCCGAAAGTATTTTAACTGATACAATCAATTTGTATAATGTATACAATACTTGTTTATAAGAGGAATAATAATGCAAACAAACAGTAAAGATTG
>NZ_JBFJHD010000029.1:0-26214 GCF_041613455.1 Pseudoalteromonas sp. | reverse complement strand
TAACACACGCGTAAATTTGTTTGCTCGGCCCAGGCACGTTGCTCAAGGTTTAATAGCCCCATGGCGAATTGGCTATGGGCTTCGGCTAAATCGCCCTGGCTATCGTGATAAATTTCAATTAACGCACGATCATCCGTAAGTACGTGCAATTGCTGCCACGACATCCACATATTTTTTAATAATTGGGGCGCATTGTCAGCCGGTGCGGTTATATCTTCAGGTGCATAACTTTCAGTACCAATAACGTTAGAAATAAGCACTGCGTGGTGCGCAGTTAACGCTCGCCCCGACTCCGAAATGATAGTTGGAAACGGCTGCTCGTACTGCTTACAAATATCACCTATGGTGTAGACAATATTGTTTGCATATTCAGCTAAGCTATAATTCATCGAGTTGTGCGACTGGCTGCGGGTACCGTCATAATCAATCGCTAAGCCACCACCCACATCAAGGCACTCGATTGCTGCACCTAATTTACGTAATTCACAATAAAAGCGGGCTGCTTCGCTTACACCTAAACGCACATCACGAATATTCGCCATTTGCGAGCCTAAGTGAAAATGTACCAGCTGCACTAAGTCAAGTTGATCGGTTTGCTTTAAGCGGTTTACAACATGTAACACTTGCGATGCCGATAAACCAAACTTAGACTTTTCACCACCACTTGCTTGCCACTTACCTTTACCTTGCGACGCTAAACGCACGCGAATACCAATGCGTGGTTTTACATTAAGCGCTTTTGCTTGGCTTAGCACCATGTCAAGCTCAGACAATTTTTCCAGCACTATGTATACTTTGTGGCCTAACTTTTCGCCTATTAATGCTAAACGCACGTATTCTTTATCTTTGTAACCGTTACATACAATCACGGCACTGGTTTTTTCGGCCAGCGCTAGTACGGTTAATAACTCTGGCTTGCTGCCCGCTTCTAAACCCAATTGCTTTTTTTCTACTTGCGCTTGGCTGGCAACAATTTCTTCAACCACTTCACGTTGTTGGTTTACTTTAATAGGGTAAACTAACAAGTAATCTTTTGGGTAGCCGTAATCTGCAATCGCGGTATTAAATGCCGCACATAAGCTGTGCACGCGATGATGTAATATCTGCGGAAAACGCACCAGCGCCGGTAAGCTCAAGCCTTTATCTTCAAGTTGCTTGGCAATCTCGGTCAGGGCAATAGTTTGCTCTGGCGCATCAGCTTTAGGGGCAACATAGACATCACCATTTTCATTAATACCAAAAAAACCTTGGCTCCAATGACGAACATTGTAGCTCGTGCGAGCTTGTTCTAGTGATGTTGTTTCTTTCATTTATCTTTCTCTTTTATTTAGGAATGCCGCATTGGCTAATTGCGCGCATTAAAAGGAAAATAGCGATTCAAGTCCAACAAGTATTTTTACTCGTAACGAGTAATTTTTAATGTTAAAAATTAACCAATATTGTTAGCCGTTCAAAATAGTCCAAGGTGATGGCTAACAATTAAATACGCGCTGTACGTGAGTACTACAATTTATACTGATTGGCGTTCTAGATGATGCAGTAATAATTAACAGCCTGCCTTTTAGAGTATAATCACACAGTAAACAACACCAAAAATAAAACCCTACTAAACAGTAAGTTAAATATTAAGCTCGTTAAATTGCGCTAATTGCAAAGGTAAATCTGTGGTTATTTCAGCGCTGATTTAAATCTTTCATTAAAGCGCTTGAGTAGGCTTGAAGTTATTAATTAAGCTGCTATATTGAAGCCATGAAAACACATATTTTTTTATTTAATTACATTATTTGTTTAGGGAGCTTCGCCCTAAAATTCCCCGCTTAAGCGGGCGCTACTCTGCGCCCAGCTGTTTCACCAGCTTATTACTACATTTTTAAATTAATTTTTAATTGAGGCCGTTTACACTGCGCTTTTGTCGAGTTATTAGCGTGCGGTTAATGATGGCTATATTTTACAACCCGCTCTTTCAAGCCTGGTTATTTAACAGCGTAACAATAATCGGCTGTCGTTTACCCAATGAATTGAAGAAACGAAGAGTTGTCATTATTTAATCTTATTAAAGGAGGTGAATAGCTGATTGATATTGTTTCTTAAACTTTAAATTAGAAGTAATTAATTTGTTATTTATTAATAGGTGATGATATGTCTAAGAATGAAATGAAAAAACCAGTGTTGTCGTTAAAAGAAAAACGTAAGTTAAAAAAAGCAGCTAATACCACCGAAGTTGCAAAACCAAGAAAGAAAAGAAAGGCGTAAGCACTAATCAGTGCTCATGGGTTAGGCACTGCTGGTATTAGCACAACGCTAACGGTAAATATATTTAGTGGCACAGTTAATGACCTACACGCTCATTAACCACGCTAAAAAGTGCAAAAAACAGGCTACTTACGCTCAAGTCAAGCATGGATCACTTGGCTTAGTGATAGAAGGAAGTGCGCCATATTGTACTTTAACGCTAATAATTTACCGTTAATTCAGGTATATAGTTAACAACCCTAGGAGGTGAATAGCCGATTGATATTGTTTAAACCGTTTTTGGTATCACTAAAAACAGCAGTCATTAATTTGTTATTTATTTAAAGGTGATGATATGTCTAAAAAAGCAATGAAAAAACCAGTGTTGTCGTTAAAAGAAAAACGAAAACTAAAAAAAGAAGCGAATACTACCGAAGTTGTAAAACCTAGAAAACGAAAAGCTAAGTAATCGCTGACCGGGCGCCAATCATTGGCGCCCTTTTTTCTGCCTGCTTAAAAGTCGAATCGGTAGCCAATTAACAATTTGTCGGTGGCGGCAAAAACCTGTTCAGCCTCATCGCCCCAAAGGCTATATTCAAGGTAAAAGCTTCCCGCTTTGTGGTTATAAATGGCATCGAGTATCACTTGATTTGTGTCTACGGTTAAACCACTCAGCGAATCCATCGCGACATCGGCATAGGTGGCTTGAAATTGCATGTTGCCAATTTTGTAGCCTGCATAGATTTCCCATACTTTTTCTTTGACTATTTCACCGTTGGGGTTTAGCCCTTGGTAAAAGCGCATGTCGCTGGAGCTTTGAAAGCGCGCAGCCAAACTTAATTGCTCATGGTTATATGCCACTTGCACTGCATCCACTTTATTCTCGCCAACCATGGCGGTTAAATCGTAACGTGAAGCCGATACAGTAATAGCACCTAGGGTATATTTGGCGGCTAAGTTATAGCCGACTAGGCTTTCTTGCTCATCACCGGCGGCATTCGCCTTTACATCGCCATTGTTAGTGACCAGCATCAGGGCCGCTTGAAAACCATTGATATCGGGTGTCATAAAAGTCACAGCACGATCGGGACGTAAATACTCGATATAATGCCCATTACCCGCCTCATCCACCGCCCATAAACCGTAACGGTGAGTATGACAAATCACCCCCGTTGGCTCATTAGTACAGCCAGCCGACTCATCTATATCCGCAAAAATATCAATGGCATTATCGGTAAAATTCCAATGCGGTGAGTATTGTTTACCTATTAATATAGAGCCGTACTCGGTTTCTAATCCTACGTTAGCAAGGCGCGCTCTATCATCGCTGCCGGCAAAAGAGCCATCATCAGTAAACAACCTAAATTCAACGTTATAGGTGGCTTTTACACCCTGCATAATCTCGCTACTGCCGTAAGCGCCTAAGCGAGAGTAATTATCTTTGTATTCAACTTTACCTTTATTGGTGTCTTGTAATTGTACCCGTATACTGCCATACCAATTAAATAACTCACTGTTTGCCTGCGCTATTTGTGGTGCTGCTAATGTGGCAATAACAGCAAGCCGCGTAATTAATTTCATAATGTAAATTCCCCAAAGTCTGAAGTGATTAAAAGCATGCAGCGCGTTTTTATTGAGTAGTCACGATACTCTGCGCTTATTGTTAAATATTTGTTATTTTATGCACGGTGATAATAGGAAGAGTTGCTTGGGGTGTGAAATCAGTTAACTTAATCGTCTAATAAGTAATTTTTAATGCCGCCATAACCTCCGCTAATAAATATTATAACCACTTGAATTTATTGTTAATTAAAAATTTTAACGGTCATATTTTGCCCTACTTTAATAACACAGCGCGGCAGTAATTATTATTATCTAATGATAAAAATTACTAATTCGACCAGAGGCTAAAAAGTAAAGATAATTCATCTACTTATGCCTATTTTCTGCGTTATTATGTTGAGCGATCCGATTCTATTAATACTGGCTTTATTCACGGTTACTTTAGCGGCTGCGTTACAAAAGTTACTAGGGTTTGGCCTAGGCATCATTGCCGCGCCCATATTAGTGCTCATAGAGCCGGCGTTTATCCCTGCCCCCATTTTATTGCTAGGGCTACTGCTCTCTTTGTTAACTGCACTGCAAAACCACCGCAATATAGCACTGGGCAGTATTCGTGTTGCCTTAAGCGGGCGCTTTATTGGCTCATTATTAGCGGTACTGTTATTGTTGCTGTTACCGCCAGTATTTTTTACCTTGCTATTTTCACTATTAATTATTGTATCCGTACTGTTAACCTATAGCCGTTGGCAAATTCGTTATTCTGCTCGAAACTTATTTATTGGTGGTTTTTTTTCGGGGTTGGCTGGCACGGCGACATCAATAGGCGGGCCGCCGATTGCCATGGTGTATCAAAATAGTAAGCTGTGTACGGTAAGAGCTGAATTAAGCTTATTCTTTTTGTGCTCTACAATAGTGTCGTTAATACTATTAATTATAACGGGCAACTT
The DNA here is from genome assembly GCF_041613455.1 of Pseudoalteromonas sp. GTDB lineage: Bacteria > Pseudomonadota > Gammaproteobacteria > Enterobacterales > Alteromonadaceae > Pseudoalteromonas. The sequence goes on along the minus strand of NZ_JBFJHD010000029.1, from coordinate 21,472 downwards.
TAGCTATTATCAATTACAGTTAGCCTTGCCATTAATGCCTGCGGTGTTGCTGGGGTTTGTATTAACGGGTTGGTTAGAGCAATACTTTAAAGCCCATCACCTCAAACCCGCCACCGCATTGCTGTCGTTAACCGCCTGCTTATTGATCCTACTGCAAGTGGCTAACGACACCGTTTAACCGCTTTTACTATTGCTTATTGTCGGGCTCAAGCTCAGTACGCGGATCGAATTCAATCGCGGGCGAAATTGCCGGGCTGTGCATCACAAACACTTCTTGCTCATCGTTTGGTAGTGACTGACGTTTAGTCATGCGATAGATGACAAACAGCGCCAGTAAAAACTGCACTAAGGCCATAAAGTAAAACATTGCATTGACGCCAAACTGGCTCATCATTAATGAGGTGCTATAAGGCCCAATAATGCCCCCTAAAGCAAACGCTAAAATCATACTGCCCATGGCAGCTGCCATTTCAGTTTTTTTCAATCTGTCAAATGCCTCAGAGATACTCAGCGGGTAAGTACAGGCAATAATACCGCTGGTCAGGGCGGTAACTATAAACAATGCGGGGATCATGTTTAGTGATACAAACTGCACTACCGCAATATCGGCCAGTACCGAAATACACAGTAAAATAAGCAACACAGAGCGTCTATCGTAGCGATCTGAAAAATACCCTACCGGAAACTGCAGTAAAAATGCGCCAAAAATAGCGGCCCCCATATACAGCGACAGTTGAAACTCCACTATATTGTATTGCAAGGCAAATACCGGCAGTAAATTAAATATGGCAGAATAAATGAGTCCCGAAATAAAACAGGTCACCACGCCTAAGGGAGAAATACGGTATAAGGCAAATAGCGACATAGCCGCCACATCTTTTATCGCCGGCCCTGTATGGCGGCTAAATACCAACGGAATAACCGAGGCACACAATAGTATTCCTACCAGTACAAATAAAGTCGCTTGCTGGGGCTGCGCCAATCCCATAAAGAATTGCCCGCCAAATAAGCCACATAACACCACAGAGTTATAGACCGCGAGCATTTTACCGCGGTTTTTTTTAGTGGAGCTGTCACTTAACCAACTTTCCATTGCGGTAAACGCGCACGCATTACAAAAGCCAATTATAATGCGCATAATTGCCAGTAAAACAATGCTGGGGTAAATACTGTACAGCAGTACACTAATGGCGCCCAGTGCTACACAGCCAGCAAACATACGAATGTGGCCAACGCGGCGGATCAAGTAAATACTGTACAGCGCACCAATTAATAACCCCACAAAATATAACGACAACACCATACCAATGGTGTCAATACTGACACCGTCGAGCCCCATCCGCACCGGAAGTAATACGTTGAGTAAACCATTACCTAATAACAAAATAAAACAGCTAAAAAATAACGCCAGTAATGAAATATACGTTGCTCGCATGGCTTGTCCTTATTGAGTGACGCTATTTATGGGGTGAAACGTAAAAAGCCAGCGCAATGCTGGCTTAATATATATGCCTGATTGCAAACAATTAAGGCACAGCGGCATAGGCAACTATTTCACACAGCATTTCTTCACGTGCTAAGCCTGCTACTATCATAGCAGCTCGGTTTGGATAAGGCGCGCTAAAGTACTCTGCATACACCTTATTAAAAACAGCTAGTTGCGAGCGATCTGTTACATAAATAAGTACTTGGGTAACATCATCCATCGTCAGCTCTGCCGCTTCAATGGTGTGCTTAAAGTTTTCCATGGTTTGACGCGCTTGCGCTGCAATGCCTCCATCGACCACATTACCCTGTGCATCGATGGGAATTTGCGCAGTTGATAACGTGCCATTGGCAATAATTGCCCACTCTAATGGCGCTTTAGAGGCGAATAAATCAGTTTTTACAGGTGTTTTCATTTTAATTTTAAGTAATATTACTCATGGTTGGTTGTGTAGCCTATAACAGCCACTGTTTGGAACTGACGATCTGGGTATCTAATAACTAGCTAGCAGCGCAGTTTCGCGCGCTGCTAGGCATTAACGGTTACAGGCCTTGCTCATCGGCCATTTTTTTAGCTATTTGCGGGGCTGTCCACAGCGATGGCAGCAGCACCAAAGAGACTGGCACAGCGGTCACCACAATAAATGACTGTAGTGCTGAAATCCCCCCAGAGCCAATGGAAATTAAAATAGCAGCCATCACCCCCATCATAATGCCCCAAAATACGCGAATAGAGGTGTGTGGGTGATCGGTTCCGGTCATCACCATAGACACTGAATAGGTCATCGAGTCACCGGTGGTCGCAACAAAAATAGTGGTTAAAATTAAAAACAGTACCGAAATTACAAAGCCCATCGGTAATTGCTCGGTAATCGCTAACAAGGCAGCGGGTAAATTAAAGCCCGTAAACGGTGCTGAAATAACGCCTGGGTTTGCTAACTCAAAAAATATGCCTGAGCCACCTACTATGGTAAACCAAAAACAGGTTATAACTGGGGCAATCACTGAGATCAGGATGATCATTTCACGAATAGTGCGACCACGAGAAATGCGCGCCACAAACATCGCCATCAGTGGGCCATAACCTAAAAACCAGCCCCAAAAGAACACAGTCCACCAGTCTAACCATGCACTGTCGCCGCGAAATGTCGCCATTGGCACAAAATTATTAATATACAAACCGAACGAGTGGATGTAGCTATCAAAAATAAACGCGGTCGGCCCCATAACTAGAATAAACAGCATTAAGAGCACCGCTAATATCACATTAAAGCGACTCAATAATTGAATACCTTTAGTCACACCACTGACCGCAGAAACGGTATACAGTGCAATTAAGCTAAATAAAATAACTACTTGCGTTACATAGGTGTCAGGGATTGCAAATAATTTTTCCAGACCAAAACTGACTTGCAGGCCTAAAAAGCCAATTGGCCCGACTGTGCCGGCAACCACGGCCAGTACACAACACGAGTCAACAATGGCACCGAACGCGCCGGTCATGACTCGATCGCCAAACACTGGGTAAAGTAATGTACGGGGTTTGAGCGGCAAGCCTTTTTCATAATGCAAATGCATATACACGATGCCGGTTAGGCTGCCTAAAATAGCCCAAGCTAAAAACCCCCAATGCATAAAGCTTTGCGCTAAGGCATTATAAGCGGCGTCTTTAGTACCGGTTGCACCGCCAAAATACGGCGATGGTGAAATAAAGTGCGCCATCGGCTCAGCCGCTGCCCAAAATACGCCTCCACCAGCGAGCAAGGTGCACATTATGATAGAGATCCATTTAAAAGTAGAAATTTCAGGCACTGTTAAGCCACCCAAAACCACGCGTCCGGTACGCCCTAGCGCTAATATCAAACCAATAACAAAGGTCGACAACAACAGTATTTGCCAAAAGGCGCCAAAGGTTTTAGTGGCAAATGCAAATGCGCTGTTGATCCAATTCGACATTAAATCGATGTCGTAAAGTGCCAGCGCGGCAAACAACACCAACACCCCGCCACTGATCAATAGTACCGCTATATCTACCCCAGGCAGAATTTTATTACCGGGCAGTACACCCGTATCCTGTTTTATTGTTGTGCTGGTGGTATTCATTTCTCGTCTCCTGATGGATCTCTTTTAGTGATAATTTATTAGGGTCTTGTTTTTGATATCGCTCCTTATACCAAATTGGTTATACGTCTTGTGGCTTTAATCCTTGGTCGAGTAAGTTCAGCCAATTCAAGCCCATAATTTTTGCCACTTCGTCATCGTGAAACCCCCGCGCCTGAAGCCCCTGCGTAATATTGGGAAAATCGCTGCTATCTTTAAACCAAGATAGCGGCCTCGGCCAATCAGCATCAGACTTAGAGCCTTCGCCATAATCCATTTCTTTAGACCAACGACCATTACGCATCCATTCTAAAATGGAGGTGGGCTGGTCTTGGCATAAATCGGTACCAATACCAATGTGATCTACGCCCATTAAATCAGCCGTACGTGCCACCATGTCGCAAAAGTCGCTTAAGCTGCAGTCAGGGCCGTTTTTCAAATGAAACGGGTATAAGCTAAAACCTAATAAGCCACCCGACTCACCAAGCGCTTTAAGCACAGTGTCTGACTTGTTACGTTTCGCCGCATGAAAGCTGCTAGGGTTGGCATGGGAAATTACAATTGGTCGCTGTGAAATCTCAATGGCCTCTAAGGTACTGCGCTCAGCACTGTGGCTCATATCAACAATCATGCCCACACGGTTCATTTCTTGAATCACTTGGCGGCCAAAGCGAGTAACCCCACTATCAACGGCTTCATAGCAACCGCACGCTAATAAGCTTTGGTTGTTATAAGTTAATTGCATGATCATTAAATTTAATTCACGCATGATCTCCACCATGCCAATATCATCTTCAATGGTTGAACAATTTTGCGCCCCAAACATAATCCCCACCTTGCCTAACTGTTTAGCAAGGTGAATATCGTCGGCACTCTTCACCGGCATAATGAGGTCATTATGCATTTCAAACAGGCGGTTCCATTGGGCGATACGTAATAATGTTTCACGGATTTGTTCATGGTAAACGATGGTTACATGCACCATAGTTACGCCACCACTTTTAAGCTGTTCAAAAATAGTCCTATTCCAGTTGGAGTACTGCAGACCATCGATGACAATAAGTTTGTTATGCATAATGACTCCTTAAATTATGAACGGATGTAAGTCGTTTTAACTATGGTGTAAAACTCTTTCGCGTACGTGCCTTGCTCGCGCGCACCAAAGCTTGACTCCTTACGGCCACCAAACGGAACATGATAGTCGGTGCCTGCGGTGGGTAAGTTAACCATTACACACCCGGTTTGAGCACGACGTTTAAAGTCGTTAGCGTATTTAAGTGATTGAGTACAAATACCGCCCGTTAAGCCATAGTTAGTGTCGTTGAGTGTGGCTAATGCTTGTTCGTAATCTTTTACTTTGATCACACAGGCAATCGGCGCAAATGCTTCTTCGCGGTTGATGGTCATATCATTGGTGGTATTAATAAATAGCGCAGGTTTTAGGTAATAACCTTCGGTTTCTTCGGTGATCACCTCGCCACCAATGGCAAGCGTAGCGCCTTCGTCTTTTGCGATTTGTAAATACTTTAAGTTTTGCTCCATTTGACGGCCATCGGCAACCGCACCAATATGCACGCCTTCACGCAGTGGATGACCCACCACCAGCTGCTCCATGCGTTTTATTACCGCATCAACAAAGCGATCATGAATTCCTTCGGTCACAATTAAGCGTGAAGACGCCGTGCATTTTTGCCCGGTACCAAAAAAAGCCCCGCCCACGGCACATTCAACAGCGTTATCTAAGTCGGCATCGTCAAGCACGATTAAGGCATTTTTACTGCCCATTTCAAGCTGACATTTCACTAAATTCGCCGCCGTTGCTACCGCCACTTTACGCCCAGTTTCCAGTGAGCCGGTAAAGGTCAGAGCGTTAATTTTTTTAGAGTTAATCAGTAGGTCACCGACTTCAGCACCCGGCCCCATTACAAGGTTAAAGGTGCCCGCTGGTAACCCTTGACGAGAAATAATCTCAGTTAATGCCCAGGCACTGGCCGGTACTTGATTAGCAGGTTTAAAAACAATGGCGTTACCAAATGCCAATGCTGGGGCAATTTTCCATGCGCCGGTCGCCGTTGGAAAGTTCCACGGCGTGATAATGCCCACCACACCCACTGGCTCTCTGCGGGTTTCAATTTCAACCCCAGGGCGCACAGAATCAGCCGTTTCGCCCATTTGGCGTAAGACTTCTGCTGCGTAATAATGAAAAAACTGCCCTGAGCGGTACGTTTCACCCACGCCTTCTGCCAATGTTTTCCCTTCTTCACGGGCCAGTAACTTGCCTAACTCGTCTTTACGGGCAATCAGTTCATCACCAATCGCCATTAACACGCGGTAACGCTCTTCAAGGCCACTTTTTTGCCATTCAAGTTGCCCCGCCACAGCAGCGTCAATCGCCGCTTCGGTTTGTGCTTTATCTGCTTGGGCGTAATGTCCTATGGTATCGCTTAAATCGGCTGGGCTAATATTTTCGATTGCACTTGTACCGTCTACCCATTGGCCTGCGATGTAATTTTGAAACACTGAATTTGATGACATAAATACCTCCATTAAATAATTGGATTCAGTATAAGAACCATGCTCTAATAACTAAAATTAATAATTAATATACTTTGATAAGGAAAACTTATCGTGCTACCTGAATTTAAAATTACCCAGCTGCGACATTTCGTCTGGGTGGCTGAATTAAAAGGCTTTCATTACGCTGCGCAAAAAGCATGTCGGACACAACCGGCCATCTCTTTATCCATAAGAGACCTTGAAAATAAATTAGGAGCCGACGTTTTTGAAAAACGCAGTACCAAAAGTACCCTCACTGAGCTTACCCCGTTTGGCAGAAGCTTTTTACCCAAAGCAAAAGAATTACTCGCCCACCACGATAGTATTTCGCAAGACATGGTACTAATGCGACAACATAAAACAGGTCATTTACGGCTGGCGTCGGTGCCATCGGTGGGATGTAGAATACTGCCCAACTTACTGGCGAAGTTTGTTGCCGACTTACCTGATCTACATATTAGTATTTACGACGACAACTCAGATACGGTATTAAAAAAAGTAGAAAAACAACAAGTTGATTTAGGTATTGCCAGTCTTAGCGCCGAGCACGAACACGACAACGTGATGTTTACACCCATTTGGCAAGATGAGATTGGCGTGGTGTGCCACAAAGACAATGCGCTGGCAACAGCCACAGAGCTGCATTGGCATCAGCTGAAGCAGCAACGCTTTATTAGTAACGGTACTACACGGTTACTGAAAAAAACCGCCGCCGAGCCATTGCTCGCCAACTCACAGTTTTATATTTCTAATATGCTCTCGCTCATTGCGATGTTAGAAACAAACATAGGTATTACCACGTTGCCGCGTTTTGCCTTTCCACAGCATAATACTACCTTGTGTTTTATTCCGCTGAAAACACCCCATGTGGTACGGGAAGTTGGCTTAGTACAACTAAAAAATAAATCGCTTGCCCCTGCAGCCCAGGCGTTAACTGACTACATTTTAAAACACGGCGCAGCACAGCAGTAACTGTGGCAACAGCAAAATAGCAGCGCTTACTCTCACCTCCAGCTGTATGTAGGGGGTGAGCAACCACACATTCCCTCCTTTGAAATTAGCACTATAATTTTACATCGCTAACAATTTTAATATATAAAGACGGCAATCAACGTATAGAAACAGCCGCAATGATAAGTTTTACTTATCGATAGATAGAGTTTTTTGACTTGTACTTATGCAAGCGATAAGTCAAAAATAGCGCCACCTGTAAAATTGCACCACGAAGAGTACCAACTATTGCTCATTGCTGCCCGACTCGCGCTTGCCCACAGTCGGCACTTTGTGTCGTTAGTCACACGTACTCAAATGGTATAATAAGAGAGCATTACCATGACTAAACATGCCGATATTCACGCTTCACTTTGGGGCGATAACGCACTGCCACTTCGCCCAGCCAGTCAAGTGATGAAACTAGAAAGGTTAGGCTCTTTGCACCAAAGTCGGCTTAGCTTTATGCGTACCTTAGTACGGCGAATTTTTCGTGAGCGCTGGAAAATAGAACTGGCCACATTTGACTTAAACGAGCAAGGGCTTGGTAGAGTGGTTTACGAAATACACGCCCCTAATGGTGTGTTTAGCTTTGTACTCTTTTCTGAGTTATTGCTTCCAGAAGAGCGAAACGACCGCGTCATAGCCACCAAGTGGGATTTGAGCATGGCACTGGTTGAAGGCACAGTCACCCCCGAATACGTATCCCAGTTATATCAAAACGTACCAAAACAAGAAGCTGGCCGCGTTGACTCGCGCGTATTTGTATTATCGCGTGCTAATCGCAGTGCCCGTAACTTTAACTATGTTGTTGAGCAACTGGCGAACGGGCAACAACCCGAGGTCGCAAAAATTGCCGAAGTTGGCTATCTATACCGCACCACGGCGGTGTATGGCAGTGGTAAATTAGGTATGGCCGATTGGGAAAAAGTAAAACAAAAGTACCCGGATTTTGCCCGCCCCTTTGCCAGTGAAATGTTTGTCTGTTTTATGCTACGCAATTTTAGTTTGTTGCAAGTGGAGCATATTGCCCGGCACCGCAATCCGGCTACGTTTACGGCTATGCGCCATGACATTAAACGTTATTTTGGTATTGGTAACTCCACCGGATTAGGCATGGCGCCATATTTGGTAAACCACCCACTGCTGATAAACCAATGGATATCAATGCGCGAATTGGCACTTGCTCGAGTCAGAGCCTTAGGTGCGATTAACAAATATACTCAGCCGCAAGTACACGAGTTAATCACCCGTGCAGTGCAGTATGTGCGCGAAACCATTACCGAAGACGAGCGACAAACCGCACAAAATAAAGTGGTGGTTGCCGATATGGAAAAACTGCAAACGCAGGTAAGCAATGACTTTAGTAGTTGGGATGCCCTGATTGCCTACAGTGAGCAGCATTGCTCGTTACAAGGGCAAGAGATGCTCGTGTCTATTATGCTGGAGCTGTACCCTGAGCTGGTGGACGAATTAGAAGATTATCATTGCGCAGATGACTTTTTAGACTTAGATCCGCTGATGCCGCTTAACGAATTAAAACAATTAATTGAACAGCAATACGATTGGGCACTCGCAATCGATTTTAGCGCAGCCGGAGCGCGGGAAACGTATTGGTATCGCTCTGAAGAGAAAATGGAACCGCGGCTGGGCAGTATCGCCGATGTAGAGGGCAAAAAGAAAGCCATGGCATTGGCAGTGGCCTTTGCGGTCAGTCGCTGTCACAGCATATTGTGTGAATATATGCTCACGCAACCCGATCATATTACTGCGCGCTTTATGGTGGCCCACCCTAAACTGCGCGGTATTGTGCGCCGCATTCAGAGCATGAGCCGCTGTAAGTATGGCGATATTCAAGCTAATTTACTCGACAAAAACGTATTGCCGATCCATTTATTACGCTGCAAACTGGCTTTTTTTGGTGTCAGTAAGTTTGATCCACGTTCACGGTTATGGGTAAGAAATACCATGTTTCAAGGTGCCCCGTTACTGGAGGATATTGGCAAACCGTTTAATGATGACTGGTTTATGCCACTCACGCCAAAACAATAAGGAGTACACTGTGAATATTTCTATGAATGAATTTAAAGCAGCGCTGCGTCGTTGCTTTGAAGCCAGTGGTTACTTTGTTGGTAACCATGAAGATGCCGCCAATATGGTGCTCTGGCTGGAAAAGCATGGTTTGAATGGGTTAAAAGAGCTGAAACACGCGCTGCCGTATATTTGTGACGACGCAGATAAACCACTGAGTAATGTGGTGTATGAAGACAGCACCTCGGCAATTATTGATGCGCACAATCGCAGCGCGCTTAATTGTATTGCCGCCGCCGTTGATCTGGCCCATGCTAAAGCGCTGGAAACCGGTATTGCCACCGTGACGGTGCATAACTGTCATAATCGTATGTTTGTGTTAAAAGCCTTAACCGATCGCGGACGCCGTGGTATCAGCGCGGCGGCGTACTGGAAAAATGGCAGTGATGTGGTTACCGAGCATACTGCCGCTATTTTGTCTGGCCGTCGCTACCCAAGCTACAGCTGTGCGGTGACTAACCTCACCACCACAGACGAAGACAAACAAGCACTGACCATTATTTGTAGCTCCAGGGTTGATTTAACCACCTCACTGCAAAGTGATGATAGCCACACCATTAGTGCTGAAAAAATTGAGCGCAACAAAAATCATTCAGTTGAAAATGGCATCGAAATCGATGACGCAATTTGGCAAAAAATAAATCACTTAGGGGCAGGTGTGTTGGTAGAAAATACCGAGCGTTCGCGGCTCGATGCCGGCGGGCGCTAGCTGTTAAATAAGCTTGATTGCCCAGCTCGGCAATCAAGCTTTATTTCATTATAAAGGCGATAAATTATAAACCTTGTTCATCGGCCATTTTTTTCGCCATTTTAGGCGCCGTCCATAATGACGGTAATAAAATTAACGACACTGGCACCGCGGTCACCACAATAAACGATTGCAATGCGCTGATACCGCCTGAGCCAATGGAAATTAAAATTGCCGCCATAATGCCCATCATAATACCCCAAAACACTCTAATGGGCGTTTGTGGGTGATCGGTGCCAGTCATGACCATAGACACTGAATAAGTCATTGAATCACCGGTGGTGGCAACAAAAATAGTGGTTAAAATTAAAAACAGCACCGAAATCACAAAGCCCATCGGTAGTTGCTCGGTAATGGCAAGTAATGCCGCAGGTAAATCGAAACCGGTAAAGGGTTCTGAGATCACCCCAGGATTTGCCAATTCAAAAAATATTCCTGAGCCACCTACAATAGTAAACCAAAAACAGGTGATCACTGGCGCAATAATTGAGATCAGCATAATCATTTCACGAATGGTGCGGCCACGGGAAATACGCGCCACAAACATCGCCATCAGTGGCCCATAGCCTAAAAACCAGCCCCAGAAAAATACCGTCCACCAATCTAACCATGCGGTGTCACCGCGAAAAGTCGCCATGGGAATAAAGTTATCTAAATACAGTCCAAACGAATGAATGTAACTATCAATAATAAACGCGCTGGGCCCCATCACTAGAATAAACAGCATTAACGCCACAGCAAGGATCACGTTAAAGCGACTGAGCATTTGTATGCCCTTGGTTACACCACTCACTGCAGAGAGCGTGTAAAGCACAATTAAGCTAAATAGAATAACCACTTGAGTAGTATAGGTGTCAGGTATCGCAAAGAGTTTTTCCAGACCAAAACTCACTTGTAGGCCTAAAAAGCCGATAGGCCCTACCGTGCCTGCAACCACAGCAATAACGCAGCATGAATCGACAATAGCGCCAAATGCGCCTTTCATCACACGATCGCCAAACACTGGGTATAACAAGGTGCGCGGTTTAAGTGGTAGGCCTTTTTCGTAGTGTAAGTGCATATACACTATGCCGGTTAGGCTGCCTAAGATAGCCCAAGCTAAAAAGCCCCAATGCATAAAGCTTTGTGCCAGCGCATTATACGCCGCTTCTGTGGTGCCGGTTTCACCACCAAAGTGCGGTGGCGGTGACACAAAGTGCGCCATTGGCTCAGCCCCTGCCCAAAATACACCGCCTCCCGCCAGCAGTGTACACATAATAATAGAGATCCACTTGAAGGTGGTTATTTCTGGGGTTTTTATGCCGCCTAACACCACTCTTCCGGTGCGGCCTATGGCTAAATAGATACCAATAACAAACGTGAGTAGCAGCAGGATTTGCCAAAAGGCACCGAAAGTTTTGGTCGAAAATGCAAAGGCGGTGTCAATCCAGCCTGACATGAGATCAATGTCATACAGTGCCAGCGCTGCAAACAGCACTAAAATACCACCACTAATTAAAAATACCGGTATATCAACTCCAGCTAACCCTTTGATAGCCGAGCCTGAAGGGGGCTCATGTTGCTGTTGTTTTGTTGCTTCAGTGCTGCTCATTAACGTCTCCTAATGGATTTTAGTTATCGACATAGCGACATACCATAACACCCACTCTAAGTACGAAATTCCACAATGATGCGCTGCGAATTAAAACCATTAACCCACTGTTGATAATGCTTAATTTCGAGTTCAGAAAATGCCATAACAAATATCTTAACTGCCAATTTTTTTAATATTTTACCCTGTTCACTTCGCTAAACCAACGGTACTCTAATGATTTATTGTTAGATTACACAATGGCAAAACTATATTTACACGGGACTTAACTGGTAAACAAATATAAAACATGACCTAGCTGAAATCAACTTCACCTTATAAACCAATAGCTTTACACGCATGATGTGCAGGCGAATTGGTTAATTATGACAAAACACACAGTGCAACCTGAGTGTAAGTCAGCAATTAAATTTAATATGTACTGATAATAGTTATAGTGATTTTCAGTAGATACCGCGTTAAATACACTGCGTGCTGCACTTTGCTAAGTAAGTTAAGCGTAGTAGATTATTGTTGTGCCACCACAACAACAGTAACAAATACAACAAAGCGCTTTGCTATTTAAACCAGTACTTGACGTGTATTGGCGATGAACTGATGGACTGCACGCTCAATGTTTGCAGCAACCGGTTGCTTGGGGCGGCGATCGTTAGGGCACGGCATGCGTGGTGTGGTGCCAAACAAACGGCAAATCAACGGCCGTTCGTCATACACAGTGCAGCCATTTGGGCCTAAATGCACACAGTTAAACTCATTTAACGCGGCTTCATGCTCGGCGGCTGTTTTTCTTGGTAAGCGCGACATTTCTTCTGACGAAGTGGTAACCGGTCCACAGCAGTCATGGCAGCCTTTTACGCATTCAAAGCTGGGAATATTGGCGCGTAAGTGCAAAATTATTTCTTGGTTCTTGTGCATTTTATCTAACATTAATAACCCTCATCCCTTAGTAAATGATTCATAATCACAGCCACATAGCCAGTAAAGCAAAGCCGCAATTAACTATGTTACGCGTTTGCTCTGATGATAAGCAAGTATAGTTAGCATTTAATCACCCCATAGCACCTGTTAAAGCTCGCTTTGATTAATTTCACTTAGCGGCAGTGCGTTATCAGTGGCGCGACTGCTTAACGTATGTTTCACTGCTTTTAGGTAACTTAGTGATTAAAACACTTTGTTACTTAAAAACACTGTTCAAAATGGCTCAGCTATTTATACTAACGTCAGTTGTAAATCGTTTTTGAGGTGTCTGTGCAGATCATCCACGGTATGGAATATTTTTTTTCTGGGTTTAAATTAATTAGCCAAAAAGGCTTAAAGCGGTTTGTGTTTATTCCGCTACTGATAAATATTGTCCTTTTTGGGAGTTCATTGTGGTTTTTATTTGGCTGGTTGAATGACAGCTTTAGCTACATTAGCACTATGCTACCCGAGTGGTTGAGCTGGTTAGAGTGGTTAATGTGGCCGATAGCGCTGTTTATCGTGTTATTTAGCTACAGTATGTTATTTACCGTGATCACCAATTTTATTGCCGCGCCGTTTAATGGCGTATTGAGCGAAAAAGTCGAGCTGCATTTAACTGGGCAAAAAATTAATGATGATGGCCTAGCCGAGTTATTCAAAGATGTACCGCGCATGCTGGGCCGTGAATGGACCAAACTTTGTTATTATTTACCCCGCGCCATTGGTTTTTTTATTTTGCTGTGGGTATTACCGGTGATTGGGCAGGTATTGTGGGTGTTGTTTTCGTGCTGGATGTTTACCGTGCAATACCAAGATTACGCCTTTGATAATCACAAAATCAGCTTTAAACAAATGAAACATGACCTACAAAGTAAGCAAGGGTTATCTTACGGCTTTGGCTTTGCAGTTATGTTGCTTTCAGCGATCCCATTTATAAATCTAATTGTCATGCCGGTGGCAGTGTGTGGAGCAACTCGATTATGGGTGGATAACTTTCGCAGCCAATACCGTAATCAATAACACCTCAAAAAAATGGGCCATCAGGCCCATTTTATATCATCATTAACTGTATAAACTCTGTGGTACTTTGGTGACATTTAAGTGCACCGTCACTTCTTCGCGGTCATGGTACAAATGCTTTGCTTGGAGTTCATAACTGATGCCGTATTTATCGAGCTCAGCTCTGATCATAGTTAAACATTCATACACACTGTCAAAGCGTTTTTTCATTGGCAGTTTTAAATTGAAGATCAGCTCTTTAGCATAGGCATTAACCGCCCAATCAATCATTAAGTTAGTCACTTTCGTCGGTTTTTCTACCATGTCACAAACCAACCAAGTAATGTTGCGCTTCTCTGGGCGGTATTTAAAACCATCGGCTCTAAAGTGCTTAACTTGCCCTGTTTCCATTAAATCGCTGTTCATAGGGCCGTTGTCTATGGCGCTGACAAACATACCACGACGAACGAGTTGGTAGGTCCAGCCACCGGGGCAGGCACCTAAATCAACGCCACGCATCCCCGCTTGTACTCGCGACTCACGTTGTTGCTCAGGAATAAATACGTTAAACGCTTCATCGAGTTTTAATGTAGAGCGGCTCGGTGCATCGCTGGGCATACGTAAACGTAAAATACCCATAAAAAACGGCGAATTATTATAGCTGTACGAATACCCTACATAAGCGCTGTTATTAGCTAAAAATAACACATGCATGACCGGGCGATTTGCTTTAGGCTCGCGCAGCACAATATTACGTTTTTCCAGCGCCTTTTTCAGTGGCGTGGATATTTTTTTACAAAAGGTTAATAGCTCTTTGCCTTCGTTAGTGTCGGGGGTTTCTACACGCAGCTCTGAGCACAAGGTAAAGTCTTTCGCAGCGTCAACAACGGCGCCTACTCTATCTTCTACCGGCATATTTTCGATTAACGATCCGGCAAACCATTGGCGGGCAAACACCATATTTTTAAAATCAACTTTTTTGATTATTTCGTCGCTATGCTGGGCGTCAAAACATTCATAAATAACATAACCGGTATTTGGTTTTGCTTTAACATACCCGGCAAACCCTTGCTCAGCTGCATGAAACGTAATTTCAGCAGCAGCATCATTTTCAAAACCACTGCGACAGTAAATCACCACACTTGACATAAAAACCCTTAAATTCTTTAAAACTTAAACCGTGCAACTTGCACCAAAATAATTATCCAACCAATAATAAAGCATAGTCCACCCAACGGAGTGATGGGCCCAAGCCATTTCATGCCAGTGACTGCCAGTAAATACAAACTGCCACTAAACAGCACGGTGCCTAGAATAAAAAAGCCCCCTGCCCACGTGAGGTTTAGCCCCCACTTCATTAACACTGCTACGGCTAACAAGGCTAAGCCATGCACCATTTGATACTCAGCGGCCGTGTTAAACACCCCGAGAGAGTAATCGCTCAATCGGCTTTTTAAACCGTGCGCGGCAAACGCACCTAACACCACCGACAACATACAAAACACGCTACCCGCCATTAAAAATAGTTTGATCATCGCTTATCCTAATTAATTTTCAGTGGTTGATTTATTTACAATCGCTTGTATAAAACGACTGGCACTGAGCGCTGCCGCGGCACGATTTTGCGCCTCGGTAATGCCACTTTTTTTGCGTGGTTTTAACGAGTGGTCGCCATCGGGAAGCCAGCTGTACTGGGGCTGTTTCGGCATTGCCATAGTGGCTAACTCTTCGCGCGTACCAAAGCTGTCGCGCTCACCTTGTAATACTAAAAACGGACACGGGATATCGGCAAAATGATCGGTACGCAATTTTTCTGGTTTGCCTGGCGGGTGAAACGGGTAGCCAAAAGCCAACACCGCTAAAATAGGCTGCTCACTGGTGCACGCTAACATTGAGGCCATGCGCCCGCCCATCGACTTGCCGCCAATAAATAACGGTAACGCGGGTTGCGCCTGACTAATTACCTGTTCGTAATAAGCCAATAATTTAGGCGCCCGCTCAGGGGGCCTACGCTTATTGGTTTGTTTCGCTATTTGCATGTATTCAAAGTCAAATAATCCTACATCTATGCCCTGCTCGCTAATCAACTGTGCCATGTTTTGCATAAATTCAGACTCACTACCCGCGCCTGCGCCATGGGCAAAAATAAACTGTGCCAGCGCCGGTTGCTGGCGACTTTTGATCCACTGTATCGCCATATTAATAATCTTGCTCTTGTTCTTGCTCTACTAAACTGAGCATCCATTCTTTAAAGGAAACAATTTTACCCAGCTCGGTTTGTGATTCGCGCAGCACTAAGTAATACGCATTTTTACTTTCTAGGCTGTGGCTAAACGGAATAACTAAGCGTCCTGCGTCGATGTCGGGCTTAGCTAATACGCTATTACCAATGGCAACGCCTTGGCCATGCACTGCCGCTTGTAACACCATCGATGAGTGGCTAAATATCGGGCCTTGATTTACTTGTACATTACGCACCCCTGCGGTTTTCATCCACGTTTTCCAGTTTTTACGCGTGGTGTCGTGCAGTAATGTATGCTGCGCTAAATCACTGGGTTGATTAAGCGGCCGTGGCCCATTTAATAGCAATGGGCTACACAAAGGCACTAAATATTCGGTATGTAGTTTATACGCTTGGACGCCACTCCAATGGCCGCGGCCATAATATATCGCCACATCCACATCGTCGCTTAACGAGTTTTCATCTTGATCTTGCGCCTTAATGCGCACATCAATGTCGGGGTGTAATTCGTTAAATAAACTCAAGCGCGGCACTAACCATTGGATCGCAAAGCTTGGTGTTAAACTCACCGTTAACGACCCCTTTGCCCCGCGTGCTAATAATTTTTCGGTGGCATCGATTAGTTGCGTGAATACTTCTTTTATATCAAGAAAATACCCTTGGCCTTCTTCGGTAAGCAGCAGCGAGCGATTTTTACGAATAAATAACTTTAGCCCTAAGTGATCTTCTAATGTTTTTATTTGATGGCTAACAGCAGCTTGCGTTACATACAACTCTTCTGCGGCCTTAGTAAAGCTTAAGTGGCGTGCGGCGGCTTCAAACGCTTTAAGCGCGTTTAATGGGGGTACTCGTCTTGACATGATAACCACGCTTGGAATTAGTTTTTCTTATGCGCTGAGATTATATATTCCATGCATAAAAAAAGCGACTGAAGTCGCTTTTTTAACGTATCAGCTTCTATTTAAGCTGCTTAATTATAAGTCGCTGGCGCTGGTATCAAGTGGCGCAAAGCTTTTTACTAAATCGTCTACCGCTTTCATTTGCGCTAAGTAACCTTCTAACTTGCTGAGCGCTAACGCACAAGGGCCGTCACATTTAGCTTCGTTAGGGTTAGGGTGCGCTTCAATGAATAACCCTGCAATGCCTAATGCCATACCGCTGCGAGCCAGCTCTGCCGCTTGTGCGCGACGGCCATCGGCTGAATCGGCGCGGCCACCCGGGCGCTGCAGTGCATGCGTGGCATCAAAAATAACCGGCGCCATCGCTTTCATGTCGTCCATGCCAAGCATGTCTACCACTAGGTTGTTATAACCAAAGCTTGAACCACGTTCGCACAATGCCACATTGTTATTTCCCGCATCGGTAAACTTAGTAATAATATGGCGCATTTCATGGGGTGCTAAAAATTGTGGTTTTTTCACATTAATAATCGCACCGGTTTTTGCCATCGCCACTACCAAGTCGGTTTGGCGAGCTAAAAATGCCGGTAACTGAATGACATCGACCACTTCTGCCACCGGCGCGGCTTGATGCGGTTCGTGTACATCCGTAATTAATGGAATATTAAAGGTGTTTTTGATCTCTTCAAATATCTTTAAGCCTTCTTCCATGCCGGGGCCACGGTAAGAGTTGATTGATGAGCGGTTTGCTTTATCAAACGAGGCTTTAAATACATAAGGAATATTTAGTTTTGTCGTCACTTCCACGTAGTGCTCTGCAATACGCATGGCTAAGTCGCGCGATTCCAGTACGTTCATACCACCAAACAGCACAAACGGTTTGTTGTTTGCCAGTTCAATGTTGTTAATATTAATAATTTGGTTATTCATTTTAAATTCCTTATGGTGCAACTGCTTGCATCATTAATCCACAAATATAAGCCATATAAGTACCTACACCGTAACCCAATACCGCTAATAATACCCCCACCGGTGCCAACGACGGATGAAATGCAGCCGCCACCACAGGTGCAGATGCCGCACCACCTACGTTAGCTTGTGAGCCTACAGCCATATAAAACAATGGCGCTTTAATCAATTTTGCCACAATTAGCATTAAACTTGCGTGGGTGATCATCCAAATAGCACCAACCACAAAATACATTGGCGAGTCAAAAATGGCGGTTATATTCATATGTAAACCAATCGACGCCACCAAAATATATAAGAAACTAGATGCTACTTTTGAGGCGCCAAATGCTTCTATGTGACGTACTTTGGTAAACGATAAGCTAATACCGATAGTGGTTGAAATGACGATCAGCCAGAAAAATTTACTATTTAAACTGTACTCTTGTGCCCATGGGAAGTTAGCGCCAAAGTAAGGGCCTAAAAAGTCTGCGCAAAAGTGGGCTAAACCGGTAATACCAAAAGCGATGGCAATAATCATCATGTAATCGTTCAGTGTAGGCATGCGGGCATGCTCTGCGTGGTACTTTTCAACCCGCTGCTTAAGATCTTCTATCGCACTGGTGTCGGCACCGGTTTTAGCATCAATGGCTTTATGGTTGGCAGCCATCAGTAATAACACTGCCATCCATAAGTTAGCAACGATGACATCCACCGTAACCATGGCCGAAAAAATATCGCCCCCCACTTCAAACATCTCTTTCATTGAGGCTTGATTCGCCCCCCCGCCAATCCAACTCCCTGCTATGGTGGTCATACCGCGCCATACTGCATCGGGGCCATGGCCACCGACAGCTTCGGGGTACACCGCACTCATAATCAGTATCGCTAATGGGCCGCCAATCACAATACCTGTGGTGCCAGTTAAAAACATGATTAACGCTTTCGGGCCTAAATTTAAAATTGCCTTTAAATCAATACTTATGGTTAGCAATATTAAACACGCGGGCAGTAAATAGCGCGAGGCCACGTAATACACATTTGAGCCACTGCCATCAACAATACCAAATGTATTTAATAACGAGGGTAAAAAATAGCACAGTAGCAGCGCAGGTACATATTTATAAAACGCTTTTAATGTGCGGTTTTGACTGTGTGAGGTTTTAAAAATAAACCCTAAAATAACAGCGAGTAACCCCAGTACCACGGCATCATTGGTAATTAAAGCAGTTTGGCTTGCGACCATAGTTGTTCCTATTATTAATGGTGAGTTTTATTATTATTGTCTTCTAATTCTTCTATTTGATGCTGAATAATCTCAATAGCAGGATCGTCTGGGCACTCATCAACAAAAAACTGTAGATCATCGCGGGCCATTTTCGGACAACCTAACTGATTAAGTAAATAGCCTCTGTCGCGACGTTCATAGGGGTCGTCGCCGCCTAACAGTGCCAACAGCATTTCGACGCAGTGTAACGCATGACCAAATTTATTTTCACTAATAAACGACCACTTTTGCTGCGCTAAAAATAATTTATACACTTCTTCATCAAAAATAAGCTCAAGCGGCTCTTGCTCTTGGGCATTTTCTTCATCCACGTTTTCCGGCACGATATACCAACTTTGTTGGCCACTGGTGGGCTCAATGGTATAGCCTTCTTCTTCGCTCATTGCGACATGTACGCCAATCTCGCCTTGGGTAATACTAACACTGGCATCTAGTTTGGCGTGCTGTAAAAAGTGGCATAGTAAAATAGCCAATGTTGTGGGGGAGCCACTGCGCATCGTTAAGGTATAGCTTAAACAGTTTAACTTATACTCTGGTACTTTTAAGCCTGACGCACTAAATAGCCACTCACTATAAAAGCGGTCTAATAGTGTATCTAAACGTGCGTGATCATCGCTAACTTGCTGGCATAAATCATCTATTTGCTGCTCAAAGCTGGCTAGCGCTTGGTAACTTGGCGTTAAATCTATTTGAGGGTCCCATTGAGATTCCGCTTTAATACAACGATAAATAGCCGCTGGCATAAACTCGTCGTACACTTCATCAAAATAAGAGTCATCGTGTTCATTAAACCCGAGGGTGGTCATTCATACTACAACATTCTAGAAAACGAACACGTAGTTTACCTACTTTTTAAGCTAGATACCAATATAGCAAGGGGAGAATGCGAAGTAATCGATAGAAAGGCTTGAGCTTAATGCAAAAGCATCAAGCTCAAATAACACTGCGGGTTATAACAGCAGGGCTGACTTTGCGGTTGCTAAGTAACCTATGGCTAATATAACCACGGTATTAAGCACTGTTAGTGCAATTTTTGCCACCGTGTTAGTTTGCTTAGCGCTGATAATACCCACAGCAATATAAATAACCACCAGCACTATTTTTTCCAGTAACCAGCTTTGCTCAAACGGGTTAATTTTAGCCACCGCCATTAATACAATAGCCGACACCAGTAGCAAGGTATCGATACTGTGGCTGCCAATAAATAGTAATTTATTTTTAGCTAACTTGCCGCTACCGATGCGCGAAAATGAACGCACATAAAATAAAATAATACTCAACATCGCAATCGCCATATGTGAGTGTTTTATTGCCAAATAATCCATAATTTTTATACTTCTATTAGTTAAATGATGTTATTTATCAGCTCGTAATAAGTTATAACAGGGGTTCTGTACTCACTATTTACGGCCATTGCGCTAAGGTTACGCGGTCGTTATTCGCTAAGTCTTGCACTGTGCTTATGTTTACAAACTGCATTTGCTTAAAAAACTGGCGAACGGCTGCACCTTGTGCAAAACCATGTTCGATTAAAAGGTAACCTTTCGGCTGTAAATAGTCACGTGATTGCGTAATTATTTGTTTAATATCAGCCATGCCATCATCCTCTGCAACCAAAGCAGACAGCGGTTCAAAACGCACATCGCCTTGCTTTAGGTGAATATCAGTTGGCTCGATATACGGTGGATTAGTTACAATTAAATCAAACGTTTCGCCGCTAAGTGCGCTAAACCAATTACTTTGTTTAACTTGCACGTTATTAATCGCTAAGCGCTGCTGATTGCGAGTAGCCAAGGCAACTGCGTCTTTGACGCGATCAACCGCAGTGATCTGCCAGTTGGGCATTTCGCTGCCCAGTGCTAACGCAATAGCCCCGGTGCCGGTGCCTAAATCGAGCACTTTGGCGGTGTCGGGCACCGGCATTTGCAGCGCTTGTTCAACCAAGGTTTCGGTGTCGGGGCGCGGAATGAGCGTAGTGGCGTTGACCTCAAGCGACAAACTCCAAAACTCACGCTGCCCGGTGATATGAGCGACGGGCTCGCCTTGTAAACGGCGTTGGCAATGCTGCTCAAATTGCTGTTGTTGTTCGAGGCTAAGTGCTTGTTCTGGCCAAGTAAATAAATAACTGTGTGGTTTTTGCAGAATGTTCAGTAGTAAAACTTGGGCGTCTAATTTAGCGCTATCGCTGCTAGCGGCTAATAATTTAGCGCCAGCAGCAATGGCTTGTTCGAGGGTGTGGGTCACGGTAATTACTCGTCGCCCATCGCAGCGAGTAAATCAGCCTGATACTCTTGCATTAATGGCTCAATAATACAGCCTAAATCACCAGCCACCACTTCGTTTAAGCGGTACAGGGTTAAGTTAATGCGGTGATCGGTAATGCGCCCTTGCGGGTAGTTGTAGGTACGAATACGCTCAGAGCGGTCGCCACTGCCGACTAAATTACGACGCTCAGACGCTTCTGCTGCATGGCGTTTTTCGTCTTCAGCTTGTTGCAAGCGCGCGGCAAGTACCGACATCGCTTTAGCACGGTTTTTATGTTGCGAACGCTGATCTTGACACTCAACAACCACCC
>NZ_JBFJHD010000028.1:0-26594 GCF_041613455.1 Pseudoalteromonas sp. | reverse complement strand
TAACGTGCAATACAGTGTGGCGCCGCAGCTAGCGATGCTGGTGGCGATTATTTTGCTCTCTGAATTTGTGTGTATGACAATTTACGCCACCGGGGGGAAAAGCCTGCGGTTATTTTTAACAAAAGGCAATAACATCCAATGGATGAACCGCATTGCCGGCAGCTTAATGATTGCGGGAGGGATATGGCTAGCACTAGGCTAATGATTTCATAAGCTAAAACTGACTTTAGCAACGAGTGCTAAAAATTTCGTCAGCAATAAAATTATTTTTTAGTATTAACCACAGCTGAACGCCTTACTGTGGTTACATTTGTTACTATTTTGCAAAAAAAATCTTCAGTTAATTTTAAAATTACGTGTTGCAATTCAGGGTAAATTCAGTAACTCTATAAATATATTCAAGGAAGAATGAATTAAGTCAATAGCTTAGCTTTGTGCTTTCTTGTCTTTATTTTACGTATAGGGAATTACCACATGAAAAGAACTATTCTATCTGCACTTATTTTTGCCCCGCTTTTTGCCGGTTGTGTATCTACCGCTGATACTTCTGCTGATTTAGACCGCAACGCAGTTGTTGCTGAATTAACTACCCGCATGGATACCCTAGGCTACCAATATCCAGTAGATATTGTGCCTGGTATTAATGAGTTTTTAAATGCATCGGCTATGGTGCTAGAGCGCCAATATAAAGTAATGGGGCAATACCTCATATCGGCTGAAAATAATAAAGATGCACAAGCATTTTTATACGCCAATAAAGACGCTTCACCTGAAGAGCTAGAGGCTGCCATTGTAAAGTTTGACGCTGGCGCTAAAAATGAAGATGAAAAAATAGGCCATAAACTTGCCGCTTACAACCTAGCCAATGAAGCGATTTATCAGCAAAACGTTGAGCTTGCCACACAACTAACTATTGAAGTTGCAAAATCTGCACTGTTACTAACAGAGTATCGAAACGAAGTTGCTGCGGCTTTAACACTGAGTGCAACCAGCAGTGTGATCAGTATGTTTGGTAGTGAAGAAAATAAAGCTGAGAATCCCAAAGACATTGGTGTAGCACTGGTAAAAGCAAAAGATCAACTTGCGTTAGCACTAGAAGCCAATGAAATTATTGAGCTTGAACAAGCAACCATAGCATCAATTAACGAGCAGCAGCTTGAGCTAGAAGCGAAAGGTTAATGAAAGCAAGCCTATTTGCCTTGTTACTGGCATTTGCTTGTATTAGCTCAGCACAAAGTTGGCCTACGTGGGTAGTTCAATCACAACAAAGTGATGAATATATTACAGCTGTAGGTATTGGTGAAAGTCGCTTAGCTGCAAAGCAAGCGGCTTTAGCCGACATAGTAACACAACTGAGTGTTGATGTGAGTACCGAGCAATTACAGCTATTAAGCAAGCAAAATACTCAGTCAACAGCTTATTTTCAGCAAACTACGTCCGTTAGTAGCTTACCGTTTACCCTTACGGGCATAGAGGAACTTAATAGCACTGAGCAGGCGAATTTATTTGCCTTACAACTCGGTGTGAAAAAATCAGTCATTGTTAACACGGTAAAAGCTGATTTGTCAGTGTTATCCCGCGTGTCACCGAGCGATAAAAATAGTGAACAACGCTTTATTTGGGCATTGCAGCATAGTGGTTTACTCAGTGATGCAACAAAAAAGCTCGCGGTACTAGAGTACTTGTCAGGGGCCCAACCTTTAATTAGAACTCGTTTAAATACTTTACTAACAGAGCAATCAAGCGCGCTAAATGGCGTTGCATGCGATGTGATTGGTGCACTGAGCGCCCATGAAATTAAATCGGCTTTAAACGATGCCTTACCCCACAGTGGTAGTACCCAATTGTGGATGCGTCCGCAGTTACGTTGGCACTATGCTAACAGTAAAAATAACCACAGTGCAAAAGCGATTTTATCTTTAGCACTTACCCGCAGTAGCAGCCCATTCAAGGTGTTATTACAACATGACTTACATGCCCAAGAAACGGCGGCAACAGCGAATGCGGCGAAACAAAAAGTGATTCAAAATTTAGTTCAACAACTTAAAGCGCCACCTAGTACATGGCTGTTCGATATTTAGGAATAATAATGAAACTCATAAAAAAATTAACCCTTTCAGCAATCACTGTCGCTTTATTAGCGGGTTGTCAAACAAAGCCGGGCAGTAGCACGCAAGTGGCCAAAGTAAGTAATCGCGCCTCAAATGCGCAAGTCGCTAAAAGTGCCTACGACTTTAAAGACCACGATATTACTATTCCTGCGTATTTTGATACTCAAGGGTTAGAGCGCTGTACGTTTGATGTTAATAACGAAGCCGATAGTTGCCCGTTGAAAAAGCCTATCGTACGTATGTATTTTGACCTAGCTCAAGTAACCGGTAATGGCATTGGCGTAGATGCCATGCGAGAGTTTGATAATAATAACTTATTATTGATGGTTGAAAACCAATTTGCTGGCATTAACCGCTTTAGAATTATTACCCGTGATGACGATACCATTTCAAAAGAGCAGCAAATATTTTTACAGCAACAAGGTGTTAAAGCGGCCGCTAAACGCGCCGCAGTAAAAGCGTTAAAGCCGGATTTTATTGTAAAAATAGACTCACTGAGAACCATCAAAACAGAAGGGGCTTATACCGACTGGGCCGATTACACCTTAGAGCTGACTACAGGGGTGATTAACCCACAAACCCGTGAAAAATTATCGCACCCCAATTTGGGCAAAATACGGATTAAGTCAGAGGATGTGCGTGAACGCTCAGAACTTAAATTTACCAGAGTAAGTGGTCGTTATCTTACGGGATTTCGCTATGATGATAGCGCGCATGTAAACGCGGTATTTAATGATATGGGTTCGCGGGGTATTGATATTTTATTGACCCGCATGCTTAGTGAAATGCCTGCCACAGCGCAAGTGTTAGGTATTAAAGGCAATAAAATTAGCCTTGACCGTGGCCAAAATGCCGGCGTATTGCCCAATGAAACCATGATTATATTTAGCTACGAAGCAGGTTTTGTTGAACCATTAGGGGTGGCACATGTTAACCCGTCACGTAACAGTGCAAATGGCGAAATTATCCACTGGAAAGATTCAAACATGGCCGATAGCGTTAAAGATAAAGCTGAAAATGGCATTTATCGCCCCGCCAATGGCGCCAAAATTTTTGCTGTATCGGTAGGCACACCGGCTAACTTTTTGGAGAGCCGTACATGATCAAAAAGCTTAGCCTATTAGCATTTTGTTCATTGAGTGCACATGCGCAAGTCGATGTTTTAGCGGATGGTACATTACAAACCCAGGCGTGTGCTTATGGGCGCGGTAGTTCGGCTATTACGGGTGCTAAAGCACAAGCCAGTGCAGAGCTGATACGCTTTTTACAAGGTAATAAAAGCCTCACAATGCAAAGGGCGCAGCAGTTAACCACAGATTTAACCGATGACGCGACAAACCTTTATGAGCAGCAGCGTAGTGTGATGCTAGAGGGCTTAAATGCGGGGGCGGTACCGTTAAATTATAGCGCGCCAAGACTCACTGGCAACGATACCTGCATGACGGTCAGCCTAAACCCATCAAACCTAGGTGAGCCGGCAAAGCAAAATTGGCAGCAAGCAACGCAAAATATTAGCGTCACGGTAATAGGGCAAGGCTGGCAAAAACAAGGTAAAACTGCGCTTAGCAATGCCGAGCAAGATGCATTGCAGCGTGCGGTGTCGCAGGTGGTCGGCGTGTGGCTTACACAGCAGCATACCCAGTCATCAAGTACCAGTTTGAGTATTAGCGATGGTATTGAATCAACTACTATGCAAGAGCTCATTGGCCAGCAGTTATCGAGCCATAGTGAAGGGTTGGTTAAAGAATGGCAAACGCTACAAAGCAAGCCGTTAGAAAACGGTGGCGTGGAAATCACCATTATGGCGGTGGTCGAAAAAGCACCGTTAATTCAGCAAGCTTCGCAATTACTTAGCATGATAGGCTCGCCTAGAGTGCATGTGGTTGCCCCTGAGCCATTAAAAACAGAACTTAAAACATGGCTAAATGAGCAAGGTATAGAGGTGGGCGCTGCGGCCAGTTTAGTGCTGTATGCCAAGTCTGATCTGGTTAAGCGTAATAACAACCGACAGCTTCGCTTAAGCGTTGATGTGCGTGATTTAGCCGGCAATATTTATGGAAAGTGGCAAAACGACCCGTCATTAATGGCGTTGCCAAACGACGAAAATGTTAAAACCGACTTAATGGCCGTGCATTTAGCCAGTGAGTCACAATCGGCAGCATTGCATCAGGCATTAACTGGGGCGTTTACAAAAGTCGTTGCAAGAGGCGGTTTAGTGAGAGAAGTATTATTACCGAGCAAAAAACTCATGCAGCCAGAAAAGCTTCACGCAGTATTAAGCACCCTTGGCGGGGTGAGCGATGTATCGATTCATAAACGCAGTGACTATACCGTTGCCAGCCTTCGCTATAAAGGCGATACCGGTGAGCTCGCCCATGCAGTAGAACAAGTATTGGCAGCCATTACCGCCAACACCCTATCAAAAATCACCGTAGAAGATGATTTTACCCTCAGGTACCAATAAGGAAGTATGATGAAATTAAAAATATTAACATTAGCAACGGTATTAGCTATGCCTGTAGCCGCTGAAGAATTTAGCTTAACAGACATGATCCCAGCGCGTCCGGGTGCACACGTTGCAGGTGCTGATCAAGCCACTGTAGCGGGTGATGTTGTAGTAGCAAAAGATACTAATGTTGCGGTGGCTGTTGCTCACCAAGCATTAATTGATGATGACGAAGACGGCATTAAAATGATTCAAGTAGGCAGCGGCACCGGTATTTTATCTATTGGTAGTGCCAGCTATAACACCTATGACAACATGAATGCGACCTTGCTTTCAAAGCGTGGTGCCTACAACCAAGCGTATTTAATTGCTAAAAAACAATTAATAGAAAATATGAAAGGGGTTGAGCATCAATGTGGCAACGTAGTAACAGCGACTATGGATTCAATAGACACCGGCGTTGAGAGTACTGTTAACGAACAAACCGATATGATGGAAGCGTGTAAAGAGTCGGTATCGGGCTCTTTAGCCGGCTTTGTAACCTATGATGTGTACGATAATAATGATGAAAAAGCAGTACGCGTAAGCTTAATTTCTACCCCTAAAACACGCTCGCAAATTAAAGGCAACCGTGGTGCTGTGGCAGTTACTAGCGAGCCTAATGCTATTTTTCAGCAAGTAATTAGTGATGTTAAATCAGGTGTGTTACCACCGGTTGGCGCGAAAGTATTAACCCATGCCGATAGCGGCGAAGTGATTGTATTGGGGTATGGCTCGGCGATTATTCGTGGCAATAAAAACAATAAAATAGCGCGTAAATTAAAAGGCGTGGCTAAATCGCAATCGCAAACTCGCGCCCGTTCAGCTTTGCTTGCCACTATGCAAGGTGAAAAAGTGTATTGGCAAGGTAGCTTTGACGAACAACAAATGGAAGGCACTCAACAGTTTGAGTACGACGATCCTAACCTAAACGATCCACAACAAGTGCAAGTGCTTGAAGAAGATCGTAACTTATTTTTAAACCAGTTAAAAACCTCTGATGAATACGCCACAATTGCTAAAGGTAAATTACCGCCAGGCGTGAGTGTTAAGAGCTTTGCCAGTGATGATGGTTTATGGCAGTACAGCGTGGCAGTTTATGCGCCAAGCTTAGAAGCGACGGCGCGACAAGCGGCGAAAGAAATGGCGGGTAATAATGGCAATACAGTGAATGGCATGAGCCGCTCAGGCCACAAAATAAAAGCCGTAGGTGGTTTAAATGAAAAAGCGGCTAATCCACAGGGTGCCTCTGGTAAAGTAGTGAGCGAAGAGGAGCTTTAATGCTAGCAGCTACTTTGGCACTTTCGTTGGTGGCTGCAGCCACCTTCGACTCTGCGCACACTATTGAACAGCAAACGGCCTTTTTTAAAAGCCAGGTTAATGGTCAATACGCTCGCGTAAAAGCACTAAAATCAAGTGCTAACAATGCACTTGAACACGCGTGTCGCAATGCATTGACCTTACCCGAACGCCATAATATAAAAAACGCTTTAGCTAATAAGCTTAATATTACGTTACCCGAATCGGTGAGCTTTATTGATGCAAATATTAGTGAGTTTAAGCAGCAAAAACAACAAGACTGGCTGGTGTGCAGTGGTGTTGTTACACCGGCAGCTGCTGATATAAATGAGGCAGGGTTAGCCATTAGAGCTGCATGGTATCTGGGCAGCCAGCAAGATAAAAGCAACCTAAGAGCATTATTAACAATAGCGCTGGCACACCCGTCGACGATATCAGATGCCGTGGCACTTGTTGCCGATCAATCGCCTGAAGCACAGCGTCTCGCGTACCTTGATAAGCATTTAGTCGTTGATGAGCTCAAGCTCGATGCGGCTAAAGCTGCGGTTGCACAAACATGGTTGGCTAATAAACGCTATAAACAGGTGATCGCGCTAACGCAGCGGTGCGAAAGCATAGATTGTAAGCGGTTAAGCTTAGCGGCTGTTGCACAATACGAGCAGCAAACTGCCGATGATTTGAGCAGTTATTTTTAATTTTATAGGGATATAAACTGTGTGGGTAACAAGTAAATGCTTACTAAGGCTAACGGCACTGGCATGTTTTACATTAAGTTTAACAAGCCAAGCTAAAAACAACGAGGAGGCAGAGTTTGCCGCGTTTGTAAAGCAGCGGCAAAGCGAGTTTAGCCAGTATGAGCAACAACAACAGCAACAGTTTGCTGCGTTTGTGAGTGCGTGGCGCGATGCACACAGTGCCTATTTAAAGCAAGTGACCGAAAAATGGCAAGATCCGAACTTACCTAGTGCAAAAGTATGGGTGCAATACAGCGATGATTTAAATAACCGCACCAGTGTTAACTTTGAGCGTGGTGAAGTAACGGTAGAGTTACTTAATAGTACAGATGACACTCAAGCCATTGCCTATGCGCAGCAGCAACTCAAAGAGCTGTCGCAAGTAAGTGTGGGTGAAACATTAGCAAAAGACCCAGTTTATATTGCCGCCAATTATGCCCTGAACAAAAAGCAGCTGACAGCGCACACAAGTGGGCAGCCACAGGCGACTACAGTGCAACCTAGCAAAAAAGCATCGCCAGTTACAAATCAACTAGCACAACAAAATGTATTAGCAACAGAAGTGGTTGAACAAACGCTTGCTGCACAGCCACCAACAGTAATAAAGCAGCAAGATAGAGTAACCATAAGCTATACACTGCCGGCGAATACGTTATCGAGCCAAGCAAAGCGTTATTTACCTGAAGTACGACAACAGGCGGCACGCTACGACCTAGAGCCGGCGCTGTTATTAGCCATCATTCATACTGAGTCGAGTTTTAACCCGCTAGCGCGCTCACCTATTCCAGCATTTGGTTTAATGCAAATCGTGCCCACGTCAGCTGGCAAAGATGTGAGTCAGTTTTTGCAAGGTAAACCCATGCTGTTAAGCCCAGAATATTTGTTTCAACCCGACAATAACGTAGAAGCGGGCAGCACCTATATGCACTTGCTAACAAATCGCTACTTTAAAAATGTGCGTAATGCACAATCGCGGCTGTATATGAGTATTGCGGCATACAACACTGGGCCAGGTAACGTGGCTAAAACTCTTAGTGGTTCAAATTCACTTAATCAAGCCAGTATTGCCGCCAATAGCATGTCGGCGGATAAAATTTTTCAGCATATGGTTAATAATTTACCGGCACAAGAAACTCGAAACTATTTACAAAAGGTGGTTAAACGCACCACTTATTATCAAGCACAATTGAAGGGAATTTAACTATGAAAAAGGTATTACCAGTAATCGCCGCGTTAGCACTTGCTGCGTGTTCAAGCACCGAAAACACACAATCAGAGCCGCTTGCTAAAAACGATTCAGTGCCTAACTGGGTGTTGTTTCCGGTGTCGGATAAAGGTTTAGCTTCTTCGTCATGTGTTGCGTGGTCGGGCAGTCTGTCTACCGACAGAGCACAGGCTATTACTGCCGCACGTGCTGACTTATCGCAGCAAATACAGGTTAAAGCCAGCGTATTAGATCGTTTATACCAACGTAAAGCACACAGTAATGATGAGCTAAACGTAGGCGGTACGTTTGAACAAGTCAGCAAACAAGTTGCAGAGCAAAGTTTGGTTGGCGCTATTCCGCAAGAAGTCGCCTTTGCAAAATTAGACGGTGTAAAGCAATTATGTACCTTAGTGGTAATGAGCAATACCCAAGATACCTTTAATAACTTAGTGGCTAAATCGGGAAAACGCCTTGATCCAAGCTCTCGCGAAGCGTTGTACGAAGAGTTTAAAGCGCAAAAAGCAATGAAAGATTTAGAAAAAGAACTAGAAAATTTGAGCCACTAATTGTAAAAAACAGCGCCAACTAGTCAGTGTTTTTAAGGCACATTTTTTGCAAAAATGAGTCACGAAATTTAGCGTTTAAGCTAGGTACATCAACAATAATGTAATACGGAGATATTATGTCAACAATCACGGAACTGAAAGATATTATTAACACTAAAACGTTAAACTTAGTACTGTTAACCATTGCTACCGCTGGGATTTATCCCATTATATGGATGTTTATTAACACTCCTAAGTTAGAAAAAATCACCACAAAAAAAGTTGCGGATCATACCTTTTTGGTTTGGCTTGCGGTATGCGTAGGGCTTGGTGGCGCATTAGCAAGTACAGGTGAAGAAGCGATAGACATTATAGCTGGCATACTCACAATTGCGTCATGGGTGTTATATATTATTTGGGCATTTAGGGCTAAAGCGGCGCTGCAAGAATATGCCTTAACTGAGCATAAAATTGATTTAAGAATGAATGGCTTTTATACCTTCATTTTGACAGTGTACTACATCAACTACTGCATTAATGATTTACCTGAAGCACAAAGAAAGCAACAAATATTAACCGGACAAGCCTCCGTAGCAGAAAGCTAATAACATAACAGCAGTGAGTACTTAACGTGTGCTCACTGCTTTACATCGACAAATAACTTAAATGTGTAGCGCCGCTGATTTTTAGCTTGGTGTTTTGGTTACAGTCCCATCGGCCACTGCAGCACATAGACCCACACGAGTAAAAGAGTTGTCCAGACAAGCAAAAACGCCATACTAAACGGCAGCATTAATGACATCAACGTACCTAGCTTGGCGTCTTCATCGTACTCTTGCGCTGCGGCTAAAATTAACCCTAAGTAACCGAACAGGGGGCTAATTATATTAGTGACTGAATCGCCAATGCGAAACGCGGCTTGGGTTACTTCAAGCGGGATCCCCACATAAAACAGTGACGGTATAATAACCGGGGCCATCACGCTCCATTGCACAACGGGGGAGCCCATAAATATGTTTAAAAACGCACATAAAATAACCACCAGTACCAATATTAACGCTGGGTGCAACTGAGCGGCTATGACCATATTGCTCATCGACATGGCTAATACGCCCGATAATTGACTAATTTTAAACAAGTAAATTAATTGGGAAGCGGCAAAAATAATGGCTAAAAACAAGCCTAATTGGCTCAAACTTTTTTGACAGGCATTAACTAAATCACGTTCGCTGTTAAAGCTTCCTGATAGGTAGCCGTATGTTAAGCCACTCAAACCAAATGCCAGTGCGATAATAACGGGTAAACCTTGAATAACCTCACTGCGGTTAAGCGACTGCCCTTCATACGGTGCAAGCCAGCCATTGGGCAGCATAGTGGATGCCAATACAAATACGATCAACAATAGAAATACGCCGCCAGCAGCATACATGGCTTTGTCGTTTTTACTACTTTGAGTGCCGTATTGCGCAAAAACAATATGACTGTTCACTGTGGGCTGTTGTAATTTTGTATAACGTTTTTCAACCACATTAATTGAAACAAACGTCCCCACCAGCACTAATAACACGGCGCTGGCACTCATAAAAAAGTAATTAGCCAAAGGGCTCACGACATAATCGGGGTCGATGAGTTGTGCCGCCGATGTGGTAATGCCTGCAATAACAATATCGTAAGTGGTTAAAAATACTGAAGCATGGGTGCCCCCGGCAACACCGGCAAAGGCGGTGGCTAGTCCCACTAAAGGAGGGCGACCTGCAGCTTGGTAAGCGCGACACGCCAAGGGAATAAGTACAATGTAGCCAACCGGACCAAATACGTTGGCTAAAATACCCACCAGCATAATGCTGAGCGTTAGCTGCCATTTACCGGTTTTACTCACTAAGCGCTGTACAGAATAGCCGATCAGCCCTGAGGCGTCGGCCAGTCCGATGCCCAACGAGGCAATAATAACAATACCTAATGGCGGGAAACTAACAAAAGACTTTACGCTGCCACCCAGCCAGGTTCTGATCCCCTCAAGTGACAGCAGGTTTTTAACATGCTGGCTGTCACCCCCAGGGAGGGTGAAAGAAACCTGCGCTTGAGCGGCAACAAAAGACACCACCATGACCGCCAACGACAGCCACAGAAATAAAAAAATAGGGTGAGGAAGTCGGTTTCCCCACCGTTCGAGACGATCAAAAGCGTTAATGCTGGCCACTAGAATTCGTAGCTCAAGCCAGCATAATAAGTGCGTCCTTGCAGCACCTCGGTGTAGGTGTCAGGGCTTGAAATATCTTTGTTCGCTACATTATTCACGCCCAGTTTAAGGTTTAACTCTGCCAGTAAATTGTAACGTATGCCTAAATCGACTGTGGTGTAGGCGTCGGCAACATCGTGTCTGCCAAGCTCACCTATCACTTTACTGCGGTAATGCATACGGGCAAATACATCCATGTTAGCACTGGCGAACCAATTGGCTTTTAATGTGGCTTCGTGCTTAGAAGTGCCAAGTAACTCTTCACCCATATCGTCTTTGGCATCAAGGTAAGTGTATGCAAGGTCTATGTCGAATAGTGAAAACTGCTGTTTGGCTGCAAGCTCTAGCCCTTTGAGTTTAGCTTTATCTACATTTACAAACGAATAATAGCCATCGCGACCATTAGGTTGCGTCACCATTTTTATGATGTCATCAACTTGGTTGTTGAATAAGGTGGCGTTAACTGAGCGGGTATCATTAGCATAATACACGCCAAATTCTGTGAATGTACCCGTTTCAGCTGATAACTCAGGGTTGCCATAAACACTGCAGCGCGCCGGTCTGCCTGGGCAGGCTGGGCCACTGGCAGGGGCAGAATAAGAAGGCGATATTTGTGCCATTGTAGGGGCTTTAAATGCGCTACTAACGCCCGTTTTTATGTGCCAATTATCGTTAAGCGTGTGGGTAATATAACCACGGTAAGTGAATTCGCTATCAAATAACGAGTCGCGGTCTACACGCCCGCCTAATGTTAAATTTGTAGCATTGCCTACGGCGAGGCTTGCTTCTATAAATGCTGCAGCGCTATTTCTATCGGTTGAACCACCTGCAATGTGGGTGTTTTCAATTTGGGCGTCATGGGTTTCTGCGCCCACAGTAATGGTATGCTGATCTACAAAAAAAGCAGCTTGAATATCAGCGCCATAATTTTGTTCCACAATGTCAGAAGTAGCAATGTTGTATGCCACGTCAAAGTCACTGTAATAGACATGTGACTTTACATTGACCGCCGATGACTGGTAACCATAGCCGAGTGTATAGCGTTGCAGGGTACGATCTTGTTGATACGCACGGCCTCTGAACATTGATGTACCGAGTTGCTGCTCATTTGACAGTTGAAGTTCAAGGTCGAGTGCATGTTGCTCGTTGAGTTGAAAATCAACCGTGTTTACAAGGTTGTAGTTTTGTTGCGAGCGGCGTTTAGTTGAGTCGGGGTGAGCATCATAAAAAGACTCTTGAATATCTAAATAGTTACCATAGACGGTATAGCTAATAGCGTCGGAAATCGGGGTTGAGAAGTACAGGCCATAAATTTGCCCATTGCCGCTTTCATCACCTTGGTTGTATTGGCTTTCTACGCTCACTGCGGCCTCAGCACTGCCATTGTGTTTACGGCTGATCACGTTTACGACACCGCCAATGGTATCTGCTCCGTACAGGGTCGACATGGGGCCGCGAATAACTTCGATACGATCAACAGCAACGCTTGGAGTTTGGCTTAATGCATTGTCACTGCCACGCCATAATGCTTCTTTAGTGTAAGAGCGCTGGCCATTTAATAATACTTGGGTGTAATCGTTACTCAAACCACGGATACGCACACCGCGTGAGCCATTAGACTGCGCAGATACATTAACACCGGGTACATCAATCAGTAAGTCACCTATGTCGCCCGTCATTTGATATTTGTTTTGCTCGTAGCCTTCAATCACAGTCAGCGTAGCGGGGGCTTCAAGCGTGGTGGTTCCTCGACCAGCCGTTGCAGTGATGACTATCGTTTCGGTTAGGGGGTCTTCATTATTAGTCGTTGCGAGCACAGGCTGTGCTGTTAAAACCACAAAATAAGGGGTAATGCTTAATAGAGTCGTTAATTTCATTCCAACGCCCAGGTTGTAGTAGGTATTCAGAGGGCCGAAATTATAAAGAAACTAATTCTAATTACAAGTGATTCGCATTTGAATTACCTTCTAAAGTTATCTAGATGCCAGCAATACGCTTAGGTGGAGAGCGAGTTTAACACTTAGGTTGAGCGTACTTAGTTAGCTATTACAATAAGTTAGTAGGTAAGTTAAGCGTTTATTTATACGGTAGCTAATTGCTAAGCTGCTGCACTGTAATTAAGGCTGTTTAGGCTTCACAGATAAAGCTTCTTTACTATTAAAACTGATAACATAGCAAAGTGAACAGGTTTATTGATTGTGGTAACTCACTTAGATTAGCATTAGCCAGCGTGTCAATGGCAACAGTGCAAAGCTTTAGCTACTAATTGGTTAAAAAATAGAAAATGCGGTTGGCTTTTATCCGTGAGTCGCTTATTCTAGCGGCATATAGGTAGTGGGTTAAAATGACAGTTAAATTTCATTATTAATGCACTACTGCTTAATCACCGCAATCAATCCGCAAAGGTAACACCTCGTTTGAACCACATAAATACACATACAGCAAAATTACCGCTGAACGTTAGTACGGCTTGCCACTTTAAATTAGTAGCCCTGCTGTGAAAATACCTAAACGCTTACAGCCATTAGTTGATGATGGTTTTATAGATGAAGTGATCAGTCGCTTAATGAGCGGTAAAGAGGCCGATGTATTTGTGGTTGCCTGCGGCGATGACATTCGTTGCGCTAAGGTTTACAAAGAGGCCAGTAAACGCAGCTTTAAAAAAGCCGCGCAATATCAAGAAGGGCGAAAAGTGCGTGGCGGACGACAAGCCCGTGCTATGGGTAAACGTTCAAGCTATGGCCGCCAATTAGAAGAAGAAATTTGGCAAAATGCCGAGGTTGACGCGCTGTCACGTTTATCGGCTGCGGGTGTTCGCGTACCGCAAACTTACGGCTGCATTGACGGCGTGTTGTTAATGGAATTGGTGTGTGATGACGAAGGCGATGTTGCCCCGCAGCTTGGCGCTGTTGATTTAACCGCGCAACAAGCTATTGAGCACCATGCATTAATGATGCACTACATAAAGCTGATGCTGTGCGCCGGGATTATACACGGTGATTTATCTGAATTTAATGTACTTGTAGATAGTAACGGCCCCGTTATTATTGATTTACCGCAAGCCGTAAACGCTGCGGCAAATAATAGCGCTGAGGCGATGTTTGCCCGCGATGTGAATAATATGCGCCGTTATTATGGCCAGTTTGCGCCGGCGTTATTACACACTAATTACGCCAAAGAAATGTGGGCGTTATTTTCAGATGCTAATTTAACCCCGCACTCCGTTATCACTGGCGAATTTGAAGACGATGGCACAGCCGCTGACGTGAATGCAGTACTTGACGAAATTCAAGCCGCCTTTGATGAAGAGCAAGAGCGTAAAGAACGCATTCGTGAAGCCGATGAGCAATAACCTTTAATTATAAGATTAAAACTTAGCAAGCAGGTATGAGCTATAAGCAGTCAGTTAATAATTACGGTGTCTGGAGTCAAGATTTGAACCTTTTGGTTTGGTAGCGACTTGAATATAACAATACAAATTAAGCGGGACTGCTAACAGTTGCACGGTTATCCTTCGCTACTAACTGTTAGCCAAGCATTGATGCGCCGATTAGTAAGGCTAAGACACTTTTCTGTTTGGAAATAGAAAAAAGGATTAATTCATGTACCACGGTTCTTGCCTATGCAATGCAATCAAAGTAAAACTAACTGGTTCAATCGATAGCATTATTCATTGCCACTGTTCACTATGTCGTAAAAATAGTGGCACTGCTTACGCCACAAATGGTTTCGTAAATGCAGAAGACTTCTACGTCATAGACCCAGAAAATAAGCTTACCCATTTCGAATTCAAACAGGGCAAGTTAAGGCATTTCTGCTCGGTTTGTGCCTCTCCCATTTTTAGCTCTAACTCAGATAATCCAACAAAACTTAGAATTCGTCTTGGTATTCTAGACACAGATATCAAAGAAAGGCCAATGTCTCACAACTTTGTTTCATCCAAAGCAAACTGGGAAAATATGGATGCAAAATTGCCAAGGTATGATAGTTTCGAACCAAGTAGAACTAGGTAGTAATAAGCACGTGCGTAACAAGCTAAGGGAAGCCAAGGGATTCAGATATTATCACTTCTTAGTTCCTGCAAGAAGCACTGTGCAGCCAAGCGAAAATGCAAAGCGCTAATGTTAATTGAGGCTGTTTTGTGTGGTTGGGTTTCGCTTTGCTCAACCCAACCTAGGTGAAAAAAATAAACATTAACCTCAGGTTTAACTATTTCCCGTCATGACGCTCTGAAATAGGGCTCTGTTGCCAGCACGCAACTTATTATTCAATTGGTATATTTTGCTTTACAAGGTACGCCTGTGCTGCGTCGGTATGGGGCTTAAACTTTTTCCAGCGGCCAATCGCTTTATTGTTAAGTGGCTGACGTACTTGCATTTTACTGGCTGTTGATACCGGTGCGGTATTTAAATGAAAATCAAGGCACTGTGGTTGCCATTCTAAATCACAATAACTCACTAACTGTTTTATTTGTTGCTCTGGTGCGGCTACCAGCTCTTCGTATTTTACTAATTTAATATTGCTGTGTAGGGCGCTGAAGTGCTGCATAAGCTGATAAAAACGGCTGTAAAATTTGGCCGTGTCGAGCAAGTCGAGCGAGTAAGCATAATACGGGTTATTAATAGTAAACAGCTGGCGATAGTTACCAATACAGGTGTCCATGGGGTCGCGCAGTAGGCAAATAATTTTAGCGTTGGGCAGGGCTTTAGTGATTAAATCGATATAAAAAAAGTTAAACGGTAGCTTATCAATAAAGTGTTTATGGCTGCCGGTAATGACCCGTGTGGCTTCAAGGTAGGTGCTACCAAGTTGTGCAAAATCAAGCTGATAGGCTTGGCTTAAGGTGCCGGTGTCGAGCACATGGGGGCTGGGGGTTTGGCTTAGTTTTTTTACGCTTAGACCAAAGTCTTGCAGCTCGCCTGCCGATTGCACTTCGCTGTGACTTGATAATATACGCTCTACTAGCGTGGTGCCGGAGCGCGGCATACCTAATACAAAAATAGGCTCACTGCTTGGGTTGCCAGTTGTTTGTTGGTTTTTATATTCCACACTGAGCTGTGTAATATGCGCAAATAGCGCGGCTGATGTTTGATTATTAAACGGGCTTTGCGCAAGCTTTGCGGCTTTGCCTTGGGTTAACGCCTCAAAGGCTGCAGAAAAATCGCCAAGGTCTTGATACTCTTTTGCCAATGCATGGCCAATATGGAGCTTGGCATCGGGGTGGTTTACCTGGGTAAATACCTGTTTTAATTGCGCTATATGATTATTTTGCTCGGTTACTTTGGTTAAATCGGCTAAGGCAAAGTGGCTTTGATGATGCAAGGGATTGAGCGCGATGGCTTGTTCAAACGCGTGCTGCGCTTTATCGAATTGACCTAAAAATTTAGCGCACACACCACAGTTATAATAAAACTGTGGTTGGCGAGTGTTATTCGCCTTGGCGAGGTTTAATGCACATGTAAAATAATTCATTGCATCTTCATGTAAACCCGCTTGAGTAAGTGCAACGCCCAGCGTGTCGGCATCAAGTGCTTTAGTAATTTGCTTAAGCCTAACGCTGAGCGCGGCCTGTTTCGCTTTTTGTAAGTCACCGGTGAGGGCGTAACACTTGGCAAGTTGCGCGGTATATTCAATAGCTTGCGTAAGGGTTAATGCTTTTTCAATCAGCTTGACTGCTTTAAAAATTTGCCCAACCTGTAAATTAACCATGGCCAATAAAAAGTAACCGTCTGCAAAGTCGGGCTGCTGA
Source organism: Pseudoalteromonas sp. (assembly GCF_041613455.1). Taxonomy (GTDB): domain Bacteria; phylum Pseudomonadota; class Gammaproteobacteria; order Enterobacterales; family Alteromonadaceae; genus Pseudoalteromonas. Next base: position 10,225 of record NZ_JBFJHD010000028.1, on the reverse strand, counting down.
GTCACTAACGCGACTAAGTCTTTATGCGCATGTTGCACATTACCTTGGTTTAAATGTTGAATGGCACTTTGGTGTAACTGTTTTAGCTTAGCTTGCATGGTTAGTTAGGTTCTTATAAATAAAAAGGCTCAAATAAATTTGAGCCTTTATGACATAAATTAACAACAGTTTAAATTATATTTCAAACTTATAGTTAAATTTAATGCCAACGGTAAGTGGGCGGTTTATATAGTGCCCGTAATTACGTTGTATTTCGGCGCCATTAGCAGATGTAATATCAGCATCTGAGCGACGCACCGAGGTAACGGCATATTTGTTAAACATATTATCAACATATAAGGTAGTAGACCACGCATCAGCGGTTAATTTTGCTGAAATATTACTTAAGCTGTAACCCGGCAGTGTTTCGCCATTATCACGCAGCCCTACTTTTGAAATTACATCGCTTTGTGCAGTTAAACCATAGTTAATATCAAGGGTTTTATCGTTAAACACGTCGGTTTGATAGTTAATACCCATTGAAAATTGATGCTCTGGCGAGCCCGGTAACCGATCGCCATCTTGTGCACCGTCTATCCCTTCTGGATTAAACAAGAAAGGGGCATTCGAGGTCAGCTCAGCTTTGGTATAGGCGTAAGTAGCGTAAGCCGTGAATGAGTCTGATAAAATGGCGCGGCTAGAAATCTCAATGCCTTTTGCGTTAGCGCTGCCCGCGTTTGACAGATACGGTAGTTGACCTACATCGGTAGCACCGGCAATTTGTGCATTGTCCCAATCTACATTAAATAATGCGGCATTAAAGTGTAATTGGCTTCTAAACCACGTGCTTTTAAAGCCTAATTCATAGTTGGTGGTGGTATCGGCAGCGTACAGCATTTCGTCGGGTTTACCACAGCCCGTTTGTTGATCTTCAGGAAGTGGATCTGGACATGCGGCTAAACCATTTGAGCCACCAATTCTAAAGCCTTCACTTACGGTTACATAACCCATCACCGTATCAGTAAACTGGTATTTAGCGTTAAACTTAAATAAGTTACCGTTATCGCCTGCTTTGTTTTCTTCAAAGCTAACTGATATATCGTTAGGGCCCGCATCGCCATACAAGGTATTAGCTAAAGGGAAATCAAACGCTGCTTGCGACTCTACATCGTACTCGTAAAAACGCGCACCTAAAGTGATCTCAAGTTTATCGCTGGCTTGATAAGTTACTTCACCAAATAGTGCCGACTCGGTGACCTTACTGCTGGTTAGCTCTAAGTACTCAAGTGAATCGGGGCGCAGTTGTGCACCGCCAAAGTTATCTACGGCGAATTGATCAAACCCTGGCGTAAACTCTCGGCTTGAGGCATCGGTTTCTGTTTTGTTATAAAAGCCGCCCACAATCCAGTTAAAGTCGCTGTCGTTTTGCGATACTAAACGGATTTCTTGGGTGAAAGTGTCTTTTTCATCAATTTCACGGGTAAATGTAGAAAACGCTGGGAATTCTTCGTAGCCGTAATCAAGGCGAATAAGTAAATCGGTTTGATCGCGTTGGCCGTCGGCTTCAAAGTTTGAAATACCGGTTGCCGATACCAGCTCTGCAAAGCCTAAATCGGCTTTTAATTCTAAGCTAAGTAGTTGATCTTCTTTTACGCGTGGCTCTTCAAAACGGTACGCCGACTCGTATTTGCCAATAACATTACTTAACCCATTGTTTTTATTTAGGCTGTTACTATGAACAATAGAGCGACCTTCGCTGTCTTGCTTTTGGTAAAAGTAGTTTACCGTGCCTTCAAATGACTCGCTTGGCTTCCAACGTACAGAAACACGACCTGTGGTAGTGGTTTCGCCGTTGGCATCTTTTACTTTTTTCAGGTTGTTATTAACGGCCGCGCTATCGCTCCAATCTGGATCGGGCAGTGACACACCTGGCTCACGTAGCACATAGCTGTAATCAATATAGCCTGGATCTTCGTATACGTTTAGGCTAGCGCGCACGGCTAATTGGTCTTCAATGAGTGGTAAATTGAAAATAAAGCCGCCTTCACCGCCTACAGAGTTACTTTCTTTTGTTTGAAAAAGGTCGCCGTACACTTCACCCGATATAAAATCAAGCTCAGGCTCTTTTAGCATGTAACGAATTGCACCACCAAGCGTACCCGCGCCGTATAAGGTGCCTTGCGGCCCAATAAGTACTTCAACGCGCTCAATATCAACGAGGCGCATATCAACCGACACCGGAATTTCGTTAATGTAGGTCGCTACTGTGCCACCGTCTGACGAAGGGCCCGATGAATTAGTATTTAAGCCACGCACAATAATAGGCGATCCAGAGCGGCCGCCTTGATCAGTAATTGTTAAACCCGGCACCCAACGCGCAACATCGGCTAATTCGCTGATGTTTTGATCTTTCATTACGTCGGCATCAAGTGCGGTAATGTTTAATGGCGCGGCTTGTACAGAGCCGCTACGCCTTGTTGCTGTAACCTCAATAACTTCAAGTGATTTGTTTTTTTTAACCACTTGTTCTTGCGCAGCAGCGGTAGTTGAGAATAAAACCACACTCGACAGTGTGCTTGAAATAGCCAAGGTTAACAGGCTTGGTTTAAACATAAAAAGTGATCCTAGTGCAATAAGTTAGTTTAAATAGTTAAGGATTTTAGTGTATCAGGGCGCAAACCATCTGGGAATAAAAATATGAATTATAATTCACTTATGTCGAATAAATATTGTGAGTGGGTTTAATTTGATTGATATATGTTCAATAATTACAGGTGTTTGCTTAAAAAGTAGGCAGTGTAGCTGCGGTTATTCATTGTTAAAAGCTAAATAGTGACTAGATTTATCATTAGCAATGCGGTGTGGCTACTGTAATAGTACGTAGCAGAAAGTGGATGAGAATGACTTTAATGCGCTAACGGGTGGGTACAATGTGAAAGCCACAAGCCATGGTGATGAAAACTGACTTGTGGCTAATTTATTAACTAGCGCTTTGTGGTTTAGAGGTTGCGCTGCCGACCGAGGCAATGATTACCAGTAATATGGCTAACCACTGCCAAATAGACAATAGCTCGCCTAATATAATTAACCCAGCGAGTGCAGCAATAGCAGGCTCTAGGCTCATCATAATGCTAAAGCCTTGTGATGACATATTGCGTAGGGTGATCATTTCTAGTGTATAAGGCAGAGCGCTTGAAAGCACAGCAATGGCAATACCTAACGGAATAATTTCCCAACTAAATGAAGCGGCTTGCAAAAAGCCACCATAGGGCACCAACACGATGGCCGAAATGGTCATACCCATCGCAACGGTTGCACCGCCAGAGCCTTGATTTCCGGTTTTTTTGCCAAATAAAATATAACCTGCCCAACAAGCCCCCGCAGCCAATGCCAGCGCGACGCCAACTGGGTCGAGGCTTTCTTGACCTTTCATATCGGGCAGCAGTAATAAAATACCGGCAATGGCACAGGCCACCCAAAATAAATCACGTTTACGGCGTGAAGAAAATAACGCCACCGCCAAGGGGCCGGTAAATTCAAGTGCTACACCAATACCCAGCGGAATACGTTCAATGGCGTAATAAAACAAAATATTCATGCCGCCTAAGCTTAAACCATAAATTAAAATAGGCAGGCGTTGCCCTGCGGGGGGAAGGTGTTTCCACGGTTTAAAAATCAAACACAATATCGTGGCCGAAAATCCCAAGCGCAGTGCAGTGGTACCTTCGGGGCCAACAATAGGGAACAGTTGTTTGGCCAGCGACGCACCCGATTGAATAGTCACCATAGCCAGCAATATACAGAAAACGGCTAGAATGAGTTCTTTGGTGGATGATTGCATGTGTTTCCTTGTATATTGCATATTAAATGCCGCGCATAATACCTACTTTTTACTGCATAAGTAAGTCTATTTGATAAACTAAATTGAGCGCGTGAATAACTTTTCCATTGAGAAATTAATTTAGTTTAAATGTGCTTGAAAAGTAAACCCATTTAAATGTTAACTCGGCCATATTAAGTCTGTGTGTCAGCGGGGTAAACAACGCCTAATTGTGCTCGAGCGCTATCCAGCACCTGCATAACGCGGGCACTAAGCTGATAGCTATTCACATCTGACTCCAGGCGGTTTTGCGCCACCAGTTGCATAAAGTGGGCAACTTCATATTTCATAAAGTGCTGCTCAAAAGGTTGCGAAAGCACTTCGCGTTCTCCACTGTTGGCAATAAATTCCACTTTTTTAAGTTGCGACACGGCTTCGATACGAATACGCCCCAGCTCACCCTGAATTTCGGTAATATTATCGCCCTGTGATATTTTAGAGTAGCTGATCACCGCTTGCTTATCGGTATAATTAAGTAATACATCGCCGGCACCATCAACCCCGGTTTCCAGCAAAATACCGCTGGCTTGCACACTGTTAGGCGCACCCCATAAAGCAATGAGCAAATACAGGGGGTACACGCCTAAGTCGACCAACGCCCCATTGGCAAACTCAGGTAAAAAGGTATTAGGGCGCTCACCATTTTTATATTTATCGTAACGCGACGAATATTGGCTATATTGGCCAATAAATTTGCGTGGTGTGCCTATTTTTGCCATAGCGCGTTGCAGCAGCGCAAAGTTAGGTAAATGGGTGGTCATCATCGCTTCCATATAGAGGCATTGTTGCTGTTGTGCCGCAGTAATAATAGCCTGTAGTTCGCGGCTATTGGCGGCGGCTGGCTTTTCGCCTAATACATGCTTACCCGCTGCAAGGCATTGCAGCGCATAAGATTTATGCAAACTATTGGGGGCGGCGATGTACACCGCGTCTACGTTATGGTCTTGGCAAACCTGTTCGATAGAGGTAAATACTTTGGCGTTTTTATTGCTTGGGTGATTCGCTAAAAATGCATGGCCACGTGCTGTGGTGCGCGAACACACACCGTACAAATTAAAGTCGGCTAAGGTATTGGCTGCGTTTAATAAAGTATCACTAATAAAATTGGTACCGACAATGACAAAATTCATGGCTGTTCCTAAAAAATAATAAAATTGAAAAATACAGACGCAGTAAAGCTTAGCATTTTTTACTACGCATAGCGCGTGGCGAGCAACCAAACCAACGTTTGGCACTGGCCGTGAATGTGGCTTGCTCTTGATAACCTAATAATTCTGAGATAGTGGATATACTAAGCTGCCCTTGCATTAAATAATGCTTGGCAAGTGCGCGCCGTGTGGCATCTTTGAGTTTTACAAAGCTAGTATTATGCTTGGCTAACTCACGGTGTAAAGTACGTGGGTGCATATTGAGTGCACTCGCAATGGTGCGATTAGAACACTGGTAAATAGGTAGCATAGGGCGAATTAATGCACTTACTTGGGCGGGCAGTGAGCTGGTGTATTGGCTGTGTTTCGTTAAAAAGTGTTGAGCTGCCTCTACATTACTTAACTCGCTGTGCTCAAGCGCGATAGATAAATCTTTTTTAGCGATAACAATACCTGCACTGTTGCGATGCTCAATCACATCACAGTCAAAGTAGCGGCTATAAGCATGCCTGTTAGGTGCGAGTTTTTGAGGCAAAAAAACCGTGATAGGTTTGCATTGGTTATTACTGAGTTTTTTAATGGCACCCATAGCTAAGGCAATAGTTAGCTCAGTTACTTGGTTAATGTTAGGCAGTGGTTTTAGCTTGATTTCAAACGATAAAAATAGATGGTTCTCGTCTTCCAGTGAGTGAGCCGTGAGCCTAAGTGCTGGGCTATGCAAATGTAAGTATTTAGCTACCCAATCTAATGCATCACCCAGATTGCTGCCACCATTAGCGGCAATCGCAATATAACCTAAAATAGCTAAGCTTTGCTGGTTAGCCAGTTGCAGGCCAAAGCTTGGGCAATTAAATTGTTTAGCACAGTATTCTAGTAATGCAGCATAGCTACGATAGCTTAAATACTGGTTTTCTAGCTGAGTAAAGTCAATGTTAATATTACACGCGTGCATGGTGGCTGTTACATCTGCATCAAACGCTAACAGTAACGTATCAATACCTTGTAAAGAGGTGGCTCTTATTAAGCTGCTCATAATTAGCCTTAAGCTTGCGGGTGTCTAAAAATATCAAGTTTTAATGATTTTATCTATGCAATATTAATGTTTTGAGTCGCGGGTTAATAAAAGGCTGGCAATGAAAAACACATTTGACTACATAGTAATTGGTGCCGGCAGCGCTGGCTGTGTTATTGCCTCGCGGTTATCAGAAGATGCCAATGTGAGCGTGTGTTTAATTGAAGCGGGTGGCAGCGATAGCAGTGCCTTTGTGCAAATGCCGGCAGGTGTTGCTGCCAGTGTGCCTTATGGTATTAATAGTTGGCATTACAATACGGTGGCGCAAAAACAGCTTAATAACCGCTGCGGGTTTATGCCACGGGGCAAAGTGTTAGGTGGCTCAAGCTCAATCAATGCCATGGTGTACATTCGAGGTAATAAGTACGATTACGACAACTGGGCTGAAATGGGTAATGCCGGATGGGATTACGGCAGTTTATTACCTTATTTTATAAAAGCTGAAAACAACAAAGCATTTATTCATAGCGAGCTGCATGGCACACAGGGGCCGTTACATGTGCAAGAGCTCACGAAGCCAAGTCCAGTCAATCAGAACTTTTTAACGGCGTGCGCTGAGCAAGGCATTACGCTGAATAACGATATTAATGGTATTGAGCAACAAGGCGCTAGGCTGTCGCAAGTAACGCAGCATAAGGGGGAGCGCTGCAGTGCGGCAAAAGCCTACTTAACGCCGCATTTAGATCGAGCTAATTTAACCGTGCTTACTAATTGCCATGTAAATAAAATAAACATCATAGAAAACAAAGCCCAAGGTGTACAAATTGAGCGCGATAAGCAGCGTAGTAATTTACACGCCAATAAAGAAGTTATTGTATGCGCAGGCGCGATTAATTCACCGCAATTGCTGATGCTGTCAGGAGTTGGCCCCAGCGCGCATTTACAGGCGCACAATATTAAAGTGGCGGTACCCTTAGAGGGCGTAGGAGCTAACTTACACGATCACTTAACCGTGGTGCCTTTGTATAAAGCAAAAACCAGTAAAGGCACATTTGGCCTGAGTGTGCCAGGCGCAGGGCGAGTGCTTAAAGGTTGTGTTGACTGGTTTACTCAGCGCCGAGGGTGTTTAACTAGCAATTTTGCTGAATCGCATGCGTTTATTAAGTTATTTAACGACTCCCCCGCACCCGACGTGCAACTAGAATTTGTAATAGGGTTAGTAGACGATCACAGCCGTAAATTACACATGGGCCACGGTTACAGTATTCATAGCAGTATTATGCGTCCGAAAAGCCGTGGCAGTGTGAGATTAGCCGATAACAACCCGCGCAGCGCACCGTTAATTGACCCAAATTATTTAAGCCATCCAGATGATTTACAGGTGATGTTATTAGGGCTGAAAAAAACGCTGCAGATCATGCAAAGCCGTGCCTTTGATGCTATTCGTGGTGACATGTTGTACCCGCTGGATGTTAATAACGACGCGCAACTGATCGCGTTTATTCGTCAAACAGCCGATACCGAGTACCACCCAGTAGGCACCTGCAAAATGGGCACCGATCCGCATGCGGTGGTCGACCCTAAATTACGGGTTTATGGCGTGGCGGGATTACGTGTGGTGGATGCCTCAATTATGCCCAGCATAGTAACCGGTAACACCAATGCACCGGTGATAGCGATTGCCGAAAAAGCCGCCGAGTTAATTAAACAAGCGCAGAGTTAAAAAGGGCATCGTTAAAAATGACTAACCATAAAACTCGTTAAGCCATTGCTGCCAGTGGTTTTCTAAGCGCAGCATTTGTTGGTGTTTTTTAGCCGCCAAGTGTTTATTTTTATCTTCCTCAGCTATAAATGGGCCAACACGGCACAGTGAACAATAGTTAGCGGTTAAATAATTAGGCTGAGTGAGGTGCGCGCTTAATTCGTTATTGTGTTTTGAACTAAAAACATAGGTAATGCCACTGGTGTCTTTTACGTGTTTATCACGGTCAACGTTACGAATTTTATAACCGGCAAAGCGGCTAATATCAAACGGCATTTGCCCTAGATACTGGGCGCTTAACTGGCTGTTTAAACTGCCTTCTATATTCCACTCACGATACGGTTTTACATCTTTAGAGGTGATATAACACAGCATGGGCCCCGCGGGGTTGAGCGCGGATTCAGTGGCATACTTGATAAACTGATGCAGCAACGCACGGTTAAGTACATTCATACTAGTTTGCCGCGTGTTGCTCTCAAATGCTTCTCGGCCGACAAACGCGGGGATCAGCGGAAACTGAAAAATAACCACATCAAAGCTAGCTAAATGTTGCCCTAAGCGTTGCCAACATGTGCGCTCAGTGACATCAAAGCTATTAAGTACCTCAACATTATTACTTGTTAATTGCTGCAGGGCGTTGCTTTGATATTTTTCTTCGATTGTAGCGGCATCGTCGTAGGTTGAGGCCACTAACCCCGCCGGTTTTATATGGCTATACAGCGCGTTTGAAAACGATAAATCGCCATCGCCAACGGTAAGTATTTTCCACTTAGGGTTTAAATACATCGTGTATTGCGCGCTGTTAGCGGTGGGTTTGTCGTCAGCCGTTATGTGCTTATTCGTTGCATGTAAGCGCTGCATAGCTAAGCGTGTTTTTAAGCCTTCTATTGCCACTTGCTTTAGAATTAAGTTAAAGGTAACTAAAATAGCAAAGGTAATATGAATAGGGCCATGGGTAAACCCCGCGTCGGGATCGTAAATAGCTAAACCAAATAATACCAGCAATACCACCATGGCAATTTCGATGAGTTGGTTTGAATAAAAACTCAAGCGGCCTTCACTTTTATGGTCTTTTTTGATGCTAATGGCACAAAAAAACGGGATCACTTTAATTTTAAACACAGCGTTTTTTTCTACGTAGTTTTCGCCCAGCGTATCAAGCTGTTGACGTAGTTGGTCAATCATGGGAGCCCTTAAAGCACGGTAGTATAGATTAGTTAGGGTAAATACTCATACCAATAGTGAGGATATGGCATACAAAGACCACAGAGGTCAGCACAAAGCGCATTTTTTGATAGTCTTTATGGTAGCTTTGCCATTGTGGTGAGGTTTTTTCAAAAATTAGCACCAACCAAAAACTGGCCGCTAACCAGGCCAGTGCCCATTCTATGGGTAACAAGGCTAAAAATGGCACCGGGATCACCGGCAATACCGCTTTAATTGCATTGCTATAGCTTTGCTCGCCGGCGCGCCATAAATTACCCGCCATAAAGGCTAAAATGGCAATACTATAAAAGCTAAAAAACTCTAAGTTTACGCTGTTACTGCCAAACATTAGCGGCCAACCTACACAGCCTAAAAAGGGCAGCAAACCTAAATAGCCAAGTTGTATGTGGTTGATAAATTTTTCCATTACAGCACGCCTTGCATTGATGGTGGGTAGTAAACCTAGCTATTGTAACAGTATTTTTGTTGTCAGTGGTATGCACAATATGGGTATTAAGGAATTGGGCGGCGAGCTTCGAGCTAAGGGAAGCGGGCTGAGGGCTAAGAGCGTCGAGCTAAAGGCTAAAACTCATAATATAAGAAGCAACGCTTTTGCATTCATAACCAGAGATGAGATTATTCACAAAGAGAATAAGAGGCGCTGCGCTTTAGAGAAGAAAAAGGGAGGCTGCGGGCGACGGGCGACGGGCAGCGGGTGTTGGGCATAGGACCTAAAGCCTAGAACCTAAAGCCTAAAACCTGAAACCTAAAGTCTATGTGTTAAAAATAAAAAAATAGCCCAGCTACATAATGAGTGGGCTATTTAGGTGGCATCTATTGATTAAAGGCTAATAATGGAGCCGTTTACGGGGTTAACCATAAATTCAACAATTTCAATTTCACTGTCTTCAGGTAATGTTTGCTCTGCGCTTTGCGTGCTTGCTTGCGCGGCATCAGTGACCATTTGGTCAAGTACAATGGTAAATTGCGTGGCTACATTGGCATAGCCTTTAACGCGCAAGGTATAGTCTTGCTCGCCAACTACGGTACTACCTACCTGCTCAGACGAACCTAAATTGCCTGACGTAGCTAACACTTTACCGCTACTATCCAACATTGAGAAATCAAGATCTGGGTAAGCACCGCCTACTTCAGTGTCTGCTGTTAAGGTGGCAACGATACTTTTTGCACTGCTTAAGGCAGTAAAGTTTACGTCAACATAATCAACGCCTTCTTGT
>NZ_JBFJHD010000027.1:0-26767 GCF_041613455.1 Pseudoalteromonas sp. | reverse complement strand
GCGTGTGCACAAGGTATACTGAGGGTAATTTTCACGCTACTTCTCAGATAGTAAAAAGCCAAATATGCAAAAATATGACGTTAAAACCTTTCAAGGTTTGATCCTGGCTTTACAGGATTATTGGGCGCAGCAAGGCTGCGTCATTATTCAGCCACTTGATATGGAAGTGGGCGCAGGAACTTTCCACCCACAAACATTCTTAAAGTCGATTGGCCCAGAGCCAATGGCCAGTGCTTATGTACAACCGTGTCGTCGTCCTACTGATGGTCGTTACGGTGAAAACCCCAACCGTTTACAACACTATTACCAATTTCAGGTGGTGTTAAAACCCTCTCCGGACAACATTCAGGAGCTGTATTTAGGCTCGTTAGCGGCAGTAGGTATTGATACCTTAACTGACGAAGTGCGCTTTGTTGAAGACAACTGGGAATCACCCACGCTTGGCGCATGGGGACTAGGTTGGGAAATTTGGTTAAACGGCATGGAAGTAACGCAGTTTACCTACTTTCAGCAAGTGGGCGGCATTGAGTGTTCACCGGTTACCGGCGAAATTACTTATGGTCTTGAACGTTTAGCTATGTACATTCAAGGTGTAGACAGTATTTACGACCTAGTCTGGGCAGACGGCCCATTTGGCCGTGTTACCTACGGTGATGTGTTCCATCAAAATGAGGTAGAGCAGTCTACTTACAACTTTGAGCACGCCAACGTTGCTGACCTATTTGCACAGTTTGATCAATGTGAAGCGCAAAGCCAAAAGCTAATTGAAGCAAGTCTACCATTACCAGCCTACGAGCAAGTAATGAAAGCCTCGCACGCATTTAACTTATTAGACGCACGCCACGCCATTTCGGTAACTGAGCGTCAACGTTATATTTTACGCGTTCGTGCGTTATCTAAAGCGTGTGCACAAAGTTATTATGATAAACGTGAAGCGCTTGGTTTCCCGTTGTGTAAGGATAAGTAAGCATGTCAGCAGAAAATTTATTAGTAGAAATTGGTACCGAAGAGTTGCCACCAAAAGCACTGCGTAAATTAGCAGAAGCCTTTGCTGCAAACTTAACAGCAGAATTAGCAAGTTTAGAACTCGGTCATCAAGGTGTGAGCTGGTATGCCTCGCCGCGTCGTTTAGGGTTACAAGTAACAGCACTCGATGCTAAACAGCAAGACAAAGAAGTTGAAAAGCGCGGCCCTGCAACTAAAGCGGCATTCGATGCCGAAGGTAACCCGACTAAAGCGGCAATGGGTTGGGCGCGTGGTTGTGGTATTGATGTTAGTGAAGCGCAAACATTAGAAACAGATAAAGGTGCGTGGTTATTGCATATTGCTAAAGTAGCAGGGCAAGAAACGACAGCATTGATGGTTGATGCCATTAATAAAGCACTGGCTAAATTACCGATCCCTAAGCCAATGCGTTGGGGCGCGAATAAAACACAATTTATCCGTCCTGTGCATACGGTGGCTATTTTATTTGGTAGTGAAGTGCTCAAAGGTGAAGTACTCGGTATGCAAGTGAGCAACCAGTTACAAGGTCATCGTTTTCATCATCCTGAAAAAACCACAGTTAACCATGCTGATGAGGTGTTTGACGTATTAAAATCAGCCTATGTGATTGCTGATTACGAGCAACGTAAAGCGCAAATTCGCAGCCAAATTGAGCAAGCTGCAAAGGCAGTAAATGCGAAAGTAGCCATGGATGAAGAGCTACTTGAAGAAGTGACCTCACTGGTTGAATGGCCAGTAACACACACTGCGACATTTGAAGAAAGCTTTTTAGCGGTTCCCGCTGAAGCGCTTATTTACACCATGAAAGACGATCAAAAGTACTTTCCATTACTCGATGAAAACGGCAAGCTGTTAAATAAATTTTTGTTTGTGTCAAATATCGAAAGTAAAGATCCCAGTGTAGTAATTGCCGGTAACGAAAAGGTAGTGCGTCCACGTTTAGCCGATGCGCAGTTCTTTTTTGAAAGTGACAAAAAGAAAACCCTAGAAAGTCGTTTAGAGTCGCTAGACAGTGTTTTATTCCAAAAACAGTTAGGCACACTTAAAGATAAGTCACAACGCATCAGTGAACTTGCGGGCTACATTGCCGAGCAGTTAGGTGCCGACAAGGCGCAAGCTGAGCGCGCGGGCTTATTAAGTAAAACCGACTTAATGACCGAAATGGTAATGGAATTTACCGATGTGCAAGGTGTGATGGGCATGCATTATGCACGCTTAGATGGTGAAGCTGAACCTGTTGCACTGGCGCAAAACGAGCAATACATGCCACGCTTTGCGGGTGACAGCTTACCGACAAATTTAATCAGCTGTGCCGTGGCGATTGCCGATAAGTTTGATACGCTGGTGGGTATTTTTGGTATTGGCCAAATGCCAAAAGGCGATAAAGACCCATTTGCACTACGTCGTGCAGCTATTGGTGCGTTGCGCATCATGGTAGAAAAAGAACTGCCACTGGATATTTTAGACCTAGTAGCCAAAGCACAAACACTGTTTGGCGATAAGCTAACGAATTTAAATGTATCAACCGATGTGTTTGAATTTATGCTTGGCCGTTTCCGCGCTTGGTATCAAGAAGACGGTATCGAAGTCGATGTAATTCAAGCGGTGCTGGCACGTCGTCCAACTAAACCTGTTGATTTCGATCGCCGAGTTAAAGCGGTAAGCCATTTCCGTACCTTAGACGCCGCAGAGGCGCTCGCAGCGGCTAATAAGCGGGTAGCTAATATTCTTGCTAAAAATGACATTACCAGTGAAGGTAACGTTGATAAGGGATTATTAACAGACGATGCTGAAAAAGTACTCGCGGCTCAGGTAGAGAAGTTTGCCACAGAACTTGCGCCACTTTATGCCAATGGTAACTACCAAGAAGCGTTAAGCCAATTGGCGGGTATTCGTGACAGTGTTGATAACTTTTTCGACAACGTGATGGTGATGGCAGACGATGAAGCGGTTAAGCAAAATCGCCTAGCACTGTTAAGCCAGTTAAGCGGCTTGTTTTTGAGTATCGCAGATATTTCTGTACTACAAAAATAACATTATTCGCTAATGTAAAAAGCCAGCGTTTTGCTGGCTTTTTAGTTTTAAATTTGCTGTATTATTAATCAGCATATATAAAGTGAGGATCCCCAATGAAAAGCCCAATGAAACGTATTATAACATTAGCTCTGGCGAGTTTTTTAACGGCCTGTAGTACGCAAATATCGTTTGAAGATGTATTGCCGCAACAGCAACAATTAGATCGACCGCTTTATTTAAGAGGGGATTTCACGCTGTGGGATGCCGAGCCGCAATATCAATTTACGCAAGTGGGCTCATCGCTGTATCAAGCCGAAGTTAAATTTTCGACCCCAGGCAAAGTGTATGAATTTAAAATTGCCGACGCCGAGTTTAGCGAAGGTTTCAATTGTGGTTACAGCGAGTTACAGCCAGCAGGGCAAAGCCTAACACTTGGCCAAGCCGTTACCGCAGACTGTAATACTATTTACAACTACTTTAGCTACACACCCGCAATTAAAGGCACCTACGTAGTGAGCATAGACTTTAGCCGCTACAGCACACCACAAGTGACAATAACGAAGAAATAGCGGTAAGTTTAAAGCTGTAAGTTGTCTGTATAAAATAAAAAACCGTGCTTGATTTAACAAGCACGGTTTTTTATTTTTTGAGCTGATAGCTGATAGCTGATAGCTGATAGCTGATAGCTGATAGCTGATAGCTGATAGCTGATAGCTGATTACAAGCCTTTCTTCACTACATAGCGATATGGTGCTTGTTCGGCATCTTTGGCCACCAGCGTGTGATCCATAAAAGTACAAAAGCTGGGAATATCACGCGTGGTTGATGGGTCGTCGGCAATGATCAATAACGTTTCACCGTCACTCATTTTACGAATAGCAGCGCGCACCATCATTACGGGCTCAGGGCAGCGTAGGCCGATGGCGTCTAATTGGTGATCGGGATTATCAAAGCTCATAAAAAACTGCCTGTATACTTAACTGTCGCTAGGGTGATTAAGTCGAGTATTTTAGCGTATTTAAAGGCGATATTTAACTACTTTACGCAGTTGCTAATAGGTCGCTGAATTTTATCGCTATTATGCCGTGTTGCTGTTGCTAATCTAAGTGAATAAGACACCCGATCACACTATTTATACTGCGCGATAACAGCGCTGAAAATAAAAAAGGCGAGCTGATAAAAATCAGTTCGCCTTTTTAATCACCAAGTTGGTTTTACATGTTAAAGATTATTAGTCTTGCACACGTTCAAATACGGTGGCAATGCCTTGGCCTAAACCAATACACATAGTGGCTAAACCGTATTTTGCATTTTTGTCTTCCATTAAGTGAATTAGCGAGGTGCTAATACGCGAACCCGAACAACCCAGAGGGTGGCCAAGGGCGATTGCGCCGCCGTTTAAATTCACTTTTTCATCAACTACATCAAGTAAACCTAAGTCTTTCAGTACCGGTAGTGACTGTGCTGCAAACGCTTCGTTAAGCTCAGCTACGTCAATGTCATCAATAGTAATACCAGCTTGTGCTAATGCTTTTTTACTTGCTGGTACGGGGCCGTAACCCATGATTGATGGATCGCAACCGGCAACAGCCATCGCTTTAATGCGTGCACGAATTGGTAAGCCAAGCTCTTTAGCTTTTGCTTCGCTCATGACTAACATCGCCGATGCACCATCCGACAATGCTGACGACGTACCCGCAGTTACTGAGCCAGAAGCTGGGTTAAATACAGGGCGAAGTTTAGCTAGACCTTCTACCGTTGTTTCTGGACGAATTACTTCATCGTCTTCAACGAGTATTAATGAGCCATCGGCTGCGTGACCTTCCATTGCTAAAATTTCGCGGCGGAAGCGGCCTTCAACCGTAGCAGCATGGGCACGTTGATGTGAGCGGTAGGCAAATTCATCTTGTTGCTCACGGCTAATGCCATGCAATGTTGCTAGGTACTCTGCGGTTAAGCCCATCGAACCCGCTGCTTGGGCAATTGATGTTGCAAGGCCTGGGTGAAAGTCATTGCCATGCGTCATCGGCACGTGGCCCATATGCTCAACACCACCTATCAGATACGTGTCGCCAGCACCGGTCATGATTGCCCGTGCTGCGTCGTGCAATGCTTGCATTGACGAGCCACATAAACGGTTCACCGTTACAGCCGGTACACTATGTGGAATACCGGCAAGTAATGACGCGTTACGTGCCACGTTAAAACCTTGCTCTAATGTTTGTTGTACACAACCCCAATAAATATCATCAATTGATGCAGGATCAACTGCCGGGTTGCGATCGAGTAAACCTTTCATTAAATGTGCGCTTAAGTCTTCCGCACGTTTGTTTTTGAATACGCCACCTTTAGAACGACCCATAGGTGTGCGGATACAATCTACAATTACTGGATTATTCATGTTATTAACCTTCCACCTTATAGAAAACACGGCCTTCTTCGGCCCATTGACGAGTTTGCTCTGATACTTGATAAATCGCACCTAGGTGAGCATATTTGTCGGCAGTTGCCACAAAGTTAGCTAGCCCTGTTTGATCTAAGTAACGGAACGCGCCGCCTCTAAATGGAGGGAAACCAACACCGTAAATTAGAGCCATATCTGCTTCTTCAGGAGAAGCTACAATGCCTTCTTGTAAACAAAGTAGTACTTCGTTCAGCATTGGGATCATACAACGGTCAATGACTTCTTGTTTATCAAATTCTTTTTCTGCAGCGGTAATTGGCTTAAGTAACTCAACTGCTGTTTCGTCATGAGATTTTTTAAGACGGCCACGACGATCGGTTTCGTACTTATAAAAACCCGCTTTGTTCTTTTGCCCAAAACGTTTTTCGTTAGCAAACACGGTAACCGGGTCTTTGTCGGCACGTGCCATACGTGCAGGGAAACCATCTGCCATTACGCCAGTACAATGGTATGCCGTATCAATCCCCACAACATCGAGTAGGTAAGCCGGGCCCATTGGCCAGCCAAATACGTTTTCCATTACTTTATCAACTTTTGCAAAGTTAGCGCCTTCAACCACAAGTTTGCTAAAGCCTGCAAAGTAGGGGAATAAAACACGGTTTACAAAGAAGCCAGGGCAATCGTTTACAACAATCGGTGATTTGCCAAGTTTCAGTGCGTAATCTACCACTGCACTAATCGTTTTGTCTGACGTTTTAGCACCACGAATAATTTCTACTAACGGCATTTTTGGTACTGGGTTGAAAAAGTGCATACCACAGAAGTTTTCTGGTTTTTCCAGCGCTTCAGCAAGTAAATCAATACAAATAGTTGAGGTATTTGAGGTAAGCACTGTGCCTTCTGGCATATTCTTTTCAAGGTCTGCTAGTACGGCTTGCTTTACTTTAGGGTTTTCGACTACGGCTTCAACAATAATATCGGCAGTTTGAAGATCGCTATCGTTAAGCGTGGGTTTGATTTTACTCAGTGTGCCGAGCATTTTTTCCATCGACATGTGGCCGCGTTTAACTTTTTGACCCAATAGCTTAGACGCTTCGCCCATACCTAAATCAAGCGCATCCTGTTGAATGTCTTTCATTATAATGGGGGTGCCTTTATAAGCCGATTGGTAGGCAATACCGCCGCCCATAATGCCGGCACCTAATACCGCGGCTTGTTTAATTTCGGTGTCGCTGTGTTTAGCAAGTTTACGTGCTTTGCCTTTAATAAATTGGCTAGCTAAAAAGATACCAATTTGCGCGGCTGTTTCGGGAGAGCGTACTAGCTTAGCAAAGTTGGCATTTTCTATTGCCATTGCTTCAGCACGCGAGCAGTTTGCTGCTTCTTTAACAGTACGTACTGCCATAACGGGAGAAGGATAGTGGCCTTTGGTTTTACTCATTACCATACCTTCAGCCATCGCAAAGCTCATGCCTTGTTCAACACGATTTAATTTAAGCGGTTGTAGTTTTACATTGCGTTTTGCTTGCCAATCAAGCTTGCCTGCAATGGCAAGTTCAAGTGTTGATATGCTTGACTCTATAAGTTGGTCAGCACTAACTACCGCGTCAACAGCACCTACTTTAAGCGCATCTGCGGCACGATTATTCTTTCCTGAGGTGATCCACAACATAGCGTTATCGGCACCAATAAGGCGTGGTAAGCGCACTGTGCCACCAAAACCAGGCATAATACCTAAAGTTACTTCAGGCAGCCCTATTTGTGCAGTTTCGCTTGATACACGGTAATCGGTAGCAAGTACCCACTCACAGCCACCACCAAGTGCTAAGCCGTTTACAGCACTTAAAGTTGGGAAGGGTAAATCTTCAATGGCATCAAAAACGTCAGTGGCTTCTTTAATCCAGGTGATCAGTTCGGCTTCGCTTCTGGTGAAAATAGGTAAAAATTCAAACACGTCGGCGCCAATAATAAAGTGCTCTTTATCACTGGTAAAAATCATGCCCTTAATATCAGTATTGGCAGCTAATTCTTTTAATGCTGCTGCGCAATCTGTAAGGGTTTGCTGAGATAAGGTGTTGACAGAGGCTGCAGCACAGAACTTAAACTCGGCGATGTTATCCTTGATGAAGCTAACTTCAAAGGAATCGCTTTTATATAACATTATTATTCTCCCCTAGTTGATGAACTAAGACTGGTACGATGAGTTTGCATTTCAATCAGTGTGCTTGCTTTAAATTAAAAATGCAACGATAAATTTAACTTGGTTACAATTGGTTGGTTAAAATATAGCTTGTTTGGTGCTATGGTGGAACACAAGTTTTTACTTATTACTTTAAATTATTATGAAAAGGTATGATGAAAAAATATTTATTTAATGTGATGGCCGCCGCCTTTATTTTTCCGCTTTTTCCAACCGTGGCCAGCACCGATAACGAAGCATTTTTAGCAGCAGAAAAAAAAGTACGCTATGGCGATTATCAAGACCTTAAAACGGCCTTAAATACGCTCGATCATCCGTTAAAACCCTATGTTGAAAAAGTGTATTGGCAACGCCATCCCCATATTAAGTATCGTGCAGAAATAGAAAATTATTTAACTGTGTATCAAAATACGCCACTGGAATGGCCGGTGCGTAAAGCGTGGTTAGATTACTTAAAAAAACTTAATAACAAAGAAGCGTTTATTCACAATTACCGGGAAACCGCAAATACCGAACTAAGCTGCACCTATTTAACGTATCAATTGGATTTAGGTGCGCCTGAAACAGCTATTCTTAATCAAGTGAGTGATTTATGGACTGTAGTCAAGTCGCAACCTGAAGAATGTGATGGCTTGTTTTCACTGTGGCGTAAAAAAGGCTACATGACTAATGAGGCGGTTTGGCAGCGTGTAACTTTAGCTGCCGAAGACGGCTCGCCAAGTTTATTACCCTATTTAAAAACGTTACTACCAAAGCACGAGCGCTACTTAGCGGATTTATACTTAAAGGTACGTCGCGATCCGAGTGCGTCGGCAGGGTTATATCGCTATAAAAATAAATCGCCCAAAGAAGCACAAATTGCTTTATACGGAGTTAAGCGTTTAGTTTGGCGCGACAAAGAACTGGCGTTAAAAGCATGGGAAAAGTTAGAAAATATGTTTAGCTACAGTGATGACGATAAAGCGGGCGTGTATTACAGCTTTGCTTTGTCGTTGGCATCCAGTGGTCATAAACAAGCGAGCTTTTGGTTAAATAAGGTGCCAAAGGAGCGACAAGACAGAAAATTAATGCAATGGCAATTGGCTAACTTGTTAAAAACCCAAGATTGGGCAGGCATTGCAGCGTTTTTTACCGGCAAAGACAACTTAACTCTGGGGCAGCAGTACTGGCTTGCTTATAGCTATGCACAACGGGGTGAACACCAAAAAGCCGAACAAATTTGGGCCAAAGTAGCTGCAAATAGAGATTACTATGGCTTTTTAGCGGCTGCACGCTTGGGGCTCCCTGTTGCGTTAAATAATGCGCCATTGCAAGTTGATCAGCAGCTGGTGGATAAAGTGAGTAATGCTCCCGGCTTTAAACGCGCTAAGGCGTTACACGAACTTGAGCGTTATACCTCGGCGCGCCGTGAATGGAATTATTTAACCAACACCTCCAGTGACGATGAAAAGTTAGCGGCGTCTAAGCTGGCTGCGGATCATCAATGGCACGATAGTGTTATTTTTACTCTGGCGACAATAAAAGCGTGGGATTATGTTGAGCTACGCTTTCCGTTTGCGTTTCAGAACATATTTGAGCGTTATAGTAAGCGTAACAAAATTGATGTTGCGTGGAGTATTGCCATTGCACGTCGTGAAAGTTCATTTGCACCAGATGCCCGTTCGCATGCCAATGCGCGTGGCTTAATGCAGCTGTTACCTAGCACCGCCGATTATATTAATAAGGGCAGTGTAGCGAGTAGCCGTTTATACCAGCCACGCACCAACGTGATGTTAGGGACGCGCTACTTACAATATTTAAAGAAGAAAAATAACGGCAATGAAATACTCGCCACCGCATCGTATAACGCAGGCTATCACCGAATTAAACGTTGGCTACCCGATGAAGCGATTCCTGCTGAACTCTGGATAGAGCTGATACCGTATCGAGAAACCCGTGATTACGTTAAAAATGTATTTGCCTACAGGCAGGTTTATCACACACGGTTAAATCGCGAGGGAAATATATTGGCGCCAATTTTAACCATGAAAATGGGCGGCTAATAGCACAATAAAAACAGCAGTAGCTAAAAGCTTAGCTACTCACCTTTTTTCAGCGCTTTGGGTATAGATCATCGGTATGATAAACTCAAAGCAAGTTAAAATTTAAATAGATGGGTTTACTATGGATAAATTAGCCGTTTTATACGCTGAACATATTGCCACACTGCAACAGCGCACTCGCACAATTTGCGAACAACAAGGGTTAGAGGGGCTAGTGATTCACTCAGGCCAAGCTAAGCGTCAGTTTTTAGATGATATGTACTATCCGTTTAAAGTGAACCCACAGTTTAAAGCGTGGTTACCAGTCCTTGATAATCCACATTGTTGGATTGTGGTAAATGGCAGCGATAAACCAAAACTAATCTTTTATCGTCCCGTCGACTTTTGGCATAAAGTCCCCGATGAGCCACATGACTTTTGGGCGGAATACTTTGATATTGAACTGCTATTACAGCCTGAACAGGTTGAAAAGTTACTCCCATACGATAAAGCCAATTATGCTTACCTAGGTGAATACTTAGAAGTAGCCCAAGCACTTGGTTTTAGCATCATGAACCCAGAGGCGGTATTAAACTATTTTCATTACCACCGTGCTTATAAAACCCAGTACGAGCTAGAATGTTTACGTAACGCTAACCGCATTGCAGTAGCAGGACATAAAGCCGCACGCGATACCTTTTTTAATGGCGGCAGTGAGTTCGATATTCAGCAAGCGTACTTAATGGCAACGCGTCAAAGCGAAAATGAAATGCCGTATGGCAATATTGTGGCACTAAATGAAAACTGCGCGATTTTACATTACACCCACTTTGAGCCAACTGCACCGCTGCAACATCATTCATTTTTAATTGATGCGGGGGCGAACTTTAATGGTTATGCAGCCGATATTACCCGTACCTACGACTTTAAAAAACAAGGTGAATTTGCCGAGCTGGTTGCTGCTATGACACAACAGCAAATTGAATTAGGTAAAGGATTAAAGCCCGGTATGCTGTATGGTGATTTACATGTTGAGTGCCATCAGCGTATTGCGCAAATATTAAGTGACTTTAATATTGTAAAACTCCCTGCCGAAGACATAGTGGCACGTAATATTACACCTACATTCTTTCCACATGGCCTAGGGCATCATCTAGGTTTACAAGTGCATGATATGGGCGGCTTTATGAGCGACGAGACAGGGGCACAGCAAGCACCGCCTGAGGGGCATCCTTTTTTACGTTGTACTCGCCTAATTGAGAAAAACCAAGTGTTTACTATTGAGCCCGGGCTATACTTTATCGACTCGTTACTCGGCGACTTAATGCAAACCGATAACAAACAGTTTATTAACTGGGAAAAAGTGGAGTCATTTAAGCCATTTGGTGGTATTCGAATTGAAGACAATATCATTGTGCACCAAGATAGCTTAGAAAATATGACTCGCGATTTAGCGCTCGACTAACTCGCGGTTAATGCGCAACGTGTTGCGTTAATTATTTACTATAAAGGGGCCACATGGCCCCCTTTTTAACTGGTTTAGTTATGTCTGAATATAAATACCCCGCCGAGACAGTTTTTCATCAAGAAGAGATAAAAAAAAGTACTTTTATTGTGCATGTTGCGCATACACCCGATCTCGCTGCAGCAAAAGCATTTATTAAACTCATTGAGCACAAGTATGCCGACGCGCGTCATAATTGCTGGGCGCATGTGGCGGGCAAGCCCGGAGGTAGTCATGTTTATGGCTTTTCTGATGATGGCGAGCCTAATGGTACGGCAGGTAAACCGATGTTAAATGTGCTAATGGGCTCAGGGCTAGGAGAAGTAACCGCGGTGGTAACACGCTATTTTGGCGGCATTAAGTTAGGCACCGGTGGCCTAGTCCGTGCCTATGGGGGCAGTTTAAATAATGCTTTAGCTAAACTCTCCACCCAAGTTAAAGTGCCCAGTATAAAAATAGTGGGCACCAGCGAATATAATTTACAAGGCGCTATAGAGCAGTTATTAAAAACAAACTATCAAGTACTTAACATCGAAAAACAATTTACTGCTAATATTGAATGGGTAATTACTATAGATAGCCGCCAAGCCACACACGCAATTAAAGATATTTTTGATTTAAGCCATGGCGCGGTTGAGTTAACCATTAAAGAGTAAGACAATATCTTTACTCGTTAAACTTACTAATAATAAAAGCGATACGCTAAATGCAATTTCGTACCATCATAAAAATCCTTGGGCAACTTGTTGCGCTGTTTAGTATCACCATGGTGCCGCCGGCAATAGTGTCTTTAATTTATAAAGATGGTGGGGGTGTACCTTTTGTTTTAGCGTTTATATTTAGCGTTACGATTGGTTTAATGGCTTATTATCCGAACCGCCAAGAGCACGGCGACTTAAAAGCGCGCGAAGGGTTTTTAATTGTGGTGTTATTTTGGTTGGTGCTTGGCGCATTTGCATCTTTACCGCTAATATTTTTACAAGAGCCTAATTTATCGTTAGCAGATGCGGTATTTGAAGCCTTTTCGGGGTTAACTACCACGGGAGCAACGGTGTTAACCGGTATAGAATATTTACCTAAGTCGGTATTATTTTATCGCCAACAACTCCAGTGGTTTGGTGGTATGGGGATCATTGTACTGGCCGTGGCAATTTTACCTATGTTAGGGGTGGGGGGCATGCAGTTGTATCGGGCCGAAATTCCTGGCCCGGTGAAAGACTCAAAAATGACCCCTCGCATTGCCGATACGGCAAAACACCTGTGGTATATCTATGTTTCTATTACGCTTGCGTGCACTTTGGCGTATTGGATAGCAGGTATGGATTGGTTTGATGCTATAAGCCATGCGTTTTCCACCGTTGCGATTGGTGGGTTTTCGACATACGACGCGTCGATGGGCCACTTTGATAGCCCGGTTATTAACTTTATTTGTGTGTTCTTTTTAATTATAGCGGCAATAAACTTTTCACTGCATTACGCCGCTGTGGCGAGCAGAAATGTCAGTGTGTATATTCGTGACCCTGAATTTAAAGTGTTTTTATGTATTCAACTGGCGCTGGTGGTGATTTGCTTTACTGTGCTGTCGTCCCATGAGGTGTATGCCAATGGTGATGAAACGTTAGACCAAGCATTGTTTCAAGCCGTTTCAATTAGTAGTACAGCGGGGTTTGCCACCGATAACTTTTCCGCTTGGCCATTATTTTTACCTATTTTGCTGATATTTTCGAGCTTTATAGGGGGCTGTGCCGGCTCGACTGGCGGCGGTATGAAGGTAGTACGGGTATTTCTACTATACTTACAAGGCGTACGGGAACTTAACCGATTGGTGCATCCGCGCGCTATTTACTCGATTAAGTTAGGTAGCAAAGCATTACCCGATAAAGTAGTTGAAGCGGTGTGGGGGTTTTTCTCAGCTTATGCGTTGGTGTTTATTATTATTATGTTAGCCCTAATGGGCACCGGCCTAGATAATATAACCGCGTTTTCTGCCACCGCAGCATGCTTAAACAACCTAGGCCCAGGCCTTGGCGATGTAGCATCACACTACGGGGCAATTAGTGATGGCGCTAAATGGCTATTAACCATAGCTATGGTATTTGGTCGTTTAGAAATATTTACCTTATTAGTGTTATTTACGCCGACGTTTTGGCGTGGATAAAGTAGTACGTTAATTTATTTTAACTAGAGTATGGGAAGGGATATGCCTACAACAAACTTAGATAAGCTACATCAAATAGTAACGGGAGGGATGGTAGATCTCGAAATACTCACCCCGACCAGCAGTAAGCGCGTAAAAACAGAGTTTATCGGCTTACTTGATAACCGCTTTATTATTTTAAATTTCCCCAATGCTAAACGCTTACCAATAGCCAATGATTATTTGCGCGATGGCGTTATGGTGGTTGTGCGCGCGTTAATAGAGGGCAGTGGCGGTCAAGTCATTGCGTTTCGCCAGCAAATTATGTCGGTTGCTTCGCACCCTGCACGGCTGATTTTTATTGATTTTCCCGATGAAGTACAGCTATTTGATTTACGCTCACAAGCTCGCATTCCCACTTTATTAGCGGCTAAGTTAAAATTGAGTGACGACAGAGTACTCGACGGTATTATTAAGGACATTTCTTTAACTGGGGTGATGTTTGATGTTAAAGATATTAGCGCGGCCGGTGATATCAAAGGTATGCAGTGTTCGGTGATGCTGGACAATGGTCATAACCAAAAAGATTTTCAAGGCGAAATTTGTAGCGTCAAAGAGCATGCTAATGGCGCACATTGTGGTATTCGGCTACTTGCAAGTGAAGATGAAATGAAATCCTTTATGGGCGATCACTTTATTGACCCCTCCATCCTCGACTCTGAAGCTGAATGAGCGACTGTTTCGCTATTTTGCAACAAAATAGCGTTTTCCTGCCTGTTTCTCGCAATACAGCAAAAAAACATTTAAATTAAATTCAATAACCAATTAAAACAATGGTTTACTTGTTTTTTAAAGAGTGAGAAATTCCTACCTTAAAATAATTACTGCAACAATATCGCAATATTGTCTTATAAAATAACAACTTAGTTAGTTTGCGTGGCTGAGTGTGTGGTTTTGCAAAAAATTAAACAACTGATTTTATTAATATTATTGTTTTTTGCGGTTGCTGTGTTGCTAATCAGCAACATTATTAGCGCAAAAAGCACAACTTACTCACAGTCTTATAGCTTAACATGTTGAAAAATAATGTTTTTTAAATATTGGCATCGAAGTTGTAATAGTTAGTGTGTATTGCACTAAAGGTGATTTTACAATCACAACTAACATAAACTTTGAAGGAAGATTGATTATGAAAATAGTAAATAAAACATTAGCACTTATCGCCTTGGCTTCTTCAGCAGCCGCGTTTGCAGCAGATTTTGATACTCTTGATGTTGATGGCAACGGTGTAATTAGCCAAAGCGAAGCGGCTGTTGATGCAGACTTGATGGGTCAGTTTGCCGAGCTAGATAGCGATGGTAATGGCGAACTTTCAAAAGCAGAGTTTGCTAACTACAAATAAAATTTCGATTTTTTCACAGTCAGGGATTGCGGAGAAGGATCTCATTTTTTACGGAGATTATGATGAAAGTATTTAATACAACACTGGCCATTGTCGTTTTAGCATCGTCTGCAGCTGCTTATGCAGGCGTTGATTTTGCTTCGTTTGATAGTAATAGCGATGGTGTTATCAGCTTAGAAGAGGCGCAAGCTAATCCACAGTTAGTTAAAATATTTGAGCAGCTAGATGCTGATGGTAATGGTGAGCTCTCTAAACAAGAGTTTGCAAAACTACAGTAATATTACACAGGGTATTACTGTGATTAGTAAAAAGCAGCTTATTTAAGCTGCTTTTTTGCGTGTAATCATAGCTTGCGGCGTACTATAAAAATATAGCACTTACCTGAAACAGCTTTTCAACAATATTAATGTGTTTTTTATCAATTAAAAACATAATAACGTGATCGCCCGACATTATGATGGTGTCGTCGTGGGCTATTAGTACTTCGTCATTACGCACCACGGCACCAATGGTGGTTCCTGTTGGGAGTTTTATATCGGCAACGGCACGGCCGACCACTTTAGAGGTGTTTTCATCGCCATGTGCCACCGCTTCAATGGCCTCAGCGGCGCCTTTGCGTAATGAATATACGTTAACAATATCACCGCGACGGACGTGAGTCAGTAGCGCCGAAATAGTGGCTTCTTGTGGCGAAATAGCAATATCTATATCACCCCCTTGGACTAAGTCTACGTAGGCACTGCGCTGAATAAGTACCATGGTTTTTTGCGCGCCTAAGCGCTTAGCAAGCATGGCTGACATGATATTAACTTCATCATCATTCGTCACCGCTATAAACACATCAACTTGTTCAATATGCTCTTCTGACAGCAGCTCCTGATCTGAAGCGTCACCACAAAAAACAATGGTGTTATCGAGCATTTCAGACAATTGTTCGGCACGCTCTTTACTGCGCTCAATGAGTTTAACGCTGTGGTTTTTTTCCAGTGAGCGGGCCAAGCCCGCACCGATATTACCGCCGCCCGCGATCATAATTTTTTTGTATGACCGTTCTAGTCGTTGCAGCTCGTTCATTACGGCACGAATATGTTTGGTCGCGGCAATGAAAAACACTTCATCATCGGCTTCTATTACTGTGGTACCGAGAGGTTTGATTGCTTTACCTTGACGATAAATAGCGGCTACTCGAGTTTCTACATTGGGAATGTGTTGCTTTAATGTAGAGAGTGCATAACCTACTAATAAGCCGCCATAATAGGCCTTTACCGCCACCAGCGATAACATGCCATCAGCAAATTGCAATACCTGTAATGCCCCTGGGTAATCGATTAAACGGCGAATATACTTAGTGACCAATGCTTCAGGCGCAATATAATGATCGACGGGTAAATCATCGTTATGAAATAGTTTTTCACGATATTTTAAATATTGCTCAGAGCGAATACGTGCTATTTTAGTGGGAGTATTAAAAATACTATAAGCCACTTGGCAGGCAACCATGTTGACTTCATCGGAGCTGGTTACCGCAATAATCATATCAGCATCGTCTGCACCGGCCCGACGTAACACATCGGGATGCGCACCGTGCCCTGCAACACCTTGTAGGTCATACTTATCTTGCAGTTCACGTAAGCGGTTGCCATCAATATCAACCACTGTAATTTCATTCTGTTCGCCGACTAAGTTTTCAGCGAGCGTGCCGCCGACTTGTCCGGCACCGAGTATGATTATTTTCATTATTTACCCGTGTGTTAAGTACCAATTACAGAGCAGTATTAGCTATCTAGCTGTTATTAGATAGCTAATTACTCAGTGCTGATAATTAGAGTTTTTTAACCAGTTTAGCGTAATAAAAACCATCGCTCTCACCAGGGAGTAGCTGTAAACCGGGTGTGTTTGGCGTGTCTTTATCGTGCAACGGAATATGCTCTACGTCATCGTTATTAGCTAAAAACTTAGCCACTTGCTGTTGGTTTTCTTGTGGTAATACCGAACAGGTTGCGTATAGCAAAGTGCCGCCCGGCTTTAACAATGGCCAAATACTATTTAGTATATCGCCTTGTAAGGTTGCTAAATCAGTAATGTCAGAGGCACGACGTAGCCATTTTATATCGGGATGGCGACGAATTACGCCGGTTGCCGAGCAAGGAACGTCGAGCAGAATACGATCGAATTGTTGCTCATCCCACCAAGTATGCGGCTGCGACGCATCACCACATTGCAAGTCGGCACCTAAACCAATACGGGTTAAGTTTTGTTTCACACGCTCAAGGCGCGTGGCATCGCTATCAAGCGCTAATACATCAGCATCAGCAAGTTCTAAAATGTGGCACGTCTTTCCGCCAGGCGCGGCACATGCATCTAAAATTACGTCGTCATCTTGCGGCGCTAAAAACCGCGCAGCGAGTTGTGCGGCAGCATCTTGTACCGAACACGCACCAGTATCAAACTCAGGCAATGAAAATACATCACGGGGCTTTGCCAGTTTAATGCCATCTATAAAATCAGCGTTTAATGTATGTTCGATGTCATTAGCGGTTAGCATATCGCTATATTCTTGCGTGCTGTACTGCGACTGATTAACGCGTAACCACATAGGCGCTTGCTGTTGGTTTTCTGCTAAAATTTGCTGCCAGCTATCTGGGTAGGCTTGTTGTAGCTGCTTAATAAACCAATTGGGGTGATTATACAAGCACACCGGAATTTGCTTAGCTTGTTCTTCAAGTTCAACTTGTTGACGCTGAAAGCTACGTAAAATGGCGTTAATTAACCCCTTTAGGCCTAAAGCACGCAACGGTTGTAATGCGTTTACCGTTTCTGAAATTGCCGCATGCGGTGGAACACGCATGTGTTGTAGTTGGTAAATACCCACATACAATAAAAATTGAAATATTCTGCGCTTACCTTTTAATGGTTGTTCAACCAGATGTTGACAGTAATTTTCCAAGCTAGGTAAGTAGCGTAGTACGCCATAACAAATCTGTTGTAATAACGCTTTATCTTTAGGAGCCAGTCCTTGACTGGCAAAAGGCAGCTCTTGATTAAGCGACGCACCTTTATCAACCACGTTATATAAAGTTTCAGCGGCTAGCGCCCGTACGTTTGGAGCATTATTCATTGTTTTCGCCTAATAGAGTACCTGGGGTCACCCAATCACTACGACCATTTAAAAAGTCGTTAATTGCCATGGGCTTTTTACCCTGAGGTTGTAGCTGAGTAATAGATAAAGCCTGCTCGCCACATGCGACAACTATGCCTTGCTTGGAGCTTGCTAGTACTTCGCCAGCACGCCCTGACTGTGCAACAACCTGAGCTTGATAAATTTTTACCGGCTGGCCGCCCATGTGCGTAAAGCATATCGGCCATGGATTGAATGCACGAATGTTGCGCTCAATTTGTACCGCACTCATCGACCAGTCGATATTAGCTTCATCTTTAGAGAGCTTTTTCGCGTAATTAGCATCGGCATCATTTTGTGGCTCAGGGGTTATTTCCCCGTTAGCGAGTTTGTTGATGGTGCTAATAAGTGCCGTTGGCCCCAGCTCGGCCAATTTAGTATAAAGACTGGCACTGGTTTCGTCGGCATCAATCGGGCAGCGGCTAATATGCAGCATATCGCCGGTATCGAGCCCTTCATCCATTTGCATTATGGTTACGCCCGTTTGCTCATCACCGGCCCAAATAGCCCGTTGTATCGGTGCCGCGCCACGCCAGCGCGGTAAAATAGAGCCGTGCACGTTTAAGCAACCTAGCTTAGGGGCAGCTAAAATTGCTTTAGGGAGAATTAAGCCATAAGCGACAACAATCATAATGTCGGCATTTAGGCTGTTTAGCTCATTTAATGCGTCTTCGGTTTTTAGTGATTGCGGTTGAAATACGGCTAAACCGTGCTCCAGTGCCAGTTGCTTTACTTCACTGGCCTTGAGTTTCTTACCACGCCCAGCAGGGCGATCGGGTTGGCTATATACACCAACTACTTGATGCTCGCTGTCGATAAGTGCTTGCAGGTGACGCGCAGCAAAGTCTGGCGTACCGGCAAATATAATGCGTAATGGTTGTGTCACTGAGTTTCCTAAGGTGCTTTTTTACTGAGCTGCAAATTTTGCTTCTTTTTCAAGCTTTTTACGAATGCGTTGGCGTTTTAATGGCGATAAGTAATCAATAAATAACTTACCTTGCAGGTGGTCTAACTCATGCTGAATACAAATTGCCAGTAGCTCATCGGCATCGAGCACAAATTCTTCGCCTTGCTCGTTAAGCGCGGCAACAGTTACTGTTTCTGCGCGGTCAACTTTTGCATACGAGTTAGGCACTGATAAACAGCCTTCTTCGCTTACGGTGGAGCCATCTTTTTTGATGATTTGTGGGTTAATTAGTACCAGCGGCTCGTTGCGTTCTTCTGATACATCTATCACCACAATGCGTTGATGAATATTTACTTGGGTCGCCGCAAGGCCAATGCCATTTTCATCATACATAGTTTCTAGCATGTCTTTGACAATATCACGCACTTGATCGTCAACCTGTGCCACATCTTTTGCTACTGTACGTAAACGTTCGTCTGGAAATCTTAAAACTTCTAACCTAGCCATAGTTACCTTTTACACTTATGCTTAATTTAGGGTATCGTATGTTCTTATTTTAGCCATTAGCGTTCCCCTTTAACAGGTTTTGGACAATAATAATGAAAAAACAATATAAGGAAGCCCAATGAAATCTCCATTAATGGCAATCATAGTTGCATTAGGTGTTGCTTTTCCTACTTTAGCTGATGTACTTCAAATAAAAAAAGATGCGCCTAAACAATATGTTGTAAAAAAGGGTGACACGCTTTGGGATATTTCTGGAATATATTTAAGTGAACCTTGGTTATGGCCAGAGTTATGGGAAATGAACCCGCAAATTGAAAACCCACACCTGATTTATCCGGGCGATGCGCTGTCATTGATTTATGATGCCAATGGCAATCCCCGTTTAGTGATTAATAAAGCATACCGAAAACTATCGCCGCAAGGGCGTATCACGCCGAAAGGCACTAATGCAGTAACCACTTTACCGCTTGAGGTTATCAGGCCATACATAACTTATGAGCAAGCAATAAACAGCGATGACATTAGCACTAAACCGTATATTTTAGGCGCCAACGAAAACACTAAAACGCAAACGCTAGGGCATATTTTATATATTAAAGGTGATTTAAAGTTGCACCAAGCGTATGCAATTTATCATAAAGGGCAACCTTATCTAGATCCAAAAACCGGTAAAGAGCTTGCCAGCAGAGCGATTTATGTGGGCATGGCGCGCGCATTTAGAACGGGCGATATCGCTAATGGTAAGCCCGCTTCGGTGAGAGTTGAATCGGTAAAGCGCGAAATAAAACAAGGCGACTTTTTATTACCCGCGATGCAAGGGCAAATGTTACCAGCGTATTTTAATATGCATCGTCCAGCGCAGCCCGTGATGGGCCAAGTGATTGCCTCACCTAGAGAAGTGAGAGAATTCAGCACAATGGATGTAGTGGTGCTAAACTTAGGTTCAGCGCAACAAATACAAGTGGGGCATGTGCTAGATATAGAACGCCAATCACCGACAGTGATTGATGGCCCTCGTGGTCCGCGTTATACCGAAGACTCAAGCCGGTTTGAAAAGCTAGTATCAAAAACCAGTGAAATGTTTGGCGATGCAACAGATGAGAGTAATGCGGTTTGGCATATGCCAAAAGAAAAAGTCGGCGAGATGATTATTTTTAAAGTGTATGACAACATCAGTTATGCATTAATCACTAAAAACCAACATCCCATTCGCATTGGAGATATGGCAGTTATTCATTAAGTAGTAGCGAGTCGGTGTTCAGGGGTATGTTTATCTTTTTTAAGGTGGCATGCCTAGGAGAAAGAACATGCAGCAATCGCTTGGCAAGTTATCTCACTGGCTTGCTCTTTATATGTGTAAAGGCGTAGGCATAAAAACCCTGCTGGCATTAGCTGAGCAGCACTGCTTAGTGTCATTATTTAACCTACCACACGCAGCGCTCCTGCAATTAGGCTTAACTTCAAGCCAAGCACATAATTTATTGCACACTAATTGGCAGCAGGTAGCACATTATCAGCAATTGCTGCAGCACAATAACATCACCGTGATTACTTTCTTTGATGCACGTTACCCCGATATTTTAAAACAAATAGCCAGTGCGCCATTACTGCTATTTTGTAAAGGGGATGTGGCGTTACTCTCAAGCCCGCAAATTGCCATTGTAGGGAGTCGCAATGCGACGCCTGTAGGGCTTGAAATTGCGGCCGAGTTTGCTTATCAACTAACCCAAGCGGGGATCACCATTACTTCGGGCATGGCGCGTGGTATCGATGGTGCAGCACACAAAGGTGCGCTTGCCGGTAGCGGTAAAACCATTGCGGTGCTGGGCACCGGCGTTGATGTGTACTACCCCAAACAACACAGCTTGTTGAGTACGCAAGTTTTAGAGCAGGGGCTGTTGGTGAGTGAGTTTTTACCCGGTACCGCAGCCAGTGCTCATAACTTCCCCCGTCGTAATCGAATTATATCGGGGCTGGCTTTGGGGGTATTAATTGTTGAGGCTGAAATTAAAAGCGGATCGCTAATCACTGCTCGTTATGCCATTGAACAAAATAAAGACGTGTTTGCCGTACCGGGCTCCATCAGAAACCCCCTCGCGCAAGCCAGTCACTTTTTAATTAAGCAAGGGGCTAAATTAGTTGAAAATGTCACAGATATTCTTGAAGAAGTGAGTTTTTCTGGTCAATCCGGTCTATATAATTTAGAGCAGCCAGTAGCAAGCAGCCCACAATGTGAGGTATTAAAGTGTATCGGGTTTGAAGTTACCAGTGTTGACGAGATTGTCCGCCGTGCGGGGTGGCCAATAGATAAAGTGCAAACCCGGCTACTCGACCTAGAGCTAGATGATCAAATAGAGCGAGTGTTAGATGGTTATATTAAGCTAAGCGCGGGGCGGTAATATGTTTGATATTCTTATGTATTTGTTTGAAAACTATATTCACAACGACGCGAGTGTATTTATTAAGCCGAATGAGCTGACGGATGAGCTACTGCGGGCAGGCTTTAATGAAGACGAAATATTTAAAGCACTGCACTGGCTTGAGCAACTCGCCGAGCTACAACACAGTGATGTATCACCTTACTTAACCAGCAGCCCACAGCAAGCGGTGAGAATATTTACCGACAATGAGTGTGATATGCTTGATTTACAGTGCCGCAGTTATTTTATGTTTATCGAACGTATTGGAGTGATAAATAGCGTGACCCGCGAAATGGTGTTAGACCGTTTAGCAGCGCTTGATAAGCCATTCATTACATTAGAAGATTTAAAGTGGGTAGTATTAATGGTGCTATTTAATGTGCCGGGCTCTGAAAAAGCCTGTGAGCAAATGGAAGAGCTTATTTTCGAACAACCCGGTGATGTGTTGCATTAACTGTTGTATCTTTAAGCCTTTTGGGTATATTAGGCGAAAATTCAGCAACGACTAGGATCACCATGAGTAAAATCGACCATTCGCTTTTCTCGGCGAATAAACACGCCCTAGAAAAAGAATATGAGATATGTCCACAATGTGGCTCAGAATTAGTGATCCGCAATAGTAAATCAGGCCCTTTTTTAGGCTGTGCAAGCTACCCTAAGTGCGATTTTATCCGTCCGTTAGCACATCATGAGAGTAATGAAATAAAAGTACTTGAAGATTCAGCTTGCCCTGAGTGCAGCCTGCCGCTGGTAGTAAAAAATGGTCGTTATGGCATGTTTATTGGCTGTACCGGCTACCCAGCGTGCCATTACATTGCCAATGACAATCAAGCCGACCAAGATGAAGCGTTACTTCCTAGTTGCCCTAAATGTAAAAAAGGGCGTTTAGTGTCGCGCAGTAATAAGTTTGGTAAACTATTTTATTCTTGTGACTGCTACCCAAGCTGTAAATATACCCTTAATCATAAACCGATTGCACACCCTTGCCCAGTATGTGATTGGCCAGTCGTCATAGAGAAAAAAACCGCCAATAGTACTGTGTTACAATGCCCACAAAAAAGCTGTATGCATAAATTTGCAGCCTCTGAATAACGTTTAAATATCTGGAGAGGATTTTGTCAGACCCATCAAATGCACCCGCTGTGATTCGCTGCCTTGAGCAAGGCGAAGTTATTTTATATCCAACTGAAGCCGTTTATGGTTTAGGCTGCGATCCTGATAATCAATTAGCAGTAGAGCGGTTACTGGCTATAAAACAGCGTCCAGTTGAGAAAGGCCTTATTTTAATTGCTGATAACTACGGGCAATTATTAAAATACGTCGATGATGCCAAAATACCGATGGATAAACGTGCTGATATTTTTTCTAGTTGGCCTGCTGCCATTACTTGGGTAATGCCTGCCGCGAAAAGCACCCCAAAGTGGTTAACCGGGCAGTTTGATACCATCGCAGTCAGAGTGACCAACCACCCTACGGTAAAACGCTTATGCCAGCAGTTTGGTAAGCCGTTGGTTTCAACCAGCGCTAATTTAAGCGGTCAAAATACAGTATCAAGTATTGCAGAAGCCAAAAAACAGTTTGCTGAGCAGGTAGGTTACTATGTTGATGAACCTCTCGGTGGTAATACGCAACCAAGCACCATTAAAGATGCCATGACTGGCCAAGTATTTCGAGGTTAATATGCAAAGCGAATTATTAGCGCAAGTAAAAGCCTACTTCATGGCCTTGCAGGATACCATTAGCCAAGGTTTAGAAGCTGCCGATGGTAAAGGCAAATTTATTGAAGATAATTGGCAGCGCGCCGAAGGAGGCGGAGGCCGCACTCGTGTCATTACCGATGGGGCGGTTATTGAGCAAGGGGGAGTTAATTACTCACATGTGTTTGGTGCCTCTATGCCAGCCTCAGCGACCGCGCACCGCCCAGAGCTTGCCGGACGCAGTTTTCACGCCTGTGGGGTGTCATTAGTGATCCACCCTAAAAATCCCCATATTCCAACCAGCCATGCCAATGTGCGCTTTTTTATTGCCGAAAAAGAAGGTGAAGCACCTATTTGGTGGTTTGGTGGCGGCTTTGATTTAACACCGTTTTATCCGGTGTTTGAAGACGTGCAGCATTGGCATCAAGTAGCACATGACCTGTGCGCGCCGTTTGGCGAAGCCTTATACCCTAAATACAAAACTTGGTGCGACGAATACTTTTATTTAAAGCATCGCGGTGAAACACGCGGTGTAGGTGGGTTATTTTTTGATGATTTAAACGAGCTAGGGTTTGAGCAAAGCTTTGCGTTTATGCAAGCCGTAGGGAATGGTTTTTTAGATGCATACCTACCAATAATAGCGCGCCGTAAGCACGATCAATACAGCCAACAGCAACGCGATTTTCAGTTGTATCGCCGTGGTCGTTATGTTGAGTTTAACTTAGTGTGGGATAGAGGCACGTTATTTGGTTTACAAACCGGTGGCCGTACCGAGTCTATATTAATGTCGATGCCGCCGTTAGCGCGCTGGGAATATAACTATAAGCCAGCAGCAGAGAGTAGCGAAGCTAATTTATACCAATATTATTTACATCCTCAAGACTGGTTAAACATTCAGCCTGATGATTTAATTGCCAGAGAGTGGCAACTGTAGGTAAGCAATAAAGGCGCTATAGAGCGCCTTTATTATGAGCAACGGGTTACCACAGTAAGCTCATTAATGTTGGTTGATCATATGGCTTGCGAGTTGCCCAAATGATTGCTTTAACCCTTCTCTAAGTAATGGGTTATCCACCTCTATATCTAAGGTTTTATTCATGCAGTACATCCATTGATCGCGCAGGTCCTGATCAATGGCAAAGGGCATATGACGTTTACGCAGCATGGGGTGGCCATGTTGTGCAACAAATAGATCCGGTCCGCCGAGCCACCCCGATAAAAATTCAAAAAACACTTGGCGAATTCTATCTAATGGCAGAGGATGCATATCATATAATGGTTTAGCGTATTCATCGCTGGCCATAATATCGTAGAATCGATTAGCAATAGCGCGAGTAGCGGCTTCACCACCAATAATTTCGTACGGTGTTTTTTCGGGAGTCGGCGCGGTAACGGCTGTTGCTGGCTTTGATTTAGAAAAAAGTCGTTTAATCATATTATTTATCATCGTTTAATGGCAGTGGTGGCACTGCAAAGAGGTTGCTTTAACATGGACAAATATGCGGTTTTTGGAAATCCAATAAAACACTCAAAATCCCCTGCGATACATCAACAATTTGCTACCTCGCTAGATGAGCAAATCGACTACCGCGCAATCTTAGCACCTATCGATAACTTTGAAAAAACAGTATCGGCATTTTTTGCTCAAGGTGGCAAAGGTGCAAACGTCACTGTGCCATTTAAAGAGCAAGCATTTGCCATGGCTGATGAGCTCACGCCATTGGCCAAAATTGTCGGTGCGGTAAATACCTTAAAAAAGCGCGCCGATGGCACTTTATTGGGTGATAACACCGATGGTATTGGTTTTGTGAATGACCTGCTAGCGAATAAAGTTAGTATTGCAGGGCAGCGTATATTGATCATTGGCGCAGGTGGAGCAGCAAGGGGAGTGATATTACCGCTACTTGAGCAGCAGCCTGCGGAAGTTATTATTGTCAATCGCACCGCAGAAAAAGCGCAGCAATTGGCAAAATTATTTACTCAATACGGCAGGGTATCAGGCTATGGCTTTGCTGACCTGCCAGTGAGTGACTACACCCTTATTATTAACTCAACATCCAGCAGTATGAATAACGAGCTACCGGCGTTAGCGGTGCAGCACTTGGCAAAGTGTACTTTAGCGTACGATATGTTTTATGCAGCACACAATACCGTCTTTATGGATTGGGTGGCGCAGCATAACAGTAATGCTCAACTGCTAGATGGCAGTGGCATGCTGGTGGGGCAAGCAGCGCAAGCGTATTATGTATGGCGAAACAAGATGCCAGCGATACTACCTGTGGTTGATGCCCTCAAACGTGGAACATTAATATGAATCAAGCAATACAATTTATCGATCGTCTCGAGTTTAGAAAATCAGCCAATCAATTAGTGTTTTTTGCACAGGTCAGTGGCATGTTGGTAGAGTGCGTTATTGCAGTTGGTGGTTTAGATCTTGTGGATGACGGTCATGCCGCTTGTTACTTCGAAAAAAATCGCTTTGATTATGAAGAACGCGCCGAGCAATTGATCGAAGACGAAAGTTATAACTCGGCAGGTCAAATAGAAGTCGGCTTAGTTAGCCTCAGCTAAATACTCATCTTTGAGTAATACATAGTTATCTGCCGATACTTTTAAGAACGCCAGCTCTTGTTCACTCAGCGGGCGAACTTGCTTCACTGGGCTGCCAACATATAAGTAACCCGACGCCAAACGTTTATTTGGTGGCACTAATGAGCCGCCACCAATAATGACATTATCTTCAACAATTGCGTTATCCATAACAATAGCGCCCATTCCCACTAAAATGCGATTGCCCAAACGACAACCATGTAACATTACTTTGTGGCCTACAGTGACATCATCACCAATGATCAGTGGGTAGCCGTCTGGGTTATCATTACTGCCACGTGATAAATGCAGCACACTACCATCTTGTATATTAGTACGTTCACCAATACGTATATAGTTAACATCACCGCGAGCTGCAACTAATGGCCACACGCTACTATCATCGCCTAAGGTGATATCACCAACCAATACCGATGACTCATCAATATAAACAGAACTATTAAATGTGGGAGTCACCCCTTTATAAGATCGAATAGCCATATTTGTACCTTCAAAATGTCGTTAGAGTATTGTTTGAGTGTAACAGGAGTCGTTATTTAACTGCCAGCAAAGCTTGTTTTGATTATAAAACTAGCAGTTTTAACCGCTTTAGTTTAATTAGTAATCGAACAGTATGTTTTTTTAGTTTTTCTGTGAAAAAACGCTTGCGTAAAAATCTGTTCTCCCTATAATGCGACCCCACTGAGACGGGAAAGGCCAACGCATAGCGAGGCACGAACAACTCACAGAGTTAAGTAAAACTTCGGTTTTAAATCTTCT
>NZ_JBFJHD010000026.1:0-27165 GCF_041613455.1 Pseudoalteromonas sp. | reverse complement strand
CGACATCGCTAAACGATTAAAAAATGTGTGTGGTAGCGCTTTATTAATAATGGGAAACATAGACGGTAAAAATGGCACCATCACATCCACTTCAGGAAAACAAAAAAAGCCTTTGTCTGACTTCATTAAACGAAAGTCACAGGCGCATGCCAGTACCGCACCATTGCCATATGTATGGCCATTTAACGCCGCAATGATAGGCATAGGAAACGTCACAATACGTTTTAATAACTGCGTGACATCACTCATAAAGCTGGCAATAACCGCTGGCGTGTGGCTGGGGTTCGCCATCCATTCAAGATCGATACCCAGCGACCAATTTTTTTCACTGCTGGAAGTCAGTACCACGGCTTTAATACTGTGATCGGCCTCAATGTGATCTAAGTGTTGGTTTAACTCGGTCAAAAACGCGGGGTTATGGCGGTTTTCGCTGGTGTTCATCGTTAATACCGCTGTGCTTTGTTCTGTTGATAATGCTATAAAACGTGTCATTTGTTCCCTCATTAAGTGCTTTTAGATGCTTTTTCAGTACTTTTCATTACTTTTCATTACTTTTATATTTATCATGAGCATACTAATACGTTGTACAAAATTTATAAACCCAGTATTACGTTTTCAATGTTTAAACATCGCTGCAGCTAAGTTAATTTGCTTTATATTTGCGCTTTGGCTTATAACCAGCCCTTTTGCTTAGCTATGCGCGCCGCATCAATGCGATTTGTGGCATTTAATTTTGCTATCGCATCACAAAGGTAATTACGCGTGGTCCCTTCGCTGATAAATAACTGTTTAGCTATTTCACTGGTTTTAAGCCCGTCGCTTGCAAGCTTTAAGGCTTTGCGCTCTTTATCGGTGAGTGGATCTGAGTCATCGAGTGCATTAATCGCAAGCTCAGCATCGATTACCTTTTGCCCCTGCATTACTTTTTTAAGGGCTATAATTAATTCATCACTCGGCGCTTCTTTTAAAATAAAACCTTTTACTCCAGCGCTTAATGAACGCCGAATGTAACCGGCACGTGAAAAGGTGGTCATAATAACGACTTTTATCGCAGGGTATTTGGCTGCTACTTGTTCACTCAACTCGATACCGTTCATCTGCGGCATTTCAATATCAGTTAAAATAATATCGGGCAGAGCATTACTTTCAAGCCGGCTTATCGCTGCCAGTGCATCTTGGCCATTACTCGCTTGACCAATAACTTCTATATTGAAATCTAAGCCAAGCAAGGCTGCGATTGCATCGCGCACTAACGCCTGATCTTCTACTAAATACACTTTGATCATGGTAAATCCTTCGTCGTTAATGGCAGCATTACATTTAAACTAAAGTTATTCTTACAGCTGAATGTTGCCGTACCCTTTAATTGCACTGCGCGCTCTTTGATTCCCTTTAAGCCATTACCCTGCTTTAATGCACTGCATACGCTCGTATCAATCACAGTTATGAGTAATTGCTGCTGGCTTTGCGCTATATTAATGACACATTTCTTTGTACTGCTATGGCGCAGTAAATTCGTCACCGCTTCTGTGATTATTAGGCTTGCTATACTCTCTACTTTAGCCGGTAATCCCGATAAGCTTACGTTACATTCAACCTCAAAACCTTGCTCGATTAACCTTTGTTTTAATTGAGAGATTTTACTCGAAAGGTTAAGCTGCTTTAAATCACTCACCGCATTTCTTACATCGCTCAGCAGCTGCCTTGCAAGCTCTGCGACCTGTGCGATTTCGTTATTGGCTTGTGTGTAACGTTCACTGTGGTTTAATTTATTCGCTAACTCCGCTTTTAACGCAATAGATGAAAGCGAGTGACCTAAAATATCATGTAAATCGCGTGCAATGCGTTCGCGCTCAGCTATCGCAGCGAGTTGCTCTAGTTGTGTCGCATTTTGTTGCTCGCGCGCTTTATAGCGCTGCTCTCTTTTTGCGGCAATGCCGTAACTAAATAAGGTTGCGGTTAAAATTAACGACACCGCTAAAAAGTACTCCGCTTTGCCAATATCTGCCAAATAGGTACTTAACAACACGGTGAAAATGAGCACTAACGCGAGATAAATACGCTTCTGCTGGTGATAGCCATAACCGATAATATAAGCAATAAAGCCAAATAAGGTCGGTGTGCCTGTGGAATAAAACGTTGCAATAAAGCTAATCAATAGCATGGCGATAACTAACTTGGTAGTGCCACTATTTGTGCCTGAATTTTCACAGTTTAATGCTTTAACATAGAGCAAAATAAACGCCATGTAACACGCTAAAGACATGGTAATTTGATTAGCCGTAAAGTGGGCGTAATCAATGATTAATGGTAATAAATAAAAACCGGTAAAAATTAAATGACCGTATTTCCTCAAGCCTTTATCTATTGGTTCAGAAACCGTGTTAAGTGAATTCATGCTAACACCTCTGGCATGTTTTTATTTATCGTTAGGTGGTTACTCAATAACACAAAAACAGCGAATAGTATAAAGTAACCTATTCCCGTGATTGTAACGTTGTGTATGTCAAAAAATTCGCTAATTGTTAAACTGATTAAAATTAAACTATTCATGGTGCTCTCCATTTGCATAGCTTAACTATGTCAACTCTCAACAGTAATTTGAGTGTAATGTGTCATTAACTTTGCTGACATTTGTCATAGATTAAAAATATTCATCTTAAGGGTTTGGCTGTAATGCTAAAATGCGAAAAACACCACAAGGAAACGTAATGCAGTCGCAACAGCAAAGTTTAATTTACCTCCATATTGCCGTATTACTGTTTGGCGGCACCGCTCTGTTCGCTAAGTTAATTGGCTTAAACGCACTCGATATTACCGTGTATCGCTCGGCTATTGCTGGGCTAGCAATCTTTATGTTGCTGAGTATGCAAAAAAAGCCCATTCGGCTAAACCACACAAAAGATTACTTAATTGCGCTATTACTGGGCGTGGCGGTAGGCATACATTGGGTGACCTATTTTGCTGGAATGCAATTGGCGGGCATTACCGTGGGCATGCTGGCTTTTTTTAGTTACCCAGTAATAACAGTATTTTTGGAGCCTTTTTTTCATAACAGTAAGCCCAAGGCGAAAGATATTATTAGTGCGGCCGCGGTGTTAGTGGGTATTTACTTATTAGTACCGAGTGCTAATTTAGGCGACGATGTCACACTTGGGGTGATCACGGGCGTTATTTCAGCATTCTTTTTTGCCATTCGTAATATCACCCACAAACGTTACTTTAATCAATATGGTGGCCCACAAACCATGTTTTATCAGACCTTGGTGGCCAGCTTAATACTGTGCGCCTTTATTGAAGTGCCTATTTATGCAGTTGAAGATCACGACTTGCTGCTCATTGTAGTGGCAGGGGTCATATTTACCGCCGCCCCGCACTCTTTATTTGCGGCCAGTTTAAAGCACTTATCGGCGGCAACCGCAGGGCTGATTGCTTGTCTGCAGCCACTGTATGGTACATTATTAGCTATAATAATTTTGCATGAGCGCCCTTCTATTGCCACCTTTATGGGTGGGGCATTAATTGTCAGCGCTGCCTGTTTTGAGACTTGGTCTATCACACGGAAATCACGCCAATGAAAGTATTTGCTCACCGTGGTGCCAGCGGGCACTTCCCTGAAAACACGCAAAGTGCCATTATGGCGGCGTTAAACATTGGCGTCGATGGCATTGAAGTTGATGTACAAAGCGCGCTGGATGATTACATGATCATTCATGATACTTGGCTAGATAGAACCACCACTGGCAAAGGTAAAGTGTGTTTGTTTACTGCCGCGCATATTATGCAATTCGATGCCGGTAACGGCGAAAAAGTGCCAACTTTACAGCAATTATTTAACTGGAATAATAATCAAACACTGTTAAATTTAGAGCTTAAACATACCTTTCAGCTAGAAAACTTTGCCGCCCAACTAGAACAAAACATCGCCAACAAACTGATAACCGCCGACAACTTGTTAGTGTCGTCGTTCGATCATCACCAACTAGCTTGGCTTAAACAACGCTTACCTTGGCTAAACATGGGTGCACTCACCGCATCGATACCGCTGCACTATGCCAAGTTTGCAGAGCAGTTAGCTGCATACAGTATTCATATAGATAAAAACTTTATCAATCAGGCGTTTGTTGATGATGCCAAGCAACGTGGCTTAAAAGTGTATTGCTATACAGTGGATAAGCCAGCCGATATCCAGTTGCTGCACAATTATGGTGTAGACGGCGTGTTTACCAATTACCCGGCTGCCACAAAACAGCACATAGCGCAGCTAAGTTGATATTTACCTGCTTTAAATAACGGCGGCTAGCCAGCGATAGCATATTCACTGCTGAGCAATTATGGTAAATTACACGGCTATTGATCGAATTGTATTGGTTCAGTAACCATACTCAAGTTTATAAGCGACAACAGCCGATGAGCGACGCAACTCCTAATTATGAAAAACTGGCCCAACAAATAAAGCAGTGGGGGCAAGCGCTTGGCTTTAGCGAAGTGGGCATTACCGATATAGATCTCAGTAAACATGAAGCGCAATTACAGCGCTGGCTTGATGCAGGCTATCATGGCAGCATGGATTACATGGCCGCCCATGGTATGAAGCGCGCGCGCCCCGCAGAATTAGTGCCCGGTACACAACGGGTTATTTCGGTAAAAATGAATTACCTGCCGCCCGATGCTGGCTTTGCGAAAACGCTTAAAAACCCAGAGAAAGCCTATATTAGCCGTTATGCTTTGGGTCGCGATTATCATAAATTAATGCGCAACCGCCTAAAAAAGCTCGGTCAAAAAATAGAGCAAGAAATTGGCGGCTATGGCTTTCGCCCATTTGTTGATTCAGCCCCAGTACTGGAACGTCAACTAGCAGAAAAAGCCGGATTAGGCTGGCGCGGTAAGCATTCGTTATTAATTAATAAACAAGCGGGTTCGTGGTTTTTTCTCGGCGAGTTATTTGTTGATTTACCACTGCCGATTGATAACCCCAATGAGTTTGAAGGCTGTGGCAAATGCGTCGCCTGCATTACTTTATGCCCTACCGGCGCCATTGTAGAGCCGTATGTGGTGGATGCACGTAAATGTATTTCGTATTTAACCATAGAGCTGCAAGGCCCTATTCCTGAGCAATATCGGCCCTTACTAGGCAACCGCGTTTACGGCTGTGACGACTGTCAACTGGTGTGCCCGTGGAACCGTTATGGCCAGCTTACCGACGAAGCCGACTTTCATCCGCGTACACAATTAAAAGATCAAGACCTACTGGCGCTATTTAGCTGGGACGAAGCCACCTTTTTAAAAAATACCGAAGGCAGCCCGATTCGTCGTATTGGGCACGAGCGTTGGTTACGTAATTTAGCCGTCGGCTTAGGTAATGCCGAATTTAGCCCCGCCATTATTCATGCCCTAGAAGCCAAGCGCTTAGATTGCAGTGAATTAGTGTTAGAGCATATTGAATGGGCGCTACAACAACAAAACGACAAACAACGAGAAAAATTACGTAAAACAGCGCGCTTGATCCGTATTGTTGAAAAAGGCCTGCCGCGCGACGCATAAGTTACAGCTTAGTGGTTAAGGTAAATGCTTACCCATAATGGTGAGACTATAGGGGGTGTTGTCCATAATAGCGACTTCAGGCAACTCGCCCCACACACTATAGTCAAAGCGTTTAAATAAGTTAATGCTGGGCAGGTTGTGGCTGAAAATAAAGCCCAATAGTACCTTTATATTAAGTTGCTGAGCGTGTTCTTCAGCAAACGCCATTAATTGTTTCCCCAAGCCTTTACCGCGCGCCGCATTGGTAATATAAATACTAATTTCTACCGTGCCGTTATACGCTGGGCGACCATAAAACGATTTATAACTCAGCCACGCTAATACTTGGTTATTTTCGCAGTAAACAAAAATAGGCCGTTGTGCGCTATGGCTGTCAAACCACGGTTGTTTATCAGCAACGCTGACCGCTTCGGTATCGGCGGTCACCATTCGGCTCGCTATGGTTTCATTGTAAATCGCGACAATGGCCGTAATATCATCGGGTTTTGCTAAACGTATCGTCATAGAAAGTCGTTAAAAGTGCTCAATATTGTTTATAGTAACGTATGATAAGTTACATAAATACCCATAACGCGCACTCAAGGTAACAACATGATAAAAAATATACTACTTGGTTTAACGGTCGCACTCAGCGTAGTTTCGCTACCCATCAATGCCGCAGACTCTCGCCCTGCTCAGGCAACGCTAAACACTTGCGATGACTTTACCAACGTGTCACTTAGAAAGCTGCGCACTACCGACACCCTTAATTTGTGTGAGTTTAAAAACAAGCCGCTGTTAATCGTTAATACTGCTAGTAACTGTGGTTTTACTGAGCAATTTAAAGCGCTAGAAACCGTTTATCAACAATACAAACAGCAAGGTTTAATGGTCATAGGCTTTCCTTCAAATGATTTTTTTCAAGAGGAAGATAACGAACAAGCCACCGCAAAAGTATGCTTTATAAATTACGGTGTCACCTTTCCTATGCTGGCCACCAGCGCCGTGCGTGGCAGTGATGTAAACCCTATTTTTAAACACTTAAACGCGCAAACCAGCTCACCCAATTGGAATTTTTATAAGTACTTAGTTTCGGCCGATCGCCAAACAATTACTCGCTTTAACAGTAAAGTGGCACCCGATTCGCCACAACTTATCACGGCAATTGAACACAGCTTAACTATAAACTAGCTAAAAATTGGTACAATTAGTATAAACTAACTAAGATATCATTTAAGATGACTAAAAAAGCATCAGCTTTATAACGAGGAGATTTTATGACGGTAGCAACCGCAAGGCACATATTAGTAGATAGCGAAGCACAATGCTTGGACTTAAAAGCAAAAATTGAACAAGGCGAAAGCTTTGCTGAGCTTGCAAAAGCACACTCTAATTGCCCTTCTGGTCAAGATGGTGGTGCATTAGGTGAATTTGGTCCAGGTATGATGGTACCAGAGTTTGATAAAGTGGTTTTTTCAGCGCCAATTAATCAAGTACAAGGCCCAGTGCAAACACAGTTTGGTTACC
Organism: Pseudoalteromonas sp.; assembly: GCF_041613455.1. Taxonomy (GTDB): domain Bacteria; phylum Pseudomonadota; class Gammaproteobacteria; order Enterobacterales; family Alteromonadaceae; genus Pseudoalteromonas. The sequence goes on along the minus strand of NZ_JBFJHD010000026.1, from coordinate 20,115 downwards.
ATTTATTAGAAGTAACCAGCCGTACAGAGTAATTTTATAAAACCAGATCGCGTTTAGCCTCACAGTTTAATACGCTCTGGGTTTAACAATAAAGCCGCATTTGCGGCTTTTTTATGGAGTGATTATGCAGCTACTTGGTTCGGTAACCTCACCTTATGTTCGCCGTGTGCGCATTTGGGCACACGAAAACCACTGTGAATTAGAATTTATAAACTTAGATATTTTTTCCACGCAAGACCGCCCAACCATGCTTAATAACAACCCTGCTGGTAAAATCCCGATTATTATTGATGGCGATTTAACCTTAGGGGATTCTAGCGCTATTTTACGCTACCTACTTGAAAAGCATGGGCACGCTAAACTTAGCTGGCCTCAAGAGCAGTTGCTTACCACGATTAACGCTTGTAACGATTCGTTAGTAGAAATGCTACTGTGTCAGCGTTCGGGGTTTGATACGCAAGCGGATAAATTATTTTTTAACCTACAAAACGAACGTATCGCGCAAACTCTACACTATTTAAATAACCATTTAACTGATGACGCATTTAAAAGCTGTGAATGCCTCAACATCAGTTTATACTGTTTGCTCGATTGGATTTGCTTTCGTGAACTAACCGACTTTAGCCAACACACGCAGTTGGTTGCTTTTCATGAAACATTTAGTCAGCGACCGGCTGCACAACAGACCAATCCTCGATAATTTTAAAAGGTGAACACATGAGCGATATCGAAATTGAATCAGAACTAGTTAGCTTTGTAGAAAAAGTGCGTAGTAGCGAACAACTTTGGGCACTCGGTGCACAAGATGATGGTTTTGTAGTATGCGAGTCAAATCAGTTTGCCGACACCGATGTGTTATTACTGTGGGAAACTGAAGCGGCCGCAAAAGCACAGTGTAAAGAAGAATGGCAAGAATACACCCCAGTTGAAATTAATCTCGATGAGTTTTTAGACGACTGGGTAGAAGACTTAAACGAAGATAACGCCTTGGTTGGCCTTAATTGGAATGATGACCAAGTATGCGTAGAAATTGAACCGGTTGGTTTAGCGCGCGCATTAAGCGAGTAAACGCCTTTATAAGCAGACTAAAAAGCCCAGCTCGCAGCAATGTTAGCTGGGCTTTTGCGTTTTATTCCCGCCCCACAGCGTTTGCCATCACCGATAACAATACATTGATTTATAATTGTTTATTTTACAAAAATATAATTAACTGCATCTTTTTGGCGGCGCAAACTCGCATCAACTTATGTTTTGGGTATAAAATGCAGGCTGTTGTTATTTTTAAGGTAAAGCGTTGAAAACCCATCTTGGTCGCCGTCCCTTTTCAGCTATGGAGCTGCACACGCTGTACACCGGCTATATTTATAGTGATAGCCGTGTTGCACGCGAGCAAGCAAAACACTGGCACTTTTGGCTACCGTTAATTGCCTACTACAGCGGCGCTTATAGTGACGAAATAGGCTGTTTAACTCTCAACGACCTCACTGTTGAACAAGGCATTTTATGCTTTAATTTTCATACTCATGGAAAAATAAAACCTCGCCTTGTTCCGGTGCATCAGGCGCTAATCACAGCCGGCTTTAATGACTACCTAGCCTTTATAAAATCACAAAACCAGTCACGGTTAATGTTTGATTTACCCGCTAAAACAGGACGCTACAGCGAAAAAGTGCGCATTTGGTTTTCGGGTGAAGGCGAACGCGCTGGCTATTTACAAAAATGTGCTATTCCCAATGTTGATCGACTCGGTATGAAAACCGCGATTAGCAGTCTGCGACTTAACTTTGAACAGCAAATACGTATTTATGCGCTACAAGCAGGCTCTAAAGACGCCTTTAATTACCTGATGGGGTTTAACGAATACCCACACGCCAACTTTAGTGATATCACACTGTTAAATAACGTTGTTCAACAAATCCGCATTATAAACCCACAGCTGCAGTGGCACCGCTTTATAGCACGCGAAAGCCACTGACAAACTTTGTTACTATTTCCCCAACAAAAAGCCACGCTGCAGTAATTACGCATTAAATAAAAGCTGCTAGGATGTGTGCCTATAATAGGGCACTCAGCAATGCTGTGCTCAACGAAAATCCGTTATAACAATAATAAATTAGGGATCACTATGTTTCTAAAAAGTCTATTAACCGTGAGCGTTGCACTGGCAATGAATACGGCAACTGCCAACGAGTTCGTAATTGAAAAACTGGCTAAACCCAGCTCACAACAGGTTGTGTTAACGCTTGATCCAAGCCAAGACAGCTTTACTGGCAGCACCGAAATAAGCCTAGCAGTACTCAAGCCCACACACTATATTGAACTTAATGGAGTGGCCTATGCCACCAAAATGGCGCAATTACTGGGCGAGCAAGACTGCGATTTAAGCAGCGAAATGCTGAAAACCGGTAAAGTTAAATTTAGCTGTGATGAGCAAATTCAACCGGGCAATTACACCTTAAAAATTGACTTTTCGGCGCCTTATAATCGCCAAAGTGTCGGCTTATATAAAACGCTCGATCAAGGAGTCCCCTACTTATTTACCCAATTTGAAATGAGCGATGCGCGTCGCGCGTTTCCGGTGTTTGATGAGCCTAGTTATAAGATTCCGTTTCAATTAACCATCACCGCGCCAACATCACAAAAAGTCTACGCTAATACCCCTGAGCTTAAAACCACAGTTAATGGCGATATGACCACTCACTACTTTGACAAAACACCACCTATTCCATCCTACCTAGTGGCGATGGCAGTAGGGCCATTTGAAGAGCTAGAGATTGAAGGTATGTCGGTGCCCGGGCGCGTTATTACTCCGCAAGGTAAACTGCACTTAGCGGATTACGCCAAACACAATATGCCGCGTGTATTAGCTGCACTTGAAGCATACTTTGGCATGCCTTACGTGTATAAAAAACTAGACTCAGTGGCAGTGCCTGAATTTCCGTTTGGCGCTATGGAAAACTCTGGGTTAGTCACTTACCGCGAAGATATTTTATTGCTGGATTTAGCCGCCGCGACACGCAGTAAAAAGCAACGTAATGTATCTATTATTGCCCACGAGCTTGCGCACCAATGGTACGGTAACTTAGTCACCATGAAATGGTGGAACGACTTATGGTTAAACGAAGCATTTGCAAGCTGGATGGCAGCCAAAATTACGAAGCAGCTTAATCCTGAATTTGAATCGCATTTAGATTTACCACAAAACAATGTGATGGCGCTGGATGCCCGCTTAAGCACTAAACCGATACGTAAGCCAATTAAGACCGAAGCCGATATTATGGACGGTTTAGGGCTGGCATACAGTAAAGGCAGCGCCGTATTAGCCATGGTTGAAAACTGGATTGGCGAAGACGCGTTTCAACACGGTATTCAAAACTACTTAACAGCGTTTTCGTATAAAAATGCCGAAGCCGCTGACTTATGGCACGCACTCGGTAAAGCCGCCAATAAAGATGTTGCGAGCGTATTAAAGTCATTTATTGAGCAGTCATCTTATCCGTTAATTAAGGTAGCGCAGCAAGGCAAACAGCTCACACTTTCACAAAGCCGCTTTGCAAATGCCGGCGTTGATGCTCCCGCGCAATTATGGAATGTGCCGGTGGCGATAAAGTATGGCGCCGGCAACAAAGTAGCCACGGCCAGTGTATTACTTAATAAGCCTCAGCAAACAGTTGAATTAGATTTTGCTCCAGAGTGGATTTACCCCGATCAAGGTGCATTAGGTTACTATCGCTGGGTTATGGATGACGCACAATTTAGCGCGCTTATCGACAATGCTGCCAGCGTATTGAGCGATCGTGAACGCTTAGCGTTATTATCAGCCACCGATGCATTACTTGATGCGGGCGTAATTTCGGCGGCTAAACTCATGCAAACCTTAGAAGTGTTTGTGAGCGACAGCCATCCGCGGGTTGCCAACACCGCATTGGGTTATTTAGTTGCGCAGCAGCGTACATTTAAAGACGACAGCAATAAAGAGCTATGGCCTAAATTTATTCGTGCGGCAGTCACCCCTGCCGCTAAAAAATATGGCTTAACAGCAAAAGCGGGAGAAAATGGCGCTATTTCACAACTGCGCGCTGCGGTAGTCTCACGATTAGGCTTTGATGGCGAAGATAAAAACGTGATCAATAAAGCAAAGCAGCAAACGCAAGTTTATTTACAAGATCCGCAAAAAGTCGATCCTTACCTAGCAGGGACTTACCTTAAGCTTGCAGCGTTTAACGGCGATAAAGCACTGCTCGCACAGTTTATCACGACCTTTAAAACCACTAAAAACCCGCAAGTACGTACTAATATGCTCGCTGCTATGGGCTATTTTGCTAACCCTGAGTTACAACGCAGCGTTTTAGACTATAGCTTAACGGACGCGGTAACCGCCTCTGATATGCGCACTATTTTAGCCGGTCAAAGCTACACCGATGAACGCCAAGCACTGTTTATTGATTGGGTTTACAACAACTACGATAAAGTAACCGCAAGTTTACCGCCGTTCTTTATTCCTAATTTACCGTACTTTACGACGGCAAGTTGTGATGCCGCAAGCTTAGCTAAAACGAAAGCCTTTTTTAACCAAAAACTAACTGAGGTAGCAGGTTACGCACGTACTTTGAGTAAGCTTGAAGAAAGCACTCAAGACTGTATTGCGTTAAAAACCCGCGAGTTAGAATCGGTTAATCAGTTCTTAAAAAGTAAATAAATTAAAGGTTAAAGAATGGCGGGCTGCGGGCAACGGGTAACGGGCCGAAAACCTCAAACTCGGGCTAATGGCTGATGTTTTCTCATTTACTTCTCATTGTCTTCTCTTTGTGTAATAAGATCTTAAAAAATTTATTCACAAAGAGATTAAGAGGCGCTGCGCTTTTAGAGCTAGTGATTAAAGACAAAGATTAAGGGTTAAAGGTTAAAGATTTTATCTTGCACCTTTAACCCTGCACCAATCTATTAACCACCTAATATCATCGTTAATTTGGCGATAAAGTCTTTTGCTGCTTGCGCTGAATTAATTTTAAATGCCACGCCGTAATGAATTGGCTGCGCACTTTTATAAATACGGGTAGGAAAACGAGTCATTTCACTGCTATGAAAATAGCCTTGCGTACGCACTACGCCATCAATGTCGCTAAAATCATCGCTAAACACTTCAAATGCAGGGCGAATAACTATTTTACCTTTACCGCCTTCGCTGTGGGTATAAAACGCTTCTTTAGAATTAACTAACATGTATTCGGCAATGTTTTTAATTTTAAAATTACTTCTGCACTGTAGTTTAATCAACTGCTCTGTCAGTTCGTCTGCACTGTATGCCATGCTGTAATCCTTTTTGATTAATTTGCGCCTTACATTAACGCATCCACACTATAAAGTCTGAAATTTATTTAAATGTGTCTTCGCTTACATCACACACAAATGCCAGTTTGTCGTGTTTGTAACTCATGCGGGTAATCTGTGTTTCGCAATACGTGCTTAAATCAAGCCACTGCGATATTACTGAGCTGCCTGTAAGGCTACGTTGATACACTCTATTTTTAACTGCATACGCTAAGGTGTTGTCATCTTTTAAAATAAAATCTTGTACTTGGGTTGGCAACCTAAAAAGCGTGGTTACCTGTTTAGTTTGCGGATTAAAGCGCGCTAAATGGTGCTGCTCGTTTTGCGTATAACTAAATATAAACTGTGCCAATGACTGATTATAAATTAACGTACGACCAATATTACTTGCCACTATCTGCCCTTTAGCAGCAGCCACCGAGGTGTATTGTAACGTATGCGGCTCACCTAAAATAAACATCACTAAGTCGTCATCAATCCCCCAAGCATGATAGCCAACCGGCTCTATCCAATCAAAAATGCGCCGTGACTTTTGTTGCTGATTAAGCGGATATTGCCATAACTTTTGCTTACCATTTTCTTCCACCACAATGGCCGACAAGCTATCACCTGCTGGCATTAAGGTAGGTGAATATTCACTTACAGGAGTATTGGTAAGGTTCGTTAATTGCTTTGAGGCAAAGTCGTAATAAACAATATCGGTTTGGCTCTGCCCTTCGCTAAGGACTTCGTGGGTGAAGTAAATACCGTCGCGATGAATAGACGGCTGGTTATTATAACTGTTGCTGTCGCTTACAATTTTTACTTGTAGCCCATAGGGCGTATTTAACTCAGCTAACAATAATTGGCTTTTTGACATGTTTGCCTGCGCCGTTGACAAAGTTAACGCCGTGAATGAAAGCAGGGCTAATAATGGTTTTAAAAATTTCATGCTATATCTCGTTTTATTTTTAAGCACCTCATGATACCGTTATTTGCTGATTACGTCACTTGACCTAGCCCAGCAACATCTTTATAACTAACCGGGTCTTACAAAAGAGAATTAATATGTCAGCTAAACACCCTATTATTGCAATAACAGGTTCTTCAGGCGCTGGAACGACGACCACAACTAATGCAATTAAGCATATTTTCCGTAGTCTCAATATTGATGCAGCTCTTATTGAAGGTGATAGTTTTCACCGTTATACCCGCCCAGAAATGGATAAAAAAGTACGTGAAGCACAGCAAGAAGGTAAACATATTAGTTACTTTGGCCGCGAAGCAAACGACTTTGCTGCATTAGAATCTTTATTTGAAACCTATGGTGAAACCGGCGCAGGTAAGTTACGACGCTATTTGCACACCTTTGATGAAGCCGTACCTTATAACCAGTTACCTGGCACCTTTACGCCATATCAAGATCTAGAAGCAAATACCGACATCTTATTTTATGAAGGATTGCATGGCGCGGTGGTTGATCAAGAAAATAATATCGATGTTGCCAAACATGTCGACTTACTGATTGGCATGGTGCCCATTATTAACTTAGAGTGGATCCAAAAGTTGATCCGCGACACTTCAGATCGCGGCCACTCTCGCGAAGCCGTAATGGGCTCTATTGTGCGCAGTATGGACGATTATATAAACCATATCACTCCACAGTTTTCGCGTACTCATATTAACTTTCAACGCGTGCCAACCGTAGATACTTCTAACCCGTTTAGCGCCAAAGACATTCCATCGCTGGATGAAAGCTTTGTGGTGATCCGCTTTAGGGGCATTGAAGATGTCGATTTTCCTTACTATTTGCAAATGATCCAAGGCAGCTTTATGTCGCGCATCAACACCTTAGTGGTACCGGGCGGTAAAATGGGTTTGGCCATGGAGCTGGTATTAACACCGCTGATCAAAGACATTATTTTAAAAAAACGCGCGCTCGAAAACCTCGCCCCACTCGATTTACCTATTTAACCCCCTTTTTTGTTTTCGCTAACTCACGTACACTGCTGATTTTCTTGTGGGGAGATCAGCATGTCGCAGCCATTAAACATTATTGTTGGCTCAAAAAATCCGGTAAAGATCAGTGCCGCAAAGCAGGTTTTTACTCAGTATTTCCCTGAGTACACGATTGATTGCCAAGGCGTAGATGCGCCTTCTAACGTGCCCGATCAACCGATAGGCGAACAGCAAACGCGCCTTGGGGCGCAAAATCGTGTTGCCTATTGCAAGCAGCATTATCAAGCGCATTATTATGTCGCCATGGAAGGCGGTGCAGAGCAGTTTAGCTATGGCCCTGCCACCTTTGCTTATGTGGTTATCGATAACGCCAACAATCAAGCCATAGGGCGCAGTAGCAACTTACCGCTGCCACAGGTGCTGTACAATGCGTTAGTTAATGGTGCGGAACTAGGCGATGTGATGGATAACGCCTTTAATACCACCAATATAAAACAGCGTGGCGGTGCCATTGGTTTATTAACCAATGATCACGCGACGCGACAAAGCACCTATACCCAAGCGCTTACCTTAGCGATGGCGCCTTTTTTACACCCTGATTTATATCAGCAAACAAATTAATGTAGGAAGTATAATGAAATACCGTTACGTGCTGTTTGATGCAGACGAAACCTTATTTAGATTTGATGTGTTTGCAGGCCTGACACGCATGTTTAAAGCCTATGATATTAATTTTAGTCGTAGCGACTATGAGCATTATCAAAAAACCAATAAGCAACTGTGGATAGACTATCAAAACGGGACGATAACTGCTGATTATTTACAGGTAACACGCTTTAACGAATGGGCAGCTAAGCTTGATGTACCAGCCAAGCAATTGAATGCCGCTTTTTTAGATGCGATGGCCGAAATATGCGAACCGTTACCGGGGGCGGTTGCACTGTTAAATAAGCTCAAATCACAAGCACGATTAGGGATTATTACCAACGGCTTTGCCCGCTTACAAACGGTACGCCTAGCACACACCGGTTTAAAAGATATGTTTGAATGGTTAGTTATTTCGGAGTTGGTTGGCGTTGCAAAACCTAACAAAGCTATTTTTGAGCATACCTTTGCATTAATGGGTAACCCAGATAAAAGCCAAATATTAATGGTAGGCGATACCGCCAGCAGTGACATACTTGGCGGCAACAATGTCGGTATTGATACCTGTTGGCTACAACACCCTGGCGAGCAATTGCCCGCAGGGATCACTCCAACTTACACCATTACCCATTTAGATCAACTGCATGAAATTATAGCGTTGTAGTTTATAGCTATAAAAACATGCAAAAAAAGACGCTAATTAGCGTCTTTTTTTATCACTGTATGAGCTGTGTAGCATTTATTTGCCGATAATTAGGCCGGCGCTAATTCAAGACCGGGTGCAGGCATTGTCACAGGCGTTTCAAAGGTTGCCCACTCCCATGCTGACTCAGTTGCCATCACTTTACGCAGTAATTTATTATTTAAATCATGACCCGATTTAAATGCTGTTACTTTACCTAAAATGTTATGGCCTGTCATAAACATGTCACCAACACAGTCTAATATCTTATGCTTAACAAACTCATCGCTGTAGCGTAAACCATTCGGGTTTAATACTTTAAACTCGTCAAGTACCACAGCGCTATCCATACTACCACCTAGTGCGAGGTTATTAGCATGCATATATTCAATGTCTTTCATAAAACCAAAAGTACGCGCCCGGCTAATTTCTTCAATAAAGCTTTGCGTCGTGATATCTAAGCCAATACGTTGACGGCTGGCATTGATAGCAGGGTGATCAAAGGCAATTTCAAAGTCGATATGAAAACCGTCATACGGTTCTACTTCGGCCCATTTGTCGCCTTCTTCAATACGTACTTTTTCTTTAATACGAATAAAGCGTTTTGCAGCGTTTTGCTCTGCAATGCCGCCTTTTTGTAACAAATAAATGAATGGTAATGCACTACCATCCATTATTGGCACTTCTGAGCTGTCTAATTCTACAATTAGGTTGTCAATTCCCATTGCAGCAACAGCCGCAATAAGGTGCTCAGTCGTTGATAAGCGAACACCATCTTTGTTTATCAAACAGGTACATAATTGCGTGTCACCAACGGCTTCAGGTGTTGTTGTAAAATCAACAACCGGATCAAGGTCGACACGACGAAATACAATCCCAGTATTTGCGCTCGCAGGTCGGAGAGTTATTGTGACCTTCTCACCTTTATGAAGTCCAATTCCTATGGCTTTGACTACTTCTGCAATCGTACGCTGTTTAATCATAGGTTCGCTCATTTATATTCAGTTACAGTTAGGCGACGGATACTAACACAGATACACCGCCATTGCAATATTTGTTCAAATTTCACACAAACACTGCTTTTTCTTAATCAGCCTGTTTACGTAAGAAAGCAGGGATATCAAAATAATCGCCACCTTCTGATTTCTCAGACTTTTTACTACTTTGCGTTGCAGAACTGCTGGCGCTGTTGCTCGTTGTTGTTGCCGATTTTTCTTGGCTGGCAACTTGCGTTGTTGCGCTTTCTTCAGTGCTTGCACCTTGGCTGGCAAAGCTAGGCACATACATGCTGCTACTGGTTTGGCTTACAGAGCTTGATACATCAGAGCCTGACGCTTTTTTGAAACCGTTATCTACAATGCCAAACTGTGGACGACGATCGCCACCTAAGCCCGTTGCAACAACTGTAACACGTAGCTCATCAGTCATTTCAGGGTCGATTACCGCACCCACAACAACCGTTGCGTTTTCAGACGCTAATGCTTTAACGTGATTACCTACAATTTCAAATTCTTCAATTGCAATGTCCATACCCGCGGTAATATTAACCAAGATACCTTTAGCACCGGTTAAATCAACGTCTTCAAGTAGTGGGCTTGAAATAGCCGCTTCGGCTGCTTCTTGTGCACGATCTGGACCCGACGCTGACGCGGTGCCCATCATCGCAGTACCCATTGCAGACATTACCGTACGTACGTCGGCGAAATCCACGTTGATCAGACCCGAACGGGTGATCAGTTCTGCAATACCTTGAACCGCACCAAATAACACGTCATTCGCTTTTGCGAATGCATCTAATAGTGTGGTGCCTTTACCTAATACTTTAAGTAATTTATTGTTTGGAATGGTAATTAATGAGTCAACAATTTCAGATAATTCATTAATTCCTTGCTCAGCTGCTGCAGCACGTTTTTTACCTTCAAAATCAAAAGGTCGCGTTACTACTGCCACGGTTAAAATACCCAGTTCTTTAGCTATTTTAGCCACCACCGGCGCCGCACCGGTACCGGTACCACCGCCCATACCCGCAGCAATAAACACCATATCGGCGCCTTCCAGGCTGGCACGAATCGTTTCGGCATCTTCTTCTGCCGATTGACGGCCTATTTCAGGATTAGCACCCGCACCTAACCCAGAGGTAATTTGCGTGCCTAGTTGTACTGTGATGTCTGCCGCTGAATTACGCAATGCTTGTGCATCGGTATTTGCCGCAATGAAGCATACGCCTTCTATTTGTTGTTTTACCATGTGCTCAACCGCGTTACCGCCGCCGCCACCGACACCAATTACTTTAATTACAGCTTCTTCGCTGTGTTGTTCCATCATATCAAACATAGTTACTCTCCGACTTGAGTATTAAAACTCGCCTTGGAACCATTTCGTAATGCGGTTCCATAAATTATTATTCCCTTCTGCTTTCAACTTTTGTGCATTCATTGATTGCATAGTACGTCCGTATTGTAACAAACCAACAGCGGTTGCGTACGAAGGATCATCGACATAATCTGTTAAACCAACTATCCCAATTGGTTTACCCACTCTAACTGGCATTTGGAAAATATCTTCTGCTACTTCCATTGCGCCAGCCATTTTAGCAGTTCCGCCTGTAATAACGAGCCCTGCTGCAATTTGATCTTCTAACCCAGAGCGACGAATTTCTTCCATCGCTAATTCAAATAGTTCTCTGAACCGTGGCTCTACCACTTCCGATAATGTATGACGCGACATTAACCGTGCGGGGCGCCCACCGACACTGGGCACTTCAATGGTATCTTCGTTACTGGCCATTTGGCTGCTTGCACAGGCATATTGTACTTTGAGTGCCTCTGCATGTGATATAGGTGTACGAAATATTTTTGCAATATCACCCGTTACTTGGTTACCTGCCACCGGAATCACCGCCGAGTGACGCAATGCACCATTAATATAAATGGTAATGTCCATGGTGCCGCCACCAATATCGAGTACCGCAACACCCAGCTCTTTTTCATCGTCGGTCAATACCGAGTAACACGAAGCCAGTGCGGTAAAAATAAGTTGGTCGACTTCTAGGCCACAACGCTCTACGCATTTTTCGATATTTTTCGCCATATCGTTGGAGCAGGTAATAATGTGTGCACGTGCTTCCATGCGCACGCCACTCATCCCCAGTGGGTTTTTGATCCCCTCCTGCATGTCTATGCTGTACTCTTGCGGTAGTGCATGCAGCATCTTTCGCTCTGCTGAAATGGGCACCGAGCGCGCAATATGAATCACATTTTCAATGTCTTCTTCGGTCACTTCGGTGTTATTTATTGCCACCACACCACTTTCGTTTTGACATTGAATGTGTTTGCCAGAAATACCAAGGTACACCGAGCTAATACGACAATCGGCCATTAGCTCGGCTTCGTCAATTGCTCGGCGAATAGATTCAGACACTAAGTTTAAATCGTTCACGCCGCCTTTATCCATTCCGCGGGATACTTGGCTGCCCACACCAACAATACTGAGTTTGTTATCTGCGGTGATTTCACCTACCGTGGCAATCACTTTAGAGGTGCCAACGTCTAATCCAATCACTAGGTTTCTTTCTGCTGACTTAGTCATGCCTTACTCTTATTTTGTAATTGTTCGTCTTGCAACGGCTTATAGCTAATTGCAAGGCCTGTATCGTAACGTAAATCTATGGCATCTATTTGGGCGTCATCGCGTTTTTTCATGCGTGTATATACATCTATAAAACGCTGTACACGTTTGGCTTTATCTTTACGCCCTAAATTTAAGCGTACGCCATTATCTAACCACAATTGCCAAGAAAACCGTTCCGATAATGCTAAGCTTTTTAATGTTAAATTATTCACTTTAAGCATTTCATGAAATTGCTGAAACGCAATCCATGCCTCACGTTCACTGCCCTCTGGGCCATATAACTGAGGTAAATCGTTGCTTAATTTATTACTTTTAGCTTCAAATGCTTCACCATTTTGATTCAGCAACAAGTCACTATTCCAATGCGCCACCGCATGATGCTCCACCACATACACTTGCAGTGTGTCTGGCCATTGTTTGCGTACCGAAACGCTTTCAACCCACGGTAAATCTTGTACTAACTGCTGTACGTGCTTTACATTGAGCTTAAAAAAACTGCTTAAATCTGCGTGTTTAATCGCCTTTATAATAGCCGTTTCTTCGGTGTACTTAGGCTGCCCTAGCACAGTTAAGTGTTTAATTTGCGCATCTTCATTTTCTACTAACCAATTAGAAACCCCGCTAGTAATTTGCACTAAACCAATCACTACCGCGAGAAAAAAGCTCACTCCAAAAATCAACGACCAGTTGAGTTGCTGTTTGATTTGTTGAGCTTTTTCTAAAAGGGGATGCATTTTAAAGTGTTTGCTCCAAAATGCGAACAACTAATTGCTCAAAACTTGCCCCATTCGCTTTTGCTGCCATCGGCACTAGCGATTTTTCGGTCATACCGGGTACAGTATTTACTTCTAATAAGTAAAAGTGCCCTTGTTCATCTTGCATCGCATCCACACGACCCCAGCCACTTGCGCCTACCAAATTAAATGCATCCAATGCCATCGCTTGCAACTGCTGCGTAGCGGCTGCCGATAAGTCTGCTGGGCAGTGGTACTGCGTAGTGGTTGCTTGATACTTTGCCTGATAATCGTAAAAGCCATTTGGCGTGGTCATTTCAATCACTGGCAGCACCTCATCGGCAATCACCGTAATGGTAAATTCACGGCCGGTTATCCATTGCTCAACCAATACTTGGCTATCAAATTGAAAAGCGTTAGTAAGTGCAGCTTCTAGCTCTTGCGCTGTGCTGGCTTGCGCCATACCAATACTTGAGCCTTCATGCGATGGTTTTACCATCACTTTGTTAAATTGCTTGATAAGTGCCTCAGCATCAAAGCCTTTTTTAGCATCTACCACGGCATACGGTGCGGTGCTTAGCCCAGCCGATTTAAACAAGTGTTTGCAACGAATTTTATCCATTGCCAGTGCCGATCCCAATACATTACTGCCGGTATAAGGCAGGTTCATAAACTCTAATGCACCTTGCACGGTACCATCTTCGCCACCGCGACCATGTAGCGCAATAAACACTCTATCAACTTCTAACGCATTTAGCTCCCATAAAGGGCGAACTTGAGGATCAAAGGCTATAGCGTCAACACCCTGATTTTGCAGTGCGTTTAACACAGCTTGACCCGATCTTAGTGATACGTCACGCTCAGCAGAATGGCCGCCAAGCAGCACTGCAACTTTACCAAACTGGGCATTTAACTGGGTCATACTTCACCTTGTTTAAGTTTTTCTATCGACATACCCGTTGCAGCTAAGGTTTTTACTAATTGGCCTATGTTACCTGCACCTTGGGTTAATACTAAATCGTTATGTTGTAAGCAATCGGCAAGCACACCCGCTAGCTCCTCACTTGAAGCAACATGGCGCGGCTCTTTACCACGTTGGCGCAAACTGCGGCACAAGCTTTTACTATCAGCCCCCACAATTGGCTCTTCGCCAGCGCTGTACACATCGAGTAATAACAATTGATCGACGTCGGCGAGTACTTTCACAAAATCTTCGTATAAGTCACGCGTACGAGTAAACCTATGTGGCTGGTACACCATCACTAAGCGCTTATCAGGCCATCCCTCACGAGCCGCTGCAATGGTGGCCGCGACTTCAGATGGGTGGTGGCCATAGTCATCCACTAACATCACGCTACCGCGTTCATTTGCAAATTCACCATAGTGTTGGAAACGTCGCCCTATGCCTTCAAATTTTTGCAGCGCGGCTAAAATAGCCTGGTTGGCAATGTGTTGATCTTTAGCCACTGCAATCGCTGCTGTGGCGTTGAGCGCATTGTGTTTACCCGGCATATTAAGCGTGGCAGTTAAGCTTTCGCCTTGCTTATTGGTTACCGTAAACTGACACGTATTTGCCGATTGACTAAAGTCGCTCATGCGGTAGTCGGCATCGCTTGACTCCCCGTAGGTGATCACCGGACGACCAAAGCGTGGAATCAGCTCACTGGCTACTTCTGAATCAATGCACACTACAGCTAAACCATAAAACGGCAGGTTATGAATAAAGTCCACATAGGTGTCTTTCATTTTTTCTAAGCTGCCACCGTAGGTTTCCATGTGATCTTCTTCAATATTAGTGATCACCGATACCATAGGTTGTAAATGTAAAAACGAGGCATCGCTTTCATCGGCTTCAGCAATTAAAAAGTCACTTTTACCCACTTTGGCATTGCTGCCGGCACTATTTAATAAGCCACCAATAATAAATGTCGGATCAAGCCCTGCTTGTGCATAAATACTGGCAATCAAACTGGTGGTAGTGGTTTTTCCATGGGTACCCGCAATGGCAATACCGTGGCGAAAACGCATTAACTCAGCCAACATTTCAGCGCGGCGAACCACCGGCACTCGCGCGGCTTTAGCCGCGATAATTTCGGGGTTGCTTTCGTCAATGGCACTGGACACCACCACCACATTCGCATCTTTTACGTTATTTTCGTGATGCCCTATAAACACTTCGGCGCCGGCCTTAATTAACCTGTCTGTCATCGCACTGTGGGCAATGTCGGAGCCGGTAATACGGTAACCTTCAAACGCGAGTACTTCTGCAATCCCGCCCATGCCTGCGCCACCAATACCAATAAAGTGGATGGTTTCAATGCGACGCATTGCTGGTCGTGTGTATTGCTCTCTTATTGACGTTTCTTTCACTTAAACTCTCTTATTCGTTACTTGCTCACAGTGCATAGCTACGCTTGCTGTGGCATCTAAAATAGCTTGATGTTTCGCATTAGCCGCCATTTCAGTGATTAATGAAGGTTGGGCTAAATAGGGGCTTAAAAGTTCAACTATTGATTGCTGATTAAACTGCCCTTGCGGCATTAATAACGCACCATTTGCCACCACTAAATACTGTGCATTGGCAGTTTGATGATCGTCCACCGCATGCGGGAAAGGCACAAATACCGCCATTTTACCCGCCGCAGCAATCTCACTCACGGTCAGTGCACCAGCGCGACAAATTACAATATCAGCCCAACCATAGGCAATATCCATATCATCAATAAATTCGCTCACCTTAGCATTGTCGCTGCTCAACCCATGTTGTTGATACGCCGTTTCCACGGCACTTACATGCCCTTTACCGGTTTGATGCCACACCTTTATTGCAGCTTTAGTGGCCAGCGCTTTAAACGCCGCTGGTAACGTGGTGTTAAGTACTTGTGCCCCTAACGAGCCACCCACCACTAAAATATTAATTGGACTGCTCACCTCACGTGCTGGCACATTTGCCACACTTTCACGCACAGGGTTACCCACTAATTCGGCGGTGCCTGGCGCAAATGCGCTGGGAAAGGCCGCTAATACGCGGTTGGCAAACTTAGCCAGCCATTTATTGCTCATTCCTGCCACGGCATTTTGCTCGTGGATCACCAGCGGAATACCTAAGCTTTTAGCGGCAATACCGGTGGGCCCTGTTACATAACCGCCCATCGCTAACACCACGTCAGGCTGTTGTTTTTTCAATACCTTGCGCGCTTGTAATATTGCATTAAGCACCATGAATGGCGCTTTAATAAGACGCTTTAGGCCATTGCCACGCACGCCTTTTACATTAATAAAGTCGATGGCGATATTGTGCTTAGGGACGACACTTGCCTCCATCCTATCGGGCGTGCCAATCCAGCTTACTTGCCAACCCTGCTGCTTTAAATGATCGGCTACGGCTATCCCTGGAAAAATATGCCCACCGGTGCCACCGGCAACCACTACACATTTTTTACTCATCGTTTCGCTCCACCCGATGTGGCTTGTTTGGTCGCCATTTTAGTTTCAAAATCAACACGTAATAAAATTCCCACGGCAATAGTCATCATTAATAAGCTTGAGCCACCATAGGAAATAAACGGCAGCGTTAACCCTTTGGTTGGTAAAATACCGGCACTGGCCCCTACGTTAACCATGGTTTGAAACGCGAACCAAATACCTATGGCTAAGGCTAAATAACCTTCGTATTCTTTACCATGTTTCAGCGCATTTTGGCCAATGAGTAACGCTCTAAACACTAACGTGCCAAGCACCACTAAAATACTGAACACGCCCACAAAGCCTAACTCTTCGGCTATTACTGCAAAAATAAAGTCGGTATGTGCTTCAGGTAAATACTGCAACTTTTGCACGCTATTGCCTAACCCCTGGCCAAACCAATCACCTTGGCTATACGCCATTAACGATTGCACTAATTGATAGCCTTTACCAAACGGATCGTCCCAAGGCTCTAAAAAGCCCACCACCCGCGCCATGCGGTAAGGTTCAAATACAATCAAGCCCACCACTAAGGCCACGCCAGTGAGTATTAATGCAAAAAACTGCCACAGCTTAGCGCCGGCTAAAAACAACAAACCAACAGTGGTAACAAACATCACCACCACGGTGCCTAAATCTGGCTGCATTAAAATTAGCCCGGCATACACCGCAAATACTGCTATCGGTTTAATAAAGCCTTTGATGTTTTCTTGTACTTCGCTGCGTTTACGTACTAAATAACCCGATATATAACTAAAAAAGAATAATTTAGCGAGTTCTGACGCTTGAATATTAAACGGTCCTATGGGTATCCATCGGGTCGAGCCATTCACTTCCCTACCCACAATCAACACCACCAATAACAGGGCTAAGCCAACTAACAGCAAATACGGGTTCGCTGTTTTCCACCAACTCATTGGTACTAACGTGGTGATCCAAAATAAACAAAACGATAACGCTAAAAAAATACCGTGGCGAATTGTAAAATGGTAAATATTGCCAAATAACCTATCGGCTGTTGGCATTGAGGCACTGGTCACCATCACAAACCCCACGCCAATTAACAACAACATGCAGTACAGTAGCGGCACATCGTACAGCTGCGCCGATGGCTTAGGCGTAAACGCCTCTTTTATATCGGCAAAGGCCATCATGGCTGCGCCTGCAACACACATTGCACAAAGTGTTCGCCACGTTGCATATAGTTATTGTACATATCAATACTGGCGCACGCGGGGGCTAGTAACACGATATTACCGGGCGCACTTAACTGCTTAGCAAGTGCCACCGCTTCGTTCATATTGTTGGTTAAATGGCTGCTATCACTCAACGCCATTAATGCATTAGCATCTTTACCAAAACAAATAAGTGCTTTTACAGAGCGCTGCAAATACGGAATGAGTGGCGTTAAATCGGCGCCTTTGGCATCGCCTCCAGCAATCACAATCAGTTGTTTTTCGCTACTCGCTAGACTATCTATGGCCGCAATAGTCGCCCCTACATTGGTGGCTTTTGAGTCATTAAAATATTTAACCCCGCTCTGTTCCGCAACAAGCTGGCAGCGGTGTGCCAAGCCATTAAATTGGCTCAGTGCGGTTTGATAATGCGCTTTAGTAATATTAAACGGGCTTAGTAGCGCCATTACTGCAAGGGCATTTAAGTAATTATGTGTACCCACCACCGCCATAGTCGCAACCGGTAACAAAGCCTCACCGTGAAGCATAAAGTGAAGTTGCCCGTTATATTCGCCTAAGCTGTAATCGCCCTCGGTAGCGCCAAAACTCAGCTGCGGCGTTAATGTACTATGCGTGGCCTGATCATCGGCATTGGTTACCACTAATGCGGCGTTATTATATATCGTTAGCTTGGAATCTATATAAGCTTGGTAACTGCTATAACGGTCGAGGTGATCTTCAGAAATGTTCAGTACTGTGGCACTCATTGGCTGTAAGCTTGTGGTGGTATCAAGCTGAAAGCTCGACAACTCAAGGACATACACATCCACGTCATCGTTTAATAAATCCAGTACAGCGGTACCAATATTACCGCCCAGTGCCACCTTATAACCCGCCGTTTTTAATACTTCATAGGCTAAAGTCACCACTGTTGACTTACCGTTTGAGCCAGTTACCGCCACCACAGGTTTAGTGTTTAAGCGTGCAAATAATTCAACATCGCCAATCACTTCAACCCCTGCTGCCATGGCAGCTGCCACCGCAGGCAAAGTTAAACTCAATCCTGGGCTGATAATAATCATCTCACTGGCGAGCAGCTCTGCGTGGTCTAAATCGCCAAAATGCGTGGTCAAATGCGCTGCATGCTGCGTTAGCCAATCAATACCCGGAGGCGTGTTACGGCTATCAACCACTTTAGGGGTTAAACCATGAGATAATAAAAAACGCACAATGCCCAGACCGGTTACACCGAGTCCGAGCACTGTTATGTGTTTATTTTTTATCTCGTTTAAATATTGCATTTATCGAATCTTTAATGTCGCAAGGCCAGCTAACACCAGCACAATAGAAATAATCCAAAAGCGCACAATAACACGTGGCTCTGGCCACCCTTTTAGTTCGTAATGGTGATGAATCGGCGCCATTCTAAAAATACGTTGGCCACGTAATTTATACGAGCCCACTTGTAAAATGACCGACAATGCCTCCATCACAAACACCCCGCCCATAATAATAAGCAGTAACTCTTGGCGTACTAACACCGCAATAATACCCAGTGCACCGCCAAGCGCCAGCGAGCCTACATCGCCCATAAACACCTGCGCCGGATAGGTGTTGAACCATAAAAAGCCCAGTCCTGCGCCAACAATAGCGGTACATACCACCACCAGTTCACTAGCTAGCGGTAAATATGGAATATGTAAGTAGCTCGAAAAATTAATATTACCGGTTAAATAAGCAATAATCGCCAGCGCCGCCGCCACTAAAATAGTTGGCACAATAGCCAGCCCGTCTAAGCCATCGGTTAGATTAACCGCATTGGAAGTGCCAACTAATGCAAAGTAAGTGATCACAATGTAAAACAAGCCTAATTGCGGTAATACATCTTTAAAAAATGGCACAACTAACGAAGTTTCATTCGCTTCGGTACTACTAAAAAACAGCGCACAGGCCACGACTAAGGCAATCACCGATTGCCAAAAATATTTCCATTTCGCGATCAGACCTTTCGGATCTTTGCGGATCACTTTACGGTAATCATCCACAAAGCCCACCACGCCCAACGAACCAATTACAAACAAGGTCGCCCAGACATACTTATTAGATAGATCGGCCCATAATAAGGTGCTAGTAAAAATAGCGGCTAAAATCAGCAAACCGCCCATCGTGGGCGTGCCCGACTTAGATAAATGCGACTGTGGACCATCGTCACGAACCGTTTGCCCTATTTGCATTTTTTGTAGGCTACGAATCAATTTTGGCCCTAAATAAAGCGACATCATTAATGCGGTTAAAATACCCAAAATGGCGCGCATGGTTAAATAAGAGAAGACATTAAAGCCTGTGTAATATTGGGTTAAATACTCTGCCAGCCAAACTAACATTAAGATTCTCCGTTGATGGCTTGTTGCTGGCCATTCACTAAATCGGTAACTAAAAGCTCCATGCGAGAACTGCGTGATCCCTTCACGACTATGGTGGTTTTCTGCTCTACTTTTTGTAAGCTTGCTTGAAT
>NZ_JBFJHD010000025.1:0-29130 GCF_041613455.1 Pseudoalteromonas sp. | reverse complement strand
TGCTCAGCAAACGGCTGATCTTATTGAATTAATTAAAACTCCACCGGCGGGTGAAGAAGAGTTCATTTTAGACTTATTAACCAATCGCGTACCAGCGGGTGTTGATGATGCAGCTTATATCAAAGCAGGCTTTTTAGCTGCGGTTGCTAAAGGTGAGACGACTTCTCCGCTAATTACTAAAGAAAAAGCGGCTGAGTTATTAGGTACTATGTTAGGTGGTTACAACATCGCACCTATGATTGACCTACTTGATGACGAAGCATTAGCGCCAATCGTAGTAAAAGGCCTTTCAAACACGCTACTTATGTTTGATGCATTTTACGATGTAGAAGAAAAATCAAAAGCGGGCAATAAATACGCAACACAAGTTATTGAGTCTTGGGCAAACGCAGAATGGTTTACGAATAAACCAAAAGTTGCTGAAAAAATCTCTGTTACTGTATTTAAAGTAACGGGTGAGACGAATACCGACGATTTATCACCAGCACCTGATGCATGGTCACGTCCTGATATTCCATTACATGCTTTAGCCATGTTAAAAATTGACCGTGATGGTATCAACCCAGATAAGCCTGGCGAAGTGGGTCCAATTACACAACTAGAAGAATTAAAAACTAAAGGTTTACCGCTTGCATACGTAGGTGATGTAGTTGGTACTGGTTCTTCTCGTAAATCGGCAACTAACTCAGTACTTTGGTTTATGGGCGATGATATCCCATTCGTACCAAATAAGCGTGTTGGTGGTGTATGTTTAGGTAATAAAATTGCCCCTATCTTCTTTAACACTATGGAAGACTCTGGTGCGTTACCAATTGAGCTAAATGTTGATGAGTTCAACATGGGTGACCAAATTGATATCTATCCGTACGAAGGTGTTGTTAAGCGCCATGGTACTGATGAAGTTATCTCTAAGTTTGAACTTAAATCAGACGTGATTTTAGATGAAGTACGTGCTGGTGGCCGTATTCCATTGATCATTGGTCGTGGTTTAACAGACAAAGCACGTACCTCTTTAGGTTTAGGTGCCACTGACGTATTTAAAGTGCCAACAGTAACAGAGCTTTCTGATAAAGGCTTTACACTAGCGCAAAAAATGGTGGGTAAAGCGTGTAACGTTGCTGGTATTCGTCCGGGTCAATACTGTGAGCCGAAGATGACTACCGTAGGTTCGCAAGATACCACGGGTCCTATGACACGTGATGAGCTTAAAGATTTAGCATGTTTAGGTTTCTCTGCAGATTTAACCATGCAGTCTTTCTGTCATACCTCTGCTTACCCTAAGCCTATCGATGTAAACACTCACCATACGCTTCCTGATTTCATCATGAACCGTGGCGGTGTATCGCTACGCCCAGGTGACGGTATTATCCACTCGTGGTTAAACCGTATGTTATTACCTGATACAGTAGGTACGGGTGGTGATTCACATACACGTTTCCCATTAGGTATTTCATTCCCAGCAGGTTCGGGTGCAGTAGCATTCGCAGCAGCAACCGGTGTTATGCCACTTGATATGCCAGAGTCAATTTTGGTTCGCTTCAAAGGTGAAATGCAGCCAGGTATCACGTTACGTGACCTTGTACATGCCATCCCTTACTACGGTATTAAACAAGGTTTATTAACCGTTGAGAAAAAAGGCAAAATCAACGAGTTTTCTGGTCGTATTCTAGAAATCGAAGGTGTTGAGCACCTAACTGTTGAGCAAGCGTTTGAATTATCAGATGCATCGGCTGAACGTTCAGCTGCCGGTTGTACAGTTAAGTTGTCTAAAGAGTCTATCTCTGAATACCTAGAGTCAAACATTGTAATGCTTAAATGGATGATCTCTGAAGGTTATGGCGATGTACGTACCATTGAGCGTCGTATTAATGCTATGCAAGAGTGGTTAGCTAATCCTGAGCTGATGGAAGCAGATAAAGACGCTGAATATGCTCATGTAGTTGAAATCGACTTGGCTGAAATCAAAGAACCTGTTCTTTGTGCACCTAATGACCCAGATGATGCACGTCTTCTTTCTGATGTGGCTGGCGAGAAAATTGATGAAGTATTCATCGGTTCTTGTATGACTAACATTGGTCACTTCCGCGCGGCTGGTAAATTACTCGATGGCTTTAAAGGTCAACTTCCTACTCAGTTGTGGGTTGCTCCACCAACTAAGATGGACAAAGACCAGCTAACAGAAGAAGGTTACTACGGTATCTTCGGTCGTGTTGGTGCACGTATCGAAACACCAGGGTGTTCACTGTGTATGGGTAACCAAGCACGTGTTGCAGATAAAGCAACTGTAGTTTCTACCTCTACACGTAACTTCCCTAACCGTTTAGGTAATGGTGCAAATGTATTCTTAGCATCATCTGAACTTGCGGCCGTTGCGGCAATTATTGGTAGATTACCAACCGCTGCTGAGTATCAAGAATATGCAGCGAAGATCAATGCAACCGCATCAGATACGTATCGTTACTTGAACTTCCATCGCATGCCTGCTTACACTAAAAAAGCAGACAACGTGATTATTCAACAAGCGGTATAATTTTTAAAGCTTGTTAAAAAACCCGCTTCGGCGGGTTTTTTGTTGTTCAAATTAACTTTAGATAATTTATGTTAGTTTTTAATATTTAATAGATTGTATTTGGTCATAAAGTGCAATTAAATTGAGTAATAAAGCAATATATCCTAGTAATATGCATTAAAATCCTCGTATTATTATAATGACTATAGCAGGATTTTATGACCGCCTTAAACCCCCAGAATTTACTGCAACTGCGTTTTATTAACCAAGCAAACATAGATTTGGTTAAGCCCTCTTTTGATAATTTACCCAGCAACCCGTATGCAGACGGTGCCTTTCGTAAACGCCGTTATTCGGTGGTGAAAATGCAGCATGGTGAGCTTAAGCTGCAAGCGACCAAAGCGTTTGTACAAGATGACGCAATTAACACATTTCAGGGTAATGTTGAGCGCAGCTACGAAAACTTAGAACAAAGCTTACTTGAGTCAGCAGGTATGAAAAGCATTGTGAATGAGTTTCGTCAAATCACCGGCATTGATGCAGAGCGCGATATCGAAATTCACCAATTTCGTATGTTAGCCATCGACAGCGATACGCCAGCGGCGCCTGAAGGTGTGCACCAAGATGGTTTTGATCATGTATGTGTGTGTGGTGTGTCTCACGAAAACCTCGAAGGCGGTGAGTTACTGGTATACGAACATCAACAAGCCGAGCCGTGTTTTAAAATGGCGATTAAAGATGGCATGTTTGCGGTTATTAATGACCGCCAAGTGTGGCATAACGCCACGCCCATGAACAAACTTGATGCCAGCAAACCAGGTTATCTGGATTGCTTTGTGCTAACAGCTTAAGGATTGAACATGAATACAACACAATTGCGCGCACAATTTCCGGCGTTAATGCAAACCGTCGATGATAAATCACCGGTATTTTTAGATGGCCCCGGTGGCTCGCAAGTGCCCCAGTCGGTGCTTAATGCTATGACGGCGTACTTAGGGCACTACAATTCAAATTTAGGTGGCGCATTTTTTTCCAGCGATAAAACCGTTGAGTTAATGGCCAGTGCGCGTCAAGCAGCGGCTGATTTACTTAATGCACCGAGTGCACAAAACATTGTGTTTGGCCCAAATATGACGAGCTTAACGTTTAGTTTTAGCCGCGCGATTGCACGCAGTTGGCAAGTTGGCGATGAAATAATTGTCACCAATGCTGATCACTTCTCTAATGTATCATCATGGCAGCAAGCTGCAGAAGATAAGGGCGTGAAAGTTAATACTGCACTTATCAACGAGGCGGATTGCACCCTCGACATGGCGCATTTTGAGAGCTTACTCAACCGTAATACTAAACTAATAGCTGTAACGTATGCCTCTAACACCACAGGTTCAATTAACAATATTAACCGTATTGTAGAGCTTGCTCATGCGGTAGGCGCACTGGTGTATGTGGATGCGGTGCATTACGCCCCCCATGAACTTATCGATGTGCAAGCACTTGATTGCGACTTTTTGGCCTGCTCGGCGTATAAGTTTTTTGGCCCGCACTTAGGCATGGTGTATGGTAAAACAGCGCACCTTGAAGGGTTTACTCCCTACAAAGTTGCGCCGGCTAAAGATGTAGCGCCAGGGCGCTGGGAAACCGGCACGCAAAGCTTTGAAGCGCTAGCGGGCTTTATTGCTGCGGTTGACTATATAGCCGCCATTAGTGAGCTTGACAATAGCCATTCACGCCGTGAAAAGCTAACGGTTGCATTTACTAAAACCAAACAGCACGAAATGGCACTCAGTGAATATTTTTTAACGCGCTTAGTTAATTACCCGCGTATAAAATTATTTGGCATTGATGACTTAGAGCGTTTAACTGAGCGTACACCTACTTTTGCGTTAACGTTTGAAGGTTTAGAGCCGCGCGCTGTATCTGAATTTTTAGGTAAGCAACATATTTGTGTATGGGATGGCAACTTTTACGCACAAGGCTTATGTCAGCAGTTAGGTGTGCTCGATAACGGCGGCGTAGTACGCATTGGTTGTATGCATTACAACACCACCGCAGAGCTTGATCGGTTATTTAATTTGTTTGATGAGCTACTAGGTTAATATACATAAAAAGGTGCGCTAGCTCTTTGGCGCACCATATATTTGCTCGGCACGATTAAACAACACCCACGAAGTTAAAATATACTTGTCGTTAGAAATGGGTTTATTGCCGCGATGGGTGTGAGTAAAGTAACCCGGTGCAATCACCATAGTGCCTTGTTTCGGCGCAATTTTACGATTTTGATAATAAAATTCGGTTTCCCCACCTTGCTCAACATCATTCAAATAAAACATAAATAACAGCACTCGATGCAGTGCTTCGTTGTGCCCCGCCTGTGGGTACACTTCGCTGTGCCAATAAGGATAGCCGCCTTTATTTACTTGGTATTTTTGCGCTTGAATATTGCCGAGGCGAAAAATTTGCTGTACTAAAAGCGGTAGTTGCGGTTTGCCTACTTCAGCAAAGTTTGCATGGGTTAAGTCTACCGGTTGGCCAGTTTTTGGATGATAAACCTTTAAGCCGAAGGCACCTATCATCATAAAAATATGTTCTTCAATGTATTTAAAAACATACTGTGCAGTGGTTTGTTGAATATGCTTTAATTGTTCGGCGTATTCAGGATGATTATTTAAATATAAATCGTGGCTATCTTTTTTATTTAAATCGATACCCCCCGAGGTCATCCCTGGTTTGGTATGCGGGCTTTGAGTAAAGGTAGTGATAAAGTTATCGCAAAAGTCACTGCTGAGTGCGTTATCGTATACGCGAATAAAGTCCGTCATGAGTTACCTTTATAATTATTATTGGATGTTTATGTTTATTGAAAAAGTGATGCCGCGTTTCAGTGAAACTGATGCGCTAGGACATATTAACAATACCGTACTCCCGGTTTGGTTTGAAGCTGCACGAGCACCTATTTTTAAGTTTTTTACCCCAGATCTCAATCCGCACGACTGGAAACTAATCATAGCCAAAGTGGAGGTGTCGTTTGTGGGCGAGTTATTTTATGGTGATGAAGTCACTATTAAAACCTCGGTAGAGCAGGTAGGTACTAGCTCTTTTGTATTGCGCCAAGAAGCGCACCAAGGTGATAAATGCTGCGCAGTAGGTAAAACCGTACTGGTGCGTTACGACTTTGCAGCCAAAGCAAAACAGGCATTGTCAGATACAGAAAAAGCGTCACTGCAGGCGCATCTAACGCCTGAAAGTTAACCTTGCGGGCTTGTTAGGTTTGTTTTGCGCCAGAATACTGCTGAATATACTGGCGCAAAACAGCAACTTGTGCTGCGTTAAAGCGCAGCCCTAACTTAGTGCGGCGCCACAATATATCATCGCTGCAGCGCGCCCACTCGGTATCAATTAAGTAATTAACTTCTTGCGCATACAGGCCATGTCCAAAGTGCACTCCTAAATCTTTAACGCTGTTGGCATTGATGAGTAAGGCGTGGGTATAGGTGCCGTAACTGCGCAAAAAGCGCTTTAATAATAATGCCGGCAACCAGTTATATTGAGTTTGCAGTTGCTGCTGCAGCTCAGTCACAGTGTTAAAATCACCGCCGGGTAGGGAAGCATTTTTCGTCCACGCTGGGCCCATTTGCGGATAAAACTCGGCCAGTTTATTTACCGCATTTTCCGCCAGCTTTCTATAAGTGGTCAGTTTCCCACCAAACACACTCAGTAAAGGCGCCTGCTGGTTATTGCTGCTAAGGAGTAATTTATAGTCGCGAGTAACCGCCTGTGCATCGGTCGATTTATCATCTAATAGCGGCCGTACCCCGCTGTAGCTATGCACTATATCGGCGCTACTAATTTGTTTTTTGAAGTATTGGTTAGTGATCCCCACTAAGTAGTCAATTTCTTGCTGGCTAATTTTTACCTCAGCAATATGGCCGCTGTATTCTTCATCGGTGGTGCCAATCAGCGAAAAGTCATCTTCATAGGGGATAACAAAAATAATACGTTGATCTTGGTTTTGTAATATATACGCTTGTGGCTCGTTATGGATACGCGGCAGTACAATATGACTGCCTTTCACTAAGCGAATGGCGTGTGGGGTTGGCTGCGTTAATACCTGCTCAAACAGCGAAGCAACCCAAGGCCCTGCGGCATTGACAATCCCTTTGGCTTTGATTTGATACTGCTGCTTGCTATCTTGCTGCTCTAACGTTACCTGCCAGTTGTCTGTGGTGCGCTGTGCGTTGATACAGCGAGTACGTGTGGCAATCGTTGCGCCTTTTTCGTGCGCCGCCAGTGCATTTAAAATAACCAGTCGTGCATCGTCTACCCAGCCATCGGCATATTCAAAGCCACGGCCAATAGCGGCATTAAGTATGCTATTACTGGCAAATTTAATTGATTTTGATGCGGGTAAAGTCACCCGCTGAGCAAGGTGATCGTAAATAAACAAGCCTAAACGTATCAGCCAATATGGGCGTAGATGGGGTTGGTGGGGCAGTTTAAATGACAGCGGCCAAATAATATGCGGCGCTTTTTTTAACAATACTTCGCGCTCTAATAATGCTTCTCTGACTAACCTAAACTGGTAGTGCTCTAAATAGCGCAGTCCACCATGAATCAGTTTACTGCTGCTTGATGAGGTTGCTGACGCTAAGTCTCCTTGCTCGCACAGCAATACTTTAAGGCCTCTTCCTGCGGCATCTGCAGCAATGCCGCTACCATTAACACCGCCGCCAATAACCAGTAAATCATATTCGTTATCGAGTAACGTCACTGCATACCCCTTGAGTAATTAACCATAGCAACAGCCAATGTTACAATTGCACTAGCCGTCGTGCTTGGTGTTATTTGCAAGCGTGACCTGTGCTATGCAATGCTGCCATTTGGCATATAAGTCGTTGCGTTCAGTCATGCTCATACTGGGTTCAAAACGACGTTCGCATTGCCACAGGGTTGCGATTTGTGCTGTTGATTGATATACCCCCGCTTGCAGTCCAGCTAGATAAGCAACACCCAACGAGGTGGTTTCTGTTAGCGCTGGGCGCTCCACACTGGCACCTAAAATATTAGCTAAAAACTGCATGGCCCAATTATTTTTTGCCATACCGCCGTCCACGCGCAAAATGCTTGGCCGCAGACCATCTCCTTCCATCGCTTTTTGTAAATCTTTAGTTTGATAGCCAACTGACTGCAGTGCGGCAGCGACTATAGTGCTAATGCCCGAATCTCGGGTAAGCCCTAAAATAGCGCCACGGGCATTGGCATCCCAATAGGGAGCGCCTAAACCGGTGAACGAAGGGACTAAAAATACGCCGTGATCCAGTGGTACATCTTTTACTAATGCTTCACTATCACCGGCATTTTCTAACAGCTGCAAACCTTCAACAATCCACTGCATGGTGGCACCCGCCATAAAAATACTGCCTTCTATGGCGTAGGTCACCTTGCCGTTAAGTCTATATGCCACAGTGGTTAATAAGCGGTTATGAGAAGTAAGAGCTTTATCGCCGGTATTCAGCATTAAAAAGCAGCCTGTGCCATAGGTACTTTTCGCCATCCCTTCTTTAAAACAGGCTTGGCCAATTAATGC
The DNA here is from genome assembly GCF_041613455.1 of Pseudoalteromonas sp. GTDB lineage: Bacteria > Pseudomonadota > Gammaproteobacteria > Enterobacterales > Alteromonadaceae > Pseudoalteromonas. The sequence continues at coordinate 21,037 of NZ_JBFJHD010000025.1, read as the reverse complement.
TGCTTGTTGATCCCCCGCTATGGCGCTAATTTTAATTGGGGCACCAAATATATCGCTGCTGGTTACGCCAAAATCAGCTGCGCTGTCCATGACTTCGGGCAGCATAGTGCGAGGAATATTAAATTGCGCTAGTAATTCATCATCCCAACATTGCTGGTGAATATTAAACAGCAGGGTGCGTGAAGCGTTAGTGGCATCGGTACGATGCACTTTTCCCGCAGTTAAGTGCCATAATAAATAGCTATCTACGGTACCAAAAGCCAGCTCACCCGCTTGTGCTTGTTGTTGTGCTCCTGCAACATTATCTAAAATCCAACGAATTTTAGTCGCCGAAAAGTACGGATCTAACAGTAATCCTGTTTTATCACTCACTTTTTTACTTAGTTCATCGCAGCGTATTGCATCGCAGTAGTCACTGGTGCGTCGGTCTTGCCAAACAATGGCATTATAAAGCGGCTTACCGGTGCGTTTATTCCACACTAACGTGGTTTCACGTTGATTGCTGATGCCAATAGCGATCACTTGTTCAGCAGTAACGTTATTGTTAGCTAATACGCTTTTACAGCTACTGAGTACCGTTTGCAAAATATCGTCAGGGTGATGCTCTACCCAACCGTTTTTCGGAAAGTGCTGCGTAAATGTGTGTTGGCAACTATCCACCACGCTGGCATCTTGATTAAATAAAATAGCCCGAGAGCTGCTAGTACCTTGATCGATAGAAAGTATGTATTGTGACATAGGCGCTATTATATAAGTTGATAATATGCAAAGCTTTGCTGCTAGTTTAACGCAGCAGCGAAGTTAAACGTATTGTTGATACTAGCAGTATAGCTTTTTTGGATTATATGTAATTGATTATCTTAAAATGAAAGTTAAGATTAGAAATAACCCGTGACAATGGAATGATAAATGTACCCCACTGATAAAAAGCCATATAATTATAATGCGCCGTATAGCTGCCGCGCGCAGACTACTTTTTGCAAACTTATAATTTTGAGTGCTTTTTTACATGCTTTTAATGATCGACAATTACGACTCGTTTACTTACAACTTAGTGCAGTATTTTCAACGTTTAGATCAAGAGGTGCTGGTTAAACGTAATGATCAACTAACCATTAGCGAAATCAAGCAGCTCAACCCGCAACATATTGTTATATCACCGGGTCCTAAATCGCCCACTGAGGCGGGTATTTCTCTTAGTATTGTGCAGCAGTTAAAAGGACAGTATCCCATTTTAGGCATTTGTTTAGGCCACCAAACTATTGCGCAAGCATTGGGCGCCCGCATAGTACGGGCAAAAAAAGTGATGCATGGTAAAACCTCCCCGGTTTATCATAATGGCCAAGGGGTATTTAAGGACTTAGTCAATCCGTTAACTGTGTGTCGTTATCATTCGTTAGTTGTGGCTGCAGACTCATTGCCAAGCGATCTACAAGTAACCGCCTGGACGCAAACAGCGCAAGGTGAAGTTGATGAAATAATGGGGTTATTACATACTGAATTAGCGTTGGAAGGCGTACAATTTCATCCCGAAGCAATTTTAACTGAGCACGGCCTCGCGCTACTTGATAACTTTTTGACTCGCTTCTAGGCTTAGTTTAACTCACCAATTAGTAATGGAGAACCATGGCCGCACTACTACCGCAACCGCGTATTGTTGAAATGCTGAATAAACGCGCGCATGACGTGCTGTTAGGGCATAACTTTGCGCACCAGCAAATTGGTTATGGAAAAACATTGGCAGCAGAAGAAGGTGAGCCGATCAAACAACGCACGTTACTTGAAGTGGAAGTTGCTGCGCAGCAACAGCGTCAATTAAAAAGTACCGCGCATCATAAGTACCGCGCTGCTGCGAGCGAGCAATTACATAAAGCAATAGACAAGGCGATAGCAACAGAGCTGAATGATATCGATAACATCATAAAAAACACCATAGGTGTTGATGAAAACGTGTGTGCCATCTTAGATATATTGGCAACCAACAGCGCTTCTGTTGGCCGCCTTGAGCCGTTAGTTAACGATCTCAGTTGGTTAGGCCGTGAATTAGTGGATTTAGTGAACTTACCTTACTACCGAAAGCAACGTAGTAAAGCGACCGCAGTAAAAGTAGAAAACCCAGCCTTAGCACTGCGTTATATTGGCCTTGATAACTTACAATTTGTGGTGCCAACCATGGCAGTGCGGCATTGGATGCCGCATAGCACCGAGCCGTTTTCATTATTAAAACGGCGCTTAAGAGAAAATGCCATGGCCACGGCTATTGCAGCGCAAAAGCTAGCAGCGCTTAATAATGTAAACGCCAGTCATGCATTTACCTTAGGTATGTTATTAAATGTGGGGCAGTCGGTATTGGTACGTTTATATTTAAAAGTATTTGCAAAAATATGGCAGCAAAGAGTCGATTATGCGCGTAGTAGCGTTAATAAAGACTTACACACCGCATTATTAGAGATCAAACCCGACGCGCTATTTTTAGCCACATTTTTACGCGAAAAATCATTAGCCGTAACCAGTAAAGTGATCAAGCGGATGGCGTTTCAGTATTTACCCTTTAATAACGTAATGCAGCAATTAGTAAATAACGAGCCGGTTACACAGCCTTTAGCAGCAGTAATGTTAAAAGCACGTTGTTATGGGCAGTATTTATTGCTTAAAGAGCATCAGTTAATTGAGCCAAATGAAATTCCGCAGTTATTTTCGTATTTTAACTTCACCAACGAGGAATTGGCCGTGCTCGAGGCCAGTAACTTCACAAATCTTGCGATTCAAATTAATTAAGCCGTGTTATCGCTAAACATGCCCTTGCTAATTAACCTTTAAATCGAGCATGGGGGCTAAATTGTCCCAAATTGGACATATTTCAATCTTTAAAGGCTAACCCCGGCTAATTTTTGTTAATTTTTTTGCGACTATTCATTCACTTTTTATTATCTATTCAAAATACTTTTCGCCGCTTTAAGTATGGCTGCGGCTCGCTGTTTGGACTGTTTGTTAGCGAAAAAGACACGGCACACGGCACGCAAATAGTTATTCACTATCTTTGAAATTATATCTCAAGGCCTTTATTACCAAGGGCTACATGAAAGTTTTTGAAGAGACAGCATCAAAAAATTCTGGAATAATGAGCGTCTGAAAATTGAACCACACAGCCATTTTTATGCAAATATCACGTTATTGAGTTTGCTAAAACAGCGGTATGCTATAGGTTACCACACAGCTATTAATGGCTATGTGATGTACACAATTAAGAGGAAATAAAATGACAGTCAATCGCGAATTATTTGATCACGTAATGGTTCCTAACTACGCACCTTCAAGCGTAATTCCTGTTCGAGGCGAAGGCTCACGCGTATGGGATCAACAAGGTCGAGAGTTTATCGACTTTGCGGGTGGTATTGCTGTTAACTGTCTTGGCCATTGCCACCCTGCATTAGTAGGCGCATTAAAAGAGCAAGGCGAAAAGATTTGGCATTTATCAAATGTAATGACCAACGAGCCAGCACTACGTTTAGCGAAAAAAATGGTTGATGCGACGTTTGCAGAAAAAGTGTATTTTGCCAACTCAGGCGCAGAAGCAAACGAAGCCGCACTTAAATTAGCACGCCGTTTTGCCCTTGATAAATTTGGTGCTGAAAAGTCACAAATTATCGCCTTTAATAAAGGCTTCCACGGCCGTACCTTCTTTACCGTAACTGTGGGTGGCCAAGCGGCTTACTCAGATGGTTTTGGCCCTAAGCCTGGCGACATTGTACATTGTGATTACAACGACCTAGCGGCTTTTGAAGCATTAATCAGCGACAAAACTTGTGCCGTAATGATGGAACCACTGCAAGGCGAAGGCGGTATCGTTTCACCCACTGATGAGTTTGTTCAGGGCGTGCGTGAGTTATGTACTAAACATAATGCATTACTTATTTTTGATGAAGTACAAACAGGTGTGGGCCGTACGGGTAACTTATACGCATACCAAGGTTTAAATGTAGTTCCAGATATTTTAACCACGGCGAAAGCACTGGGCGGCGGTTTCCCAATTGGTGCGATGATCACCACCACAGAAATTGCACAGCACCTTAAAGTGGGAACGCATGGTTCTACTTATGGCGGTAACCCGCTAGCGTGTGCGGTTGCAGAAGCTGCATTTGATACTGTTAATACTCCAGAAGTATTGGCTGGCGTAACAGAAAAAGCGGCATTATTTACTGAACTACTAACTGCTATCAACGACAAATACCAAGTATTTAGTGAAATTCGCGGCCAAGGGTTATTAATTGGTGCGGTAGTGGCAGAGCAATACAAAGGACGCGCTAAAGAGTTTTTAGTGGCAGGGACTGAGCACGGCTTGATGTCGCTTGTAGCCGGTGCCGACGTAGTACGCTTTACGCCATCACTGGTTATTCCTGAAGCGGATATTCGCGAAGGTATGGCACGTTTTGAAAAAGCCGTAGCGAGCGTAGTAAACGCTTAATACAGCCAAGCAAGTCAATTAAGGGCAAGCTACGCTTGCCCTGCAATTCCTATTTACCGTTATATATAAGGGAGTAAGCGGGTTTATGATGATCCTTCGCCCAATCCAACAAAGTGACTATCCAGCATTAGTGAAAATAGCCGACGAATCGGGTCATGGCTTTACTTCTTTACCTAATAATGAACAGCTTTTACAAAAGAAAATTGACCATTCGGTAAGCTCATTTACAAAAATTGCATCACAACCGGGTGATGAAGGTTATTTGTTTGTACTTGAAGATACCGACACCGGCGAAGTCGTGGGTACCTCTGGTATCGAAGCGGCTGTTGGCTTAGATGATGCTTTTTATCATTACCACTTGAGTAAAGTTATTCACTCATCACGTACTCTTAACGTATATAAAGCGGTTGATATTTTAACACTGTGTAATGACTACACCGGCGCGACCGAGCTGTGCACGTTATTTTTGAAAGACGCCTATCGTAAAAACTGTAACGGTAAACTGCTGTCAAAAGCGCGTTTTATGTTTATAAAACAGCATCAGCAACGTTTTGCGCAAACCGTTATTGCCGAAATGCGCGGCGTGTCTGACGAAAGCGGCAGTAGCCCATTTTGGCAGTGGTTAGAAGAACATTTCTTCTCAATGGACTTTCCAACCGCCGATTACCTAACCGGAATTGGCCAAAAAGTATTTATTGCTGAATTAATGCCCAAACACCCAATTTACGTAAACTTATTGAGTAAAGAGGCGCAAGCGGTTATTGGCCAAGTGCACAACAATACCCGTCCAGCAATTGAACTGCTAAAAAGCGAAGGTTTTACCTTTAATGGCTACGTTGATATTTTTGACGCCGGCCCAACCGTTGAAGCCAAGGTCGATAATATTGCCACTATTCGCAACGCTAAAAACTTTACTGTTGAGATTGGCGAGCAAAGCGGTGACACCATGGTATTACTGGCAAATGATAAGCTAACAGACTTTAGAGCCACGGTGGTGTCGATGACGTTTGATGAACGTAAGAACAGCGTAGTGTTAACTCAAGATGTTGCCGATGCTTTATACTTAAAAGCGGGCGATAGCGTAAGCGCAACCAAGATTTAATTTAGGAGAAAGTATTATGACTCATCCTGCACAATTTATTAATGGCCAATGGTCACCAGGCCAAGGCAGCGAATTTAATTCAGTAAACCCGGCAAATAACGAGGTTATTTACCAAGCAAATGCCGCCACTGCAGAGCAAGTAGATGCCGCGGTTAGTGCTGCACGCGAAGCTTTTTACGCGTGGGCAGATAAAAGCTTTACTGAGCGTTTAGAGATAGTAAAAGCATTTGCTGCCCAATTAAAAGAACACAGCGAAGAGCTTGCTGTTACTATTGCCCAAGAAACCGGTAAGCCGCTATGGGAAACACGCACCGAAGCGGGTGCCATGGTAGGTAAAATTGCCATTTCTGAAAAAGCATTTTTAGAGCGCACCGGCGATGTAGAAAACGCTATGCCACTAGGGCGTGCAATGATCCGTCATAAGCCACATGGTGTGGTTGCGGTGTTTGGCCCGTATAACTTCCCGGGGCATTTACCGAACGGTCATATCGTGCCTGCGTTATTAGCCGGTAACACGGTAATATTTAAACCCTCAGAGCTTACTCCTAAAGTTGCCGAACTGACGCTGAAATTATGGCAAAAAGCCGGTTTACCAGCGGGTGTTATTAACCTAGTGCAAGGTGAAGTTGAAACAGGCAAAGCCTTAGCCGCTCACAAAGGCATTGATGGCTTGTTCTTTACCGGTTCGTCGCGTACCGGTCACATTTTACATGAGCAGTTTGCTGGTCAGCCAGGTAAAATTTTAGCGCTGGAAATGGGCGGTAATAACCCACTTATAATCACCGACGTAGAAGACACTAAAGCGGTAGTGCACGATATTATTCAATCGGCATTTATCTCAAGTGGCCAACGTTGTACCTGTGCACGTAAATTATTTTTACCCACGGGCAGTAAAGGCGATGAAATTTTAGCGCGCCTAATTACAGCAACTAAAGCCATTAAAGTGGGTAATTACGATGATGCTGAGCAACCATTTATGGGGTCGATGATCTCATCAGCGGCGGCGGCAAGCATGGTAAAAGCACAAAGCGAGTTAGTTGAACTGGGTGGTAAAGTATTGGTCGAGCTTACTCACACCGCTAATACTGGCTTTGTTACGCCGGGTATCATTGAGTGTAGCAACATTCATAATTTCCCAGATGAAGAACACTTTGGGCCATTATTAAAGGTGTTCCGCTTTGATGATTTTGATCGCGCTATTGATAAAGCGAACGATACAACATTTGGCTTATCAGCGGGTCTGTTAAGTGACAGCGAAGCCGATTACCAACACTTTTTACGTCGTATTCGTGCGGGTATTGTTAACTGGAATCGCCCAATTACGGGTGCTTCAAGCGCAGCGCCGTTTGGCGGCATTGGCGCGTCGGGTAACCACCGAGCTAGCGCGTACTACGCAGCCGACTACTGTGCTTACCCAGTGGCTTCTGTGGAGCTTGAAAAAGTAGCGATGCCTGCCACTTTAAGCCCTGGCTTAAAAATAGACTAACGTTAATAGTTAGTACTAAATAATTAAAAAAGCAGCTTAGGCTGCTTTTTTTGTATGGCTTTCAATATACTGCGAAGCTAGCAATTATTAACACTTTCTGCTTAAATTAGCGCAATTAATTATTTTATAGGTAGCAGGCATGGTTTTAAATAGGCAAGGGTACGACGACTTAATACTGTACCTAACTCAAAACTTAGCATTATTTGAGAAGCCTGGTGAGATAAAGCCCGGTGCACCTAAAGTAATGGAATTGATTGAGGATGTTATCGCTGAAAACGTGATGCTTATTTGTCAGCAGCATCCTGAGCTTAACACAGAGCAACGTAGCCAAATTGTACGTGAAGTTGACGGCATAGTTTACGATTTACAAGAAGTCCTCAGCAGCGTCATCTCACGCCCTGTCACCGTAGAGCAGCACGCCTTCATCGATGAGTTTGCGAGTTTAGTGAAAAATCTGTTTGATAGCGCCATCGCTTAAATTCTCCCTCCGCGCTCACAAATTCAGGCATATTGGTATACAATCGAGAAAATATTTTTTGAGGTATAACAATGCAAGCAAATGTTAAGTGGGTTGAAGGCAATACCTTCATTGGCCGTTCTAATTCAAATCATAATGTGGTGTTTGACGCGGGCAGCGACAGCGCAGCGCCGAGCCCAATGGAAATGGTGTTAATGTCAATTGGCTGCTGTTCATCGGTTGATGTGGTCAGCATTTTAAAAAAAGCGAAGCAAGATTTCACTAACGTAGAAGTGCAATTAAGCGCTGAGCGTGCCGACACTGTGCCTCGTGTATTTACTAAAGTGAATTTACACTTTGTGGCAACAGGTAATAATGTGTCTGAAAAGCACCTAGCACGCGCCGTTTCGCTGTCTGCGGAAAAGTATTGTTCGGTGGCATTAATGCTTGATAAAACAGTAGAAATTACGCATAGCCACGAAGTTGTGCAAGATCAGCTAAAATAACGCTTTTTCGATGAGTAAAATTCGTATAAAATCCGCGAACTTTTCATTCTGCAGGTGCAGATTTCACTAATTTATAGGTTGGTTTATTATGAACAAACCCTTCGATAAACTTAAACTTCATGGCTTTAACAACTTAACTAAAAGTTTAAGCTTTAGTATTTACGATATTTGCTATGCAAAGACCGAGCAACAACGTAAAGAATATATTGAATATATCGATGAGCAGTACAGTGCAGATAGACTAACCGACATATTAGGTGAAGTTGTTGATATTATTGGTGCCAACATTTTAAATGTCGCGCGCCAAGATTATGAGCCGCAAGGTGCCAGTGTGACAATTTTGGTTTCGGAAGAGCCGGTAGAAGAGCAGCAAAACTACGATGCTGACGAAGCGCCTGGGCCATTACCCGATTCAGTGGTGGCACATCTAGATAAAAGCCATATTTGTGTACACACTTATCCTGAAGCGCATCCTGATGACGGTATTTGTACTTTTCGTGCCGATATTGAAGTATCGACCTGTGGCATTATCTCGCCACTAAAAGCGTTGAACTTTTTGATTCATAGCTTAGAGTCAGATGTGGTTACCATTGACTACCGTGTACGTGGTTTTACTCGCGATGTTAACGGTGTTAAGCACTACATTGACCATGCCATTAACTCGATTCAAAACTTCATGACCGAAGATACTAAAGAAGCGTACCAAATGATGGACGTGAACGTGTATCAAGAAAACCTGTTTCATACCAAAATGATGTTAAAAGAAACCGATTTAAATACCTACTTATTTGGTATTTCTACCGATGACTTGTCAGATGAAGAAGAGGAAGAAATTCGCTCTAAACTGACCCGTGAAATGCAAGAGATATTCTACGGCCGTAATCTGCCAGATACCGAGTAAAGATAGCATCTTAAATTAAAAATGGCGCTCACTGAGCGCCATTTTTATTTTACCAGTAACAATTGTGTTTGCCGGCCATTTAGATACCACACACCGGTTGCGTCAAAAAATGCATCTTCCTCAAGCATTATTCTAATTTCTTTACCCCACGCTTTTATAAATACCGCATTGTTGAGTTCAATCGAGTAGGCGGTATTTAAATGCAGTGGATAATCTCCAGAGCCAGACACGCCTTGTTGTGCATCCCACATACCTAATGTGGTCCCTGCACCATGACCATGATAGCCAAGGGGGTGGCTATAAATAGTGGGTTTTAATCCCTCTTTAATCGCTGCTTTTCGTGCAGCTGCTAACACTTCATTGCCGGTTTTACCCTTAGCAAATTGCGCTGTGAATATATCTTGTAGCTTATTGCCGCTTTTTAATGCAGCAACTAAGTACTCAGGCGCATTTGTCTCTCCTGCTTTTAAAACATATGCGTGTTGTTGTGTATCGGTATTTAAGCGCAGATAGGTAATACCAAAATCTACATGCAGTAAATCACCTGCTTGTATCACGTTGTCATCATGCACTGAGTCGGCGCGTTGAATGGTTACACTTGGGTGAAACCAAGTGTGTAGTTTAAGCTCTTTTACACGTTCCCTGAACCACCACACTAAATCATCACTGGTTGTTTGGCCTACAGTGATCACTTTGCTTGAAAAGCCTTCTGCAATGATGTGGTGTGCAAGAGCCACAATGTGCTTATACACTTCAACTTCTTGTGGAATGCGTAGCTCTAACCACGATACAGCAAGTGGCTCAGCCGATATTATTTTTGTGTGATATTGTTTAGGTAAATTGGCCATTAACGTATTGTAATCACCAACAACCAGGCCATCGGCATGACCCCAATAAGAGGAGGTATTGAGTGCAATATTATTTGGTTTGTACTGCTTTATTAGCGAATTGAGAGCCAACCACTGGTTGGGCTGGTCTTGTTTATTCCAACCTTGTTTAAACACATTTCCCACTTTATAAGGTGCAATTGCGTACGCATCCACACCGCCTTGTCTGTTAAGTGCAAACATGAAAATAGTAGTGCGTCTAGCTGAAAGCCATGTTGCAGGAAGCATTGTTTTTAAAATAGGATCTTCGTTGTACTCGCGGCTTATAAGTATCCACATGTCGATATTGTGCTGCTTCATTAGTGGAGGCATTAGGGTGCTCACCCTAAGCTCAGTCATGTTATCTATCAACGCGGCACGCTGTTTCATTGTTAAAATTTCGGGTACATCATTCGCTTTTATCAAGGGGCTGATTAGCAGCATAAATATGAGCAGTACAACGGTTAGGCGTGTTTTAGTATTTAACATGGTCGGTTTATTTTTAAGTTATTTACGCCCAACATGCCAGATAAAAAATGATAAATAAATAGAATTGAGATAAGTCATAGCGACAAAAAAGCCCAGCAAATTAACTTAGCTGGGCTTTAAAAAGTAACGAGTAGTTATTTAAACATGCTGTATATCAGTGCAAACACAGCAAGCGCACCCACCGCTAATACAAATAAGGTACTCAAGCGATTACGATACTTACTCAGTGCAGGCACTTTATACACAGCGATCATCGGCATAATAAATAAAATCATGGCGATGATAGGACCTGATAGTTGATCCATCATATCTAAAATGCTCGGGTTTTTAACCGCGCAAAACCAAATAGCAAAAAACATCAGCAGCGCACCTAACTTATCAGTGAAGTTAGCGCTTAAATTAGAGTGTTTAGTCACCAGGCCAGTAAAGCTTTCTCGCGCACCTAAAAAGTGCCCTAAAAACGACGACATAATGGCAATAAATGCCACTAATGGCCCAAGCGTGGCAATAAATGAGTTATCGGTAATGTTCGCTAAGTAAGAGAGCACCGATACATTCGCAGCTTTAGCCGCCGCCATTTGCTCACCGCTAAGTGACAGCACACAAGAAAATACAAATAGCAGTACAAAGGTGATCAATAACAAACTAGTGCGCTTTAATATCGCTTCTGCTTTGCCCGTTGCTTGAGCACCATAATGGCCGCGTTGCACATTTACAAAGCTTGATATCGCCGCAGCATGGCTAAAGGAAAATACCACAATCGGAATAGACAACCACAGGGTTTTACTAAAGCTGCCCAGCTCAGGTACGCTCATATTAGGCATTTGCCAGCTAGGGATTAAATACAGCGATAAAAAAAACAAGATCGCTACCAATGGGTACACTAAAATAGCAAAGGCACGCAGCATTAATTGCTCGCCACCCATCATTAAGCCAATCATGGTTGCGACTAACACACCCGAAAGTAACACTCGAGAAGGCGATTCCATACCAAGCTGGTTGACCATAAAGCTATCTACGGTATTGGTTAAACCCACGCCATAAATAAGCAAAATTGGAAAGATAGATAAAAAGTATAACAATGAGATCAGTCGCCCAGCATTCACGCCAAAGTGTTCTTCCACCACATCGGTAAAGTCGGCATTTTTATTTTTAGATGACAGCACAAAACGCGCTAAGCCACGGTGGGCCAAAAAGGTCATTGGAAAGGCTAAGCAGGCTAAAATAATCAGCGGCCAAAAACCACCGATACCAATATTAATCGGCAGAAATAAAATACCCGCGCCAACGGCGGTGCCAAACAGGCTTAATGCCCACTGTGTATCGTGCCGGTTCCAAGAAGATTGTTGTGTTGTAGATGCATCGAAATACGTTGCATCTTGAGAAGGAGGCATACGCTTACCCGTTTTTTAGAATAATAATGACGGCAAAGCATATAGTTTTTACCGTGTGATTTCATGCGGTAAACATCCTTAAGGCACAGTCAATTTGTAGCGTATGGATTACACCTGTAATTAATTTGCAACAGCGCTTTAAAAGTGAGCAACAACGGCATAAATAGCAGCATTCACATTACAATTGAAGGGTAGGTTGGGTTGAGTATCACGAACCCCAACACGCCATAGTGTCATGCGAGTAATGAAACAAGAGAGGTTTTGATTTATAGGTAGACAGGTAGACAAGCTGTTGTGTTGTGCGAAATAGTAAAGGTGGTTGACGGATATTTGTTGGATTTAAATTGTCATTGAGCTGCTCGCAACGCTAAGCCCGTAACCCGTAACTTAAAGCTATCACTTGTCTTGCTGACAACTGATAGCTAACCACTTAAAACAGCCCTTACTCTTCAATAGCTGAAACCACAAAATACGGATTTAAGTAATCGTCTTTGCTGTTATAAACCAGTGGGCTGCCATCGAGCTTGGTGACTTTAGCGCCGGCTATTGCGGCGATGGCATGGCCGGCACCGGTATCCCATTCACAGGTTGGGCCTAAGCGCGGGTAAATATCGGCGCTGCCTTCGGCCACTAAACAGAGTTTTAAAGAGCTGCCTTTAGATACCATGGCAACGTCGTCAAAGCGGGTGATAAACTCGGCTAAATCGGGTGACGGATGAGAGCGGCTGCCTACCACGCGAATTAATCCTTTGTTTGGCTTAGTGGTGACTTTTAGCTCGATGCGCTCATCGCCTTTGTCTTTAAACGCGCCAATAGCTTCGCTGGCCAAATACGAGACACCAAGAGCGGGGGCATCAACCACGGCTAAAACGGGAATGCCATGTTCAATAAGCGCGATATTAACGGTAAATTCACCGTTCTTTTTAATAAACTCTTTGGTGCCATCGATGGGGTCAACTAACCAGTAACGTTGCCATGACTTGCGTACTTCCCAGCTGATGTCGGCGTTTTCTTCACTTAATATTGGAATATCAGGAGTGAGCTGTTGCAGCCCTGCGACAATGATTTTATGAGCTGCTAAATCGGCGTCGGTTACGGGGCTGGCATCGGCTTTGTATTCAACGTTAAAGTCCTTTTGGTAAATACCCATTATCGCGCTGCCGGCTTCGCGGGCAAGGATCAGGGTTTCTTCTAGCAGTTCGGTTTGGTTCATTACGGTTAACCTATATTATGTGCTGTTGTTTTAGATACGTTAGCAGCTGAGTCACCGATTGGTCTAGGGTGTTTTTACTGGTATCCAAAATTATTTCAGGGTTATGCGGCACTTCGTAACTGGAATCGATACCGGTAAAATGTTTAATTTCACCGGCGCGGGCTTTTTTATATAGCCCTTTAGGGTCGCGGCTTTCGCACACCGCAAGCGGGGTATCGATAAACACTTCGATAAATTCACCGTCGTCGACTAACTTACGCACCATATCGCGCTCAGCTCTAAAAGGTGATATAAACGCAGTTAGTACTAACAAACCAGCGTCGGTCATTAGTTTCGCGGTTTCACCAACACGACGAATATTTTCAATGCGGTCGGCATCACTAAAGCCAAGATCTTTACATAAACCATGACGTACATTATCACCATCGAGTAAATAGGTATGCGTCCCAAGCTGATTAAGCGCACTTTCAAGTGCGTTAGCCACGGTGCTTTTTCCTGAGCCGGAAAACCCAGTAAACCATAAAATAGCGCTTTTATGCTTTTTTTGCTCGCTACGTTGCGCTTTGGTGATGGCGTAGTTATGCCAAATAATATTGTCGTCCATTAGGGGCTCTCTTTAATTGTTAGCCAGAATTAAAATGGGAATACCAGTGGGATCAGCGTCAGCACGGTAAGCGAATACACAATAGACAGGGGCACACCCATTACTAGGTAATCTTTTAAGCGATAGTTACCCGCACTGTAAACCATCAGGTTGGTTTGATAACCAAATGGCGAGATAAAACTGGCCGATGCGCCAAATGCCACCGCCATAATAAACGGCAGTGGTGCCACATTAAAGCCCACCGCGAGTGAGTAAGCAACTGGGAATGAGAGCGCCGCCGCGGCGTTGTTGGTAATAAGTTCGGTAAATAATACCGTCATTAAAAATATGGCAATAAATGCACTGTAGGGGCCAAAATCGCCTAACACAACAAATAGTGCATTGGATATTTGCCCGGCAAGGCCGGTGCCTATCATCAGTTTCGCAAGGCCAATAGCGCTGCCCACCACCGCCAGCAGCTCTATCGGAAAGCGCCGTTTTACCTCACTCAGTTTTATGGTGCCGCAGAGCATAAGGCCGATCAGCAATACCAACAAGCCTTTAACCAGTGGCACTAAGCCAACAATGCTTAAGCCTAATACGGCAGCAAAACTGAGTAGTACAATGTTCGATTGCTTAGGGGCAAGGTGAGTTTGTAAATCAAACCCTGAGATATACACAAACTCGCGGTTTAAGTTAGGCAGAGTATAAAAGTGTTTCCCCGGGGCAAGTATTAGCGAGTCGCCGGCTTGTAAGCGGACTTGGCCGAGCCCCCCTTGCAAGCGATCGTGACCACGGCGAATGGCTATCACCGCCGCATGAAACTGCTCTCGAAAGCGCGCTTCTTTTACCGTTTTACCAATAAATTTAGACGATTGGCTCACCACTACTTCCACTAAATGTTCAATGTCTTTTTGATGCTTGTCGTGCACCACTTTTAAACCATCAAAGCGGGTGAGTAGTGGCACCGACTTGATATCGCCGACAAACAGTAAAATGTCGTTTTGTTGAATAATTTGTTGCGGTGTAACGGCAAGAATACGCTGGTCGCCGCGAATGATTTCACCTAAAAATAAGTCTTTAAGTTCACGCAGGCCATTTTCTTCCACGGTGCGGCCAATGAGTTTAGAGCCGGCTTGTACTTTACCTTCCAGATAAAACGGCACCACTTCTTGGTCGCTTTTACCATTGTCGGGCAGGTACTTTAACATTACTAAAATAGTGATTAAGCCCACACTCAATGCGCCTAAGCCCACTAAGGTAAAGTCAAAAAAACCCAGTGCTGGCATGCCGGCATCTACGGCAAAACCGTTCACAATTAAGTTGGTAGATGTGCCAATAAGGGTAATAGTGCCGCCTAAAATAGCGGTGTACGACAGCGGTAATAACAACTTTGAAGGGGAGTGATGCGGGTTATCTTTAATGGCAGTAATTAACGACGCAACCACGGCGGTATTATTGGTAAAGGAGGACAAAAAAGCAGCCGATAGCCCCAGCTTGGTCACCGATTTAGTTAAACCACCGTTGGAGAGCGATTGTGCGAGCTTTTGAATTAACGTGGTTTTTTCAATCGCTATCGATACTAATATTAATAGCACTAAGGTGATAAGCGACGGGTTAGTATAATTGACTAACATGCTTTCTAAGTCGATCAACCCGGCTAAATAGCTGCTACCAATAGCACTAACAAATAACCACGCCGGATTGAGTCGGCTGCCAAACAGGCACCCGACCAAAAGAAGCATAATGCCTGTTAAAATGAGCTGCTCTACCATGCTTGAGATCCTATAACAGGCAAAAGTTAACTATTTAAGCTTAGTTACATCAAGCGCTTGCCAATGTGGAAAGTGCTTACGTACTAGCGCATTAAACTCTACTTCAAAGTCACTGATGTTGCTTTGTAGTTGTAGGCTGGGTAATACTTGCTCGATCATCCCTGCTGCGACGGTTAGGTTTGATAATCGATCGATAAGTATAAATGAGCCGGTTTCGTGATTATGCTGATACTCGTCGGCTAAAATAGTCTCACTGAGCTCTAATGTTACTATCGCAATTTCGTTGAGTTGCAGTGAGTCGCTGCTGCCATGCTCTAGGGTATTTACATCAATAGTGTGGTTGATGTTGGTAACTTGTACTGAGGTGTTTTTACTGCCCAGTTTAAAGTTATAGCTTTTACCAAGTTGCAACGGCGTCTCATGCATCCACACCAATTTTGCTTGTAACTGATTGGTCACCAACGCAGTAGAGTTTGCCGGTACTATGACATCGCCACGGCTAATATCTATTTCGCTATTTAGGGTAACGGTAATCGCTTGGCCCGCTTCGGCGCTGTCGAGGTTGCCATCAAAAGTGACAATTTCTTTAATACTGGATGTTTTGCCCGACGGCAGTACTTTAATTGCATCACCTACATGCAGCTTGCCAGAGGTAAGCGTGCCCTGAAAGCCACGAAAGTTTAAATTAGGACGTGCCACATATTGCACCGGTAAACGGGCTTCAGCGCTGGTATCTATTTGCGCTGCGGGTGAGTCTTCTAATAACTCCAGCAAGGGCTTGTCGGTGTAATAGGGCGTATGCGCAGAGCGAGTCACTACGTTATCGCCTTTGAGCGCCGACATAGGTACAAATTTAATATTTGCTACGTTTAGTTGCTCGGCAAATTTAAGGTAGTCGGCTTTGATTTTCTCATAAACGGTTTCGTCAAAATCAACGATATCCATTTTATTAATCGCCACCACAAATTGCTGAATGCCCAAAGAGTCACAAATAAAGCTGTGGCGTTTTGTTTGTACTTGCACACCGTAGCGCGCATCGACCAAAATAATCGCCACGTCACTGGTTGATGCTCCGGTCACCATGTTGCGGGTGTATTGTTCGTGCCCTGGGGTGTCGGCAATAATAAACTTACGTTTAGCGGTCGAAAAGTAGCGGTACGCCACGTCGATGGTAATGCCTTGTTCACGCTCGGCTTGCAGGCCATCAACCAGTAAAGCTAAGTCGAGATCTTCTCCCGCATTACCTACTTTTTCGTTATCTTTGTGCAGCGCAGCAAGCTGATCTTCATAAATTTGGTGGCTGTCGTGTAATAGGCGACCAATGAGTGTTGATTTACCGTCATCAACACTGCCACAGGTGAGCATACGTAATAAGCTTTTGTCTTGTTGGCGTGCTAGGTAGGCGTCTATACCTATTTGTTTTACTTCGTTAAATGTGTCGTTATTTAGGTTAGACATTAAAAATACCCCTCACGTTTTTTCTTCTCCATGGAGCCGGCTGAATCATGATCGATCACGCGACCTTCACGTTCAGATGACGTAGATAACAACATTTCTTCAATTATTTCGGTTAAGGTACTGGCCGTTGATTCCACTGCCCCCGTGAGTGGGTAGCAGCCTAAGGTTCGAAAGCGCACCGACTTCATTTGGGGTACTTCACCCTCGTTAAGTGGCATGCGTTCATCATCAACCATGATTAGCGTGCCATCGCGCTCTACTACTGGGCGCTTTTTGGCTAGGTACAGTGGTACCATTTCGATGTTTTCTTGATAAATATATTGCCAAATATCCAGCTCGGTCCAGTTCGACAATGGAAACACGCGAATACTTTCGCCGGGGTTTACTTGGCTGTTATAGGTGTTCCATAGTTCTGGGCGTTGGTTTTTAGGATCCCAACGGTGATGCTTGTCGCGAAAAGAATAAACCCGTTCTTTAGCGCGTGACTTTTCTTCGTCACGGCGTGCACCACCAAAGGCCGCATCAAAGCCGTATTTATCCAGCGCTTGCTTTAAACCTTGGGTTTTCATGATATCGGTATGTTTACCCGAGCCATGCGTAAATGGGCTAATATCGATTGCAAGGCCATCGGGATTTTTGTGCACCAGTAGCTCAAAACCATATTCTTTGGCAATGCGGTCACGAAATTCAATCATTTCGCGAAACTTCCAATTAGTATCTACGTGTAATAACGGAAACGGAATTTTTGCAGGATAAAATGCTTTACGCGCTAAGTGCAAAAGTACCGATGAGTCTTTACCAATTGAGTAAAGCATAACTGGGTTCTCAAACTCAGCGGCGACTTCGCGCATGATTTTGATACTTTCAGCTTCAAGCTGCTGAAGGTGAGTTAAAGCCATTGTTAGTCGTCCTACTAAAATAATTAAAAGTTAAAATCTGCTATACAATAATTTACGCTACGCCACATCGGTAATAGGCTGAGCGAAGCTACTGGTTTGTGCTTTTGCGCCAAACCAATGCAACTGCTGGTGTAGGGCAGCCACTTCGCCAATGATTAACAGCGCGGGTGACACCACACTATGGCGCGCAATTAAATCGGCAAGTTCACCAAGTTGCCCGGTGATCACGCGTTGATTTTTACGCGTGCCATTTTCGATAATCGCCACCGGGGTATCGGCCTTACGACCATGCTTTAATAACTGCGCTTGAATATGTGGCGACTTGATCACCCCCATATATACGGCGAGTGTTTGATTCGCTTGCGCTAATGAGCGCCAATCAAGCTCTTGCCCATCTTGTTTGCAATGCCCCGTAACAAATTGAATCGCTTGAGCATGATCGCGATGGGTGAGCGGTATGCCTGCATAAGCACTGCACCCTGCCGCGGCGGTAATGCCGGGCACAATTTGGTAATTTACTTGGTTAGCTGCCAGTACTTGTACTTCTTCGCCACCACGACCATAAATAAACGGGTCGCCACCTTTAATACGACACACTTTCTTACCTTGCTTGGCAAGCTCGACCAGTAGCTGATTAGTGTCTTGCTGCGCCACGCTGTGATCGCCAAGGCGTTTACCTACACAAATAAGGTCAGCATCGCGGCGTACTAGCTCCATTATTTCGTCTGACACTAAATAGTCATACACCACCACATCGGCTTGTTGCATAAGCTGCAATGCTTTTAACGTTAGTAACTCAGGGTCGCCTGGGCCTGCACCAACAATATACACTTCACCTTCGGGGGCTAGTTTGGCATCGAGCATCGCGTCTAGCTGTTGCGCAGCGGCTTTGGTATCGCCAGTTTGCACTTTACTCACCACTGATGAGTCGAATACGCTCTCCCAAAACTGACGGCGATCGGCAAAATGCGTAAAGCGCTGTTTTACTTTATTCCTAAAACTGCCAACGAGTGTTGCCAATGGCCCGATATGTTGTGGAATCAGGGTTTCCAGCTTTTCGCGTAAGCGCCGTGCCAGTACCGGCGCAGTGCCAGCGCTTGAAATTGCAATAGTAATCGGGTTGCGATCAACTATCGAGGGAAATATAAAGCTGCATTTAGGCTGATCATCCACCACGTTAACAAACACATTACGGGCATTGGCCAGTTCAAATACGCTGTTGTTTACGGCGTCGCTATCGGTTGCGGCAATCACCAGCATTTTGCCGTCCAAATGCGCTGCTGTAAAAGCAGCATCAATCAGTGTCACAGCATGCTCATCTGCAAGCTGTGTCAGTTCGTCACAAAACCAAGGGGCCACTAACGTCACAGCGGCACGCGCTTTTAACAACGCGCGACATTTGCGTAATGCAACCTCTCCACCGCCAACTACCAGTACCGGTTTGTTGTCGAGTTTGGTAAAGATAGGTAAATACTGCACGTTAATAACACCTCTAAATAGATATTGCCTGTTGGCTATGTAGGCACAATATATCGGCCATAACCAAGTAAAAAATAATAAAAACCCAGTTGTTATAACTAAAAGTTATAATGGGCGCACTTTTATGCACTACCTCTGAGTTAATCATGCTTTGCGCGCGAACCCCGCTTAAAAATAGCATTAGAGTGTTTGGTTATGAGCTATAGCTAGATTAGTATCACTATAGTGTTTCACTAGGAAGGGGTTAGAATGATTGAACAACAAAAAAATGCGGCTCTAACGGTTAGCCTGATGGATTTAACCAGCTTAAATAACGCAGATGATAGCGCGACTATTCAAGCGTTGGTTAACAGCATTAAACCTAAGCTAGGCACACCCGCAGCCTTGTGTGTGTACAGTCAGTTTGTAGCTGAAGCTAAAATAGCACTAGCAGCCAGAGGCTTGGCGCAGGTAAAAGTCGCCACAGTGACCAACTTCCCCAGCGGTGATGCCCCGTTAGATGAAGTGGTGAGCGAAACACTGCTAGCCATAGAGCGCGGCGCCGATGAAATTGATTTAGTGATCCCCTATAAAGCGCTACTAGCAGGGGATGCGAATACGGTACGCAATTATATTCGCGAAAGTAAGCGCGCTTGCGGGTCGCAGGCACAGCTAAAAGTGATTATCGAAAGTGGTGAGTTAAAAACTGCAGCGCTGATCACCGAGGCGACTATGCTGGCTATTGAAAACGGCGCTGATTTTGTCAAAACCAGCACCGGTAAAGTGGCGGTTAATGCCACACTCGAAGCGGCGCAGTACATGCTAAAAGCAATTAAAAATTCGCGTAAGTTAGTGGGTTTTAAAGCGGCTGGAGGGGTTAAAACGGTCAAGGATGCTGCGGCTTATTTACAGTTAGCAGGCAATATAATGGGTGCCGATTACGTAACGGCAAACCATTTTAGATTTGGTGCATCGGGGTTATTAACGGATGTATACAAGGTACTCAATGAAACGCCACAGTGAACAAGAAAAACAGCAACTAGAGCACGACGCCGCGCGGTTATTTTTACGTTGTTATGAGCAGCAGTTTGGTGTTCATATGCGCCATATTTGGCATAATGAACCCAATAAGCCAGACGTTAGCTGCTATAAGGGCGGGCAGCAACTCGATATTGAAGTCGCGCATTTATACGCCAGCGAAACCGAAGCAATGGCAGTGTTAGGGCGTGAGCTATCGATACCGATGCAGCGTGCGCTGGCTGATATGGCGCAAGCGCCGAGCGAACAACAACTGCGCTTTGCATTGCAAAGGTTGCTGTTACAAAAAGCCGCTAAACGTTATCATTCGGCGCGTACCTGGCTGTTGATCCGCAATGCCAGCACGATTTGGCACAAAGCCGACTTTGAGCTGCAGCTAGGCGCCTTTAGCGTGCCACAAAGCCATCAATTTGAACAAATTTGGCTATTGTGTGACTTTTATCAAGGCGAATTATTACGGTTATATTAACCACTGTAGAAATTACTTGTTTATTGCATAAACTATTCATCAGTAAAATTAACCGTGAAGATTTTATCAGATGACAATCTTTACTCTTGTGTTAATGGCTTGCGTAAGTATAATAGGCATCCACTTTGCAGGGGCGTAGTTCCAATTGGTAGAACAGCGGTCTCCAAAACCGACGGTTGGGAGTTCGAATCTCTCCGCCCCTGCCAATATTACTTATAATGTGAGTTAGTCTGGGATTAAAAATCGGTTTAAATAAGTCTGTTTTTAAGTTTAGATTTTAATGGATTTACCCTGCCACTGCGTAGGGTTGTTGTGTCTGTAGTTAAGGTAATAATATTATGAGCACGAATGTAGAAACGCCATCAAGTGCGATGGAGTCAGTAAAGTGGTTAGTAGCAATAGTGCTACTTGCAGGCGCAGTTGTTGGTAATCACATGTTTGCAGATCAGTCTGTATTACTACGTGCGATTGGCGTTGT
>NZ_JBFJHD010000024.1:0-29274 GCF_041613455.1 Pseudoalteromonas sp. | reverse complement strand
GCAAAGGAGTCAGCAAGGATTACAAGCGGTGGATATCGCTAAGCTCAGTGAATATGTCGATAGTTTTGCACAATTATAACGTGCCCGCTTAAAACTTTAATTACAACCATAAAAAAAGGCCATAACGGCCTTTTTTTATGCAGTGCGCGGGCACATTACTTTTCTAGCAAGATGTCGTGTATTTTCGCTAAATCTGATTTTCCTGCAATGATTTCATCCGGGGTTAAACCCGATAACTCATGCGGGAACACTAACCACTCTTCTGACTCATGAATATAGTAATCAGGCTTCATATCTACTTTAGAGTTTTTTGGCTTGTAATACGGGCACGCAACACGAATATCGCGTGGTAAGTTTAATCGCATTAGCTCAGCAAGCTTTTCTTTTAATGCAAAAATACTGCGCCCAGAGTCAAACACATCATCAACAATTAATAGTGAATCGCCAGCATTGGCGTTTTCAATGATGTAATGTAAACCGTGTACTTTTATTTCTTTAGACTGTTTACCAATACCATAATAAGACGATGTACGCACCGCAATATGATCGGTCTCAATCCCTTTGTAATCATAGTATTCTTGTACCGCAATACCTATGGGTGCACCACCGCGCCAAATACCAATGATAAAGTCTGGACGGAAACCATCCTTATAGACTTGTGCCGCTACGCGGAATGAATCTTCAAGTAGCTGTTGAGCTGTGATGTAGCATTTATCTGACATAGTTAGGATCCCAGTGGTGAGTATAATATTTGAACGCCGCTTATAAAAAGCACATATTTAACGTTCAAACACCTATAGGCGGGGGATTTTACCGTAATTTAAAGCAAATTGCTTGTTTGCAGCACAAAAAAATAGGCGCCAATCGGCACCTATTTTAATTATTAAATAGTTAAACCTTGCTAACTATTACGCTTTTTCTAATAAGGTACGCGCTACGGTTCGCATCCCGCGCGTGGTGGCACCGGCCGCCCATTCGCTGGTGCTGCCCATATTAAATGCCGCAGCAAGGTCAATATGCACCCAACCTTTACCGTCATTTGGTACAAAGCGTGATAAGAAACCCGCCGCATTTGATGCACCACCGTAACCACCGCCTTTTTGCGCACGGCTATTAGCGGTGTCTGCGTATGGCGATGGACAATTAAGTTGATGCCATTTTTCCAGAGGTAATGGCCACGCAGCTTCCATTTATTGTGCTGCAAAGTCTTCTACTTCACGTACTAACTCTTTATCAAGAGCAAACAAAGCATTGTACTCTTGGCCCACAGCCACTAATGCTGCACCAGTTAAGGTGGCCGCATCAATAATCAGCGGAGCGCCAGTTTCACCCGCCGCCATCAGGCCATCGGCCAATACTAAACGTCCTTCAGCATCGGTATTAACAATTTCAACCGTGGTGCCGTTTTTATACGTTAAAATATCCCCTAACTTATATGCGTGGCCTGAAATCAAGTTTTCTGCACAACATAAAAATAATTTAATGCGCTTATCCATGCCGCGGCTAATCGCCAGTGCTAAACCTGCCGTTACAGTGGCAGCACCACCCATGTCACACTTCATACCCAGCATACCTTCGCTAGACTTGATTGAGTAACCGCCTGAGTCAAACGTGATCCCTTTACCTACCAGCGCTGCACTTACCGGCGCATTGTCATCACCTGTTGGGTTGTAATCAAGTGCTAATAATACCGGCGGGCGTTCACTACCGCGCCCCACCGCGTGAATACCAATCCACTGCTGCTCTAATAACGCATCACCTTTAATAATTTGGTAGCTTACGTGCTCGGGGGCTAACGACTGAATAAACTCAGCGGCTTTTTCAGCTAGGCTTTCTGGGTAAATATCATCCGCCGTGCCGTTGACCATTTCGCGCGCCCACGTTGCCGAGGCTTTTAAATCATTTAATTCTTTTATATCGGTTTGCGCGTTATCAACAAACTTAACCCCATTTAAGGTTTTCGGTGAAACAAAGCCTTGGTAAAATGCCCATTGGCTTTCTGTACACCATGCATCACCGGCTAATACCACGTTTTTAAGGCCTTGATTAGCGATTGCACGCCCTGCTTTTTGCACATTTTTTAATGTTTCTTGCTCAGATAAATGAACGGTTGCACCGCCTTCATTAAAAGATAACGACGCGTTTTCACCCCAATGGCTTGGTGCTGGCTGCTCGCTTAGTTGAACAACAAATTTTTCACTCATGTTAGAATATCCTTGCACAAAATTGTGTCACCGAGTTTACTATAGAGCTGAGCAGTTCCCAACAGCTTGCGGTAAATAACATTATTAGCCCTGCTTATTTGCAGTTCAGCCTTGGAGTGAGTATGAAGTACCAGCCGGCTTTACAACCTGCTACGTTAATTAAACGCTATAAACGCTTTTTAGCCGACTTACAGCCCAATACTGGGGCTGAGTTTACCGCGCATTGTGCCAATACCGGTAAAATGACGGGCTGCGCAGAACCCGGCTTTAGCGCTTTTTATTCCACCAGTGATAATAGCAAACGTAAATACCCGCACTCATTAGAGTTAACGCAAAATCATTTAGCGCAGCTTATTTGTGTTAATACCGCCATTGCTAATAAAGTAGTAGCAGAGGCGATTAACGCCAATGTAATTACTGAGCTTAGCGGCTACCAACAATTACAGAGTGAGGTAAAGTATGGTGATGAAAATAGTCGTATCGACTTTTTGCTCAGTGATGAACAGCGCGCAAACTGCTATGTTGAGGTTAAGTCGGTCACTTTATTAAGCCAAGATAACCCGCACAGTGGCCAAGGTTATTTTCCCGATGCACACACACTTCGTGGCCAAAAGCACCTGCGCGAATTAATCACAATGGTCGAACAAGGTCACCGCGCGGTATTAGTGTTTGCGGTGTTACATCAAGGCATTACCCAGGTCAGTGCGGCAGCGCACATTGACGAACAGTATGCCCAGCTATTACAACACGCTATTCAACGTGGCGTTGAAGTATTAGTGTACAAAGCCGCTATATCCCCCAGCGAAATTGTATTAACTAAAAAGCTGCCATTTATATAATTGCTATGGAATACAGGGTGTTGCTGTTAGGTTAATAGGAACTATAAAAACAGCCTCATACTATAACGCTATTTTACTGCTAAATTTAGTTATTTAGCTTGTTTAAAAAGTTTTAGCCCATATAACAAGGCAAGTTTAGAAACCGATAGTGCGATTAAAAAAAGTACAAAACTTACTTTTCATACTTTTAAATCAATAAATAGGTTGAAGCTAATTCGATTATTCAAAAATAAATTTGCCTAGGGTATAAGTTTCTGCTATTTATACCGCCGGCTAATGCTGAGGCATTATATTAAGGATTTAGGAGAGAGTTATGCCAGACCAAAGGCGATTAGGGTTATTGGCTCAGGCCGGTTTAGAACCATATCAAGAAAAGCCAGGCGAAGAGTATATGAATGAAGCACAACGTCTTCATTTTAAAACAATTTTAGAAACTTGGCGTAACGATTTACGTAATGAAGTTGATCGTACTAAAACGTATATGCAAGATGAAGCTGCTAACTTTCCTGATCCGGTTGACCGTGCAGCGCAAGAAGAAGAGTTCTCTTTAGAGCTACGTACCCGTGACCGCGAGCGTAAACTGATCAAAAAGATCGAAAAAACAATCAATCTAATTAAAGAAGATGAGTTTGGTTTTTGTGAGTCTTGTGGCATTGAAATTGGCATTCGCCGCTTAGAAGCGCGCCCCACTGCCGATTTATGTGTAGACTGCAAAACGCTTGCAGAAATTAAAGAAAAGCAAGCTGGACGTGGCTAATTACCCCGATTAATTAGTGATGACCCCTACAGCCGTTAATACGCTAAAGCGTAACTACCGCGGTCGCTTTGCGCCGTCTCCTTCTGGACCGTTACATTTTGGTTCATTAGTAGCGGCTGTAGGTAGCTATCTTGATGCGAAAGCTAACCAAGGGACATGGTTAGTACGTATCGAAGATATCGACACCACGCGCGTTGTCAGCGGCGCCGACACTGATATTCTTAACACCTTAGAAGCGTACTCACTACACTGGGATGAACAGGTTGTTTATCAAACAAAGCGCTTAGATTTATACCAAGATGTGGTTAATTCATTAACTAAACAACAGCTTGTTTATGGCTGTCGTTGTTCACGTAAACAAATAAAAGCCCTCGGTGGAATTTATCAAGGCCACTGCAAAACGCAGCAACTTGATTTACACACTAATGCGCTGCGCCTCACACAAAACTATGCCACCACTGAGTTTACCGATGTTATTCAGGGACATATTGAAGTGAATGCAGCGCTTGCTGGTGAAGATTACATTATAAAACGCAGTGACGGCCTATTTGCCTATCAATTGGTGGTGGTCGTGGATGACATGGCACAAGGCATCAATCGCATTGTCAGAGGGGCTGATTTAATTGAGCCGACCGCACGGCAAATTAGTTTATTTAAACAACTGCAGCAGCCGATACCAGAATTTGCGCATTTGCCATTGGCCGTGGCAAAGCCTGGCTTTAAACTCTCCAAACAAAATTATGCGCCCGCTATTTGTAAACAAAACCCAAAACCAGCCTTGTTGGCCGCGCTTGCGTTTTTAGGTTTGCCAACCTTTGCTGAATTAATTGAGTTAAATGTAGAACAATTACTGGCCTGGGGGGTGCAAAACTTTAACTTAAGCCAAGTACCCAAGGTGGCTGAAATTCAGGTTTCCCCCGCCAAACTCCGCGAAGGGTAATAAATTATCCCCGTTAGCAAATAAAAATCGCTAAAAAAGGCTTAATTTCAGCACAGCAACTTAATTTTTAAACCTTGCTGGTATATGATAGCCGCCTAAATATATGCTATTTATATTAAACTGCCGGTATAGCGCTTTGCAGCACGACTGGCTGTAAATTTGATTGCAATGGCGAGTCAATCAACACCTTTCTAGGAGACAGACTATTATTTCCAAGCTTTTTCAATTTTGTCGGCAAATAATCGGCCCCAGTAGCCCTGCCGAAAACGTGGCAATAAGCAGCGAACCGCTAGTGATCTCACGAGGTGAGCATGGCATTTCTCGTAAACAATTTAGCCCAAATGCAATCAAAGTTTTGTACCGCTTAAAAGATGGCGGGTTTGACGCCTATTTAGTCGGTGGTTGTATTCGCGATGTATTGTTAGGACAACAGCCAAAAGACTTCGATGTAGTCACCAATGCCACGCCAGAGCAAGTTAAAAAACTATTTCGAAATTGCCGCTTAATTGGCCGTCGCTTTCGTCTAGCGCACATTGTATTTGGTCGCGAAATTATTGAAGTCGCGACCATGCGTGGCCATCACGAAGCGCCGGAAGAAAAAAACCAAATTAGCCAATCGAGTGAACAAGGGCAATTACTCCGCGATAACGTGTTTGGCAGCATTGAAGAAGATGCCGAACGTCGTGACTTTTCAATTAATGCCCTGTATTACTCGATAAACGATTTTTGTATTTACGATTACGCCAATGGCTTAGCGGCAATAAAAGCAAAACAAATTGAATTGATTGGCGATCCCGAAACGCGTTACCGCGAAGATCCGGTACGCATGCTGCGCGCGGTGCGATTTGCGACTAAGTTAGATATGACCATTGCCCCTAACAGCGAAAAGCCAATTAGCACATTAGCCAGCTTATTAGACAACATTCCGCCGGCACGTTTGTTTGAAGAAATCCTTAAGCTGTTTTTAAACGGCAAGGCCGAAGCGAACTATTTATTACTGCGCAAATATGGGTTGTTTCAATCATTATTCCCAGAATTAGATAGTATTTTAGCCGCAAACCCTGATGGCTTAGAAGCTGCATTTATTCAGCAAATGTTTCAAAATACCGATCAGCGAATCAACGCCGATAAAAAGGTAACTCCGGCATTTATATTTGCCGCGTTACTGTGGTTTCCACTGGTTGAGCGCACTAAGCTATTACAACAGCAAGAGCAACTTGGCGAATACGATGCGTTTTCTCAAGCCATTAATATGGTGCTAAGCGATAACGCACAACATATTGCAGTGCCAAAACGCTTTACCTTAGGTGCACGTGACATTTGGCACATTCAACATCGTTTAGATAAACGAGCTGGCCAACGTGCGTACAGATTAACCCAGCAACCGCGCTTTAAAGCCGCGTACGACTTTTTATTATTGCGCGTTGATGCGGGTGAAGTTCAGCATCAAGAACTGGCTCAGTGGTGGACGCAATACCTTAGCCAGGATATTAACGGCCAAAAAGAAATGGTCAGAACTTTGGGTCATCAAGCGGGACCAAAACCACGCAGACGCACGCGACGTCGCAGCAGCAAAAAACCAACAGAGTAATCAGCATGTACCGAGTTTACCTGGGGTTAGGTGCCAACTTAAACTCACCAAAGGCGCAGCTAGATAACGCCGTTATGGCGCTTAAAAAGCTGCCCAATTGTGAGTTTATTGCCGTATCTCATTACTATGCAAGCAAACCTATGGGTCCCCAAGATCAACCCGACTACATCAATGCGGTGGCGTGTATTGACACCACACTTGCCCCGCAGCAGCTGCTTGATTTAACCCAAGCGATTGAGCTGGAACATGGCCGCGTACGTAAGGCCGAACGCTGGGGGCCAAGAACTTTAGATATAGACCTGCTATTGTTTGACGAGCAAATGATAAATACTGAGCGCCTTACTGTGCCTCATTATGGTTTAACTGAGCGCGAGTTTGTAGTGTTTCCACTGTTAGAGCTTGCGCCCGAACTTATTTTACCAAGCGGCATTTCGTTACAAGCTATTGCCAATAAACTACCGCTTAACAATTTACAACAATTACCCCTGTAATTAACTAAGGCTTATGCCGGTGAGAAAATTATGTCTAAAATAACGGTTTCAACTTTAAATAAAATGAAAGCAGAAAAGAATAAAATTACTGCTTTAACAGCTTATGATGCCAGTTTTGCTAAGTTATTTCATGATAGCGGCGTTGAAGTTATTTTAGTTGGTGACTCTTTGGGTATGGTATTACAAGGCGCAGATGACACCTTGGGCGTCACCAACCAAGATATTGCCTACCATACTCGTTGTGTGCGTGCGGGTAGCCGTGAGTTATTCGTTATTGCTGATATGCCTTTTATGAGCTATTCAACCCCTCGCGAGAGCTGTAAAAATGCCGCCGAGTTGATGCGTGCTGGCGCTAATATGGTTAAGTTAGAAGGCGGTGAATGGCTACATGAAAGCATTACAGCCCTTACCCAACAGGGTATTCCTGTGTGTGGGCATTTAGGCTTGACACCGCAATCGGTGCATGTATTTGGCGGTTTTAAAGTACAAGGACGTGAAGAAGCGCAAGCAGAAAAAATAATTGCTGATGCCAAAGCACTGGAAGCCGCCGGCGCACAGCTATTAGTTCTTGAATGTATTCCCAGTGCATTAGCCAAACGCGTTACCGACGCTTTGAGTATTCCTACCATAGGCATTGGCGCAGGAAACAGCACCGATGGCCAAATACTGGTGATGCATGATCTGGTGGGTATTTCTGCCGGGTTTATTCCTAAGTTTTCAAAAAACTTTTTAGTTGAAACTGGCAATATGCCAGCAGCCGTTAAAAAGTATTGCAGCGATGTAAAAAGCGGTGCCTTTCCAAGCAGCGAACACGAGTTTAAATAATGCAGTCAATTACCGAAATTAAATCACTCCGCAGTCAAATTAAAGCCTGGCGTCAAGCCGGTTTAAGCATCGCCTTAGTACCCACTATGGGCAACTTACACTTAGGCCACTTTTCGTTAGTCGAAAAAGCCAAAACTATGGCTGATAAAGTTGTGGTCAGCATTTTTGTTAACCCAATGCAATTTGGCGAAAACGAAGATTTAGACAACTACCCACGCACCCTTGACGAAGATAAGCGCGGCTTAGCCGACCTTGAAGCCGATATTGTGTTTACGCCAAGTGTAGCAACCATTTACCCTAATGGTTTAGGGGCACAAAGTTATGTTGATGTGCCTGATATTTCATTAGGCTATTGTGGTGGTTCACGCCCTGGGCATTTTCGAGGCGTTGCCACGGTAGTAACCAAACTATTTAATTTAGTACAGCCCGATTACGCTTGCTTTGGCGAAAAAGATTTTCAGCAACTGCAAGTGATTAAAACCATGGCACGGGATTTATCAATTCCGGTAGAAGTGATAGGCGTGCCTACCATGCGAGAAGTAACTGGATTAGCTATGAGCTCGCGTAATGGCTATTTAAGCGCCGCACAAAAAGCCACAGCTACGGTACTGTTTAAAACGCTAACTCACTGTGGTGAACAGCTTAAAAGTGGCAATAAAGACTTTGCACAGCTTGAACAAGAAGCTAAACAGAGTTTACAGCAAGCAGGTTTGAAACCAGATTATTTTTCGATAGCTCAACGAGATACATTAAAAGCTGCTACACTAGATGATAGTCAATTGGTCATTTTAGCCGCCGCTTACCTAGGCAGTGTTAGACTGATCGACAACTTACAAGTGGTGATTTAACACTCGAGTGACTCTCATTTAAGGATATACATGCACACTTTAATTAAAACCAGCGCCGTAGCCCTTACATTTATACTGTTAGCGGGTTGTCAAAATAACACCGGTACTCCGGAGTTAAATCAATGTGCACAACAAAACTATCAATGTGAAACAAGCTGTGAACAGCAATCAACCGGTGAAAGTTTAAAGCAGCAAATATGTTCATCTAAATGTATTGAGCGCTACAACCAGTGTAAAGCACAAGCCGAAAACTTAACGAATATATAATACCAATGCGCAAAATTACTGAATCAATTTGAGGTATTAAAGCTGACGCTTACGGCGTTAAAAGTTTTTTATTTAGCATAACTAAATAGCAAAATTTTTGCCTTGTTATCGACAAGATTTTCTTGCCTCAAGGTAGCTCAATTAATGATGCGCATTGCAATAAACTTGCTGTTAATTAGCGACAAAAAAACCGCTCAAGGAGCGGTTTTTTATTGTTTGTAATCTGTGGGCTTTAGTTCAAACCCAGTTTTTTCAGCTCAACTGCAGCAAGCTTAGCTGACAGTGGTACATAGCCATCTTTTTCAACAATTTGCTGCCCGTCCTGCGATAACACCATTTTCAAAAATTCAGCTTCAATAGGCGCTAACGGCTTATTTGGGTGCTTATTGACGTAAAGGTATAAAAAGCGTGACAGTGGGTACTTACCTTGCGCTACATTATCAAGAGTCGCATCAACAAACTGGGTGCCTTTTTTAGCCAGCGGTACCGTGCGTACACCCGATGTTTTATAGCCAATCCCCGAATAACCAATGGCGTTTAATGACGATGAAATTGACTGTACCACAGAGGCTGAACCCGGTTGCTCGTTTACGTTATTACGAAAATCGCCTTTACACAGCGCTTTCTTTTTAAAGTAACCATAAGTGCCTGATACTGAGTTACGGCCATAAAGCTGAATGTCTTTGCCAGCCCACTCGCCTGCTAAGCCAATGTCGCCCCAGCGGTTAACTTGTTCACTAGCACCACATTTACGTGTTGATGAAAAAATAGCATCGATTTGGTCAATGCGCAGCCCTTCAATAGGGTTATCTTTATGGACAAATACGGCAAGGGCATCGATTGCCACGCGTACTTCGGTCGGTTTATAACCGTAACGTTTTTCAAATGCTTCGATTTCTTTAGATTTCATTTGTCGGCTCATCGGGCCTAAGTTAGCTGTACCTTCGGTCAGTGCTGGCGGAGCAGTCGATGAACCTGCAGCCTGAATTTGAATGTTGATATTAGGGTAAATTCGTTTATATTCTTCTGCCCAAAATGTCATCATATTAGCCAGCGTGTCTGAGCCAACCGATGAGAAGTTACCTGAAACACCACTAATTTTTTGATATTCAGGAAGATCGTTATCTAGCGCCATAGACTGTGCAGAAACGAAGGTTGTTACAGCCACACCCATTGCGGCAACTAAGTTTTTAAATTTCATCTCGGGTTCTCCAATTTGTGCGTCCCATTTTTTAACTGTGTTCACTGTAAGAGGTATAGATGACAGTGACATGACTTTAAAATGACACTTTTATGACTCAGACTGTTTTTGCTGTTTATTCGCTATCGCAACAATTTTATTACTGGGAAAAGCAAACGAAAAACACGAACCTTGGCCTAATACACTGCTAATGTTTAATTCACTTTGGTGACGCGTTAATACATGCTTAGTAATGGCTAATCCCAGTCCAGAGCCACCTGTAGTGCGACTACGTGCTTTATCTACGCGGTAAAAGCGCTCTGTTAAGCGGTTTATATGTTCTGCTGCAATACCATCGCCATTATCAGTCACGCTAAAATAAGCCTGATCCTTGTTACGCTGCCAGCACACGGTTATTTTGCCATTGGCTTGCGTGTAATGAATGGCGTTAAACACTAAGTTAGAAAATGCACTGCGCAATTCATCTTCGGCGCCAGTAATATCAAGTGAAGCATCAACGTCAAAGATCAACTGATGATTTTTTTGCTGATTAAGTGATTCGGCCTCGGTTTGAATATATTTAAGCAATTGCGGGACATTAATCGCTTTATCGTTATTTTGCTTACGGGCACCTTCAATACGCGATAACGATAATAATTGCTTAACGAGGCTGTCCATACGCTTACATTGTTCGAGCATCGTTGTTTGCGCTTTATTCCACACACCCGGCGGCGGCAGCATGTCGCTATCCATCATCTCAAGATAACCCGTAACCACAGTGAGCGGTGTACGCAGTTCATGCGATACATTGGCAACAAAGTCTTTGCGCATTTGCTCTAGCTGTTTTAAGCGGGTGACATCGCGCACCACCACCATTATCTGATTAGCATAGGGCATAACCCTAAACTCCAGCACTCGTCCAATACTGAAACTGCTTTCAAGCTCTAATGGCTCGGTAAACTTGCCGCGCTGTATATAGTGTGCAAACTTAGGTTCACGTATTAAGTTATCTAGCCGTTGCCCCTGATCGAGCGGCCATTGTAGCCCTAATAGTGTCAGCGCTAACTTATTACACCAATAGATAGTTAAATCATTTTGTAACACCACCACCGCATCAGGGATGGCTTCGGCACCATCACGATAACGCGCTATGAGTGTTGATAGCTCATTGCACTTTTTTCGATTCCGGTGCTGTAAATGATAAATGCCTTCAAACACCTGCTCCCAGGTTCCTCGGCCTTCCGGCGGATTAAAGCTTTGCTGCTGCTGCAACCAATCAGTTAAACGATACAGTTGCCGATAATGCCAAATAAGCAGGGCAAAGCTGCCGATAAATAACCATAAAAATGGCATACCAACTAACAGCCCTACGAGCAATAAAGGGATAAAATAAAGCAATAAACGCTTAGCTAAGGTGCGTTTATTAATAACTCGATACATAGGCTGTTACCTTAAAATCACACTTCATAGCCATTGCAGGCTATTATAATTTACTTGAAAAACGATAACCGGCTCCGCGTACCGTTTGTACTAAACGATCATGCCCTGACGCTGAAATTGCTTTGCGTAAGCGACGAATATGCACATCAACAGTGCGGTCTTCAACATACACATTGGTTCCCCATACCTGATCAAGTAATTGCTCACGGCTATATACACGCTCTGTGTGGGTCATAAAAAAGTGCAGTAAGCGAAATTCGGTGGGGCCCATATCAAGTTCATTGCCTTGCGAGGTAACGCGATGTGAAATAGGGTCTAAACGTAAGCCATGAACTTCTATTGCTTCTTCGAGTGATGTGGGGGCAACGCGGCGGATCACCGCTTTAATGCGGGCCATAAGCTCTTTAGGCGAAAAAGGTTTAGTAACATAATCGTCCGCTCCCACTTCCAGACCACGTATTTTATCTTCTTCTTCACCACGGGCGGTAAGCATAATAATGGGAATAGCGCGTGTGTATTCATTTTGTTTAAACTTTTTGGCAATTTGAATACCACTGCCACCAGGTAACATCCAATCGAGTAACACCATATCTGGATAAGGCTCAACCATGGCTGCAATTGCAGAATCATAGTCTTGTGCTTCAATTGCCTGAAATCCATTTTGTTCTAAAACAAAAACCAACATTTCTCTGATCGGTGCTTCGTCATCAACGACTAATACTTTACGTGACATTCCATTTATCTCTTAGCTATCGAATTTGTTTTCATTATTATGACTAAGTATGACACTTTTATGAAAACTGCACGGATAAGTTAATATAACAGCAAAAAACCACAGTAAGCGACAGCTGTAGGTGGTAATGAGTGAGTATAATTTTGCTCTGCGTTTAGTTTACGTATTTCATCATGTTAACAACCATAGTAGCAATAGCTCGCAGTCAATTGCGATAAAATAGATCGTTTTTCAGGATCATTATTTTACCAAGGTTAATCATCATACAGGCATTATAGAGCAATAAAGAAGCCTTCGCTGATCTGCAAGCTGATGATCTTGGTGCTAAAGATCAATGTGTTACCAAGCTGATCGTGACAAAGATCACTGTTATACCTAGTCACCTCACTAAGTTGATGATTATTTATGCATTTTTTTGCCGTTATGCAGCATTTTAGTGCTAATGCGAGGCTAAATAGCCGCTCAGTTAGTACAACAATGATCCCAAGCCACTCAACTTAGTAATCGCGCGATCCACATATGGCACTGTTGGTATAATACTGATCCCTATGATCAATAAAAAAGCCAGTGGCATCACCACTGGCTTTTTAATTAATTCATCAGCAACACGCGATTATTTTATTTTTGGATTTAACTCACCCGATAAATACCTTAGGTGCATTTCATCTAGTGTAATCGGTTTAATTTTGCTTGCTTGACCGGCAGTACCAAACGCTTCGTAGCGTGCAACACAAATATCTGTCATCGCTTGCGTTGCCGCTGCTAAGAACTTACGTGGGTCGAAGTTTGCAGGATTCAGTGCTAAATGGCGACGTATCGCACCGGTAGATGCTAAACGTAAGTCAGTGTCGATATTCACTTTACGTACACCGTACTTGATCCCTTCAACAATTTGCTCAACTGGCACACCGTATGTTTCTGGGATTTCACCACCGTACTGGTTAATCACGGCTAACCATTCTTGTGGTACTGAAGACGATCCATGCATCACTAAATGCGTATCTGGAATACGCGCATGAATCGCTTTAATGCGATCAATGGCTAAAATATCATCCGTTGGTGGGCGGGTGAATTTGTAAGCACCGTGCGACGTACCACAGGCAATCGCCAGCGCATCAACATGGGTTTTATTCACAAAGTCAGCCGCTTCTTCAGGATCGGTAAGCATTTGGTCGGTGGTTAATTTACCTTCGGCACCAACGCCATCTTCTTCTCCTGCTTCGCCAGTTTCAAGTGAGCCTAACACACCTAACTCGCCTTCAACTGAAACACCACAGGCATGAGCCATTTCTACAGTTTTGCGCGTTACGTCAACGTTATAGTCGTAGCTTGAAGGGGTTTTACCATCGCTCATTAATGAGCCATCCATCATTACCGATGAGAAACCTAACTGAATTGAACGCTGACAAACGCCCGGTGATGTACCGTGATCTTGGTGCATTACCACTGGAATATGTGGCCACTCTTCAACCGCGGCTAAAATCATATGACGAATAAATGGTGCGCCGGCATAAGCACGTGCGCCCGCAGATCCTTGCACAATTACTGGGCTGTTGGTTTTGTCAGCCGCTTCCATTATTGCGCGCATTTGCTCTTGGTTGTTAACGTTAAAAGCAGGAACGCCGTAACCATGCTCAGCGGCATGATCAAGAAGTTGTCGCATACTGATTAAAGCCATTGGGTCTTCTCCAATTTATCGGTAGTATTTTACTACCTAGTTTGAACGGATTTGTTAGTTTGGCGCAATCACTGCGCCACGAATTGTTAGTGCCAAATCGGCCTGCAATTCGTAAATTAACTATTAAAATAAACGTGAGAGGTATTTAATAGCTAATGGTTCCAGAGGCGAGTAAAGTCTCGCATCTGGGTGCGGCTAATTAATAGCTAAGCTATTATTTTGCGCGCGATTCTAGCATAGCGACTGCAGGTAGTTTTTTGCCTTCTAAAAACTCTAAGAATGCGCCACCGCCAGTAGAAATATACGATACTTTGTCACTGATGCCATACTTATCAATAGCGGCTAAGGTATCACCACCACCGGCAATTGAAAACGCCTTAGAATTAGCAATTGCCTGAGCTATCGCACGGGTACCATTACCAAATTGGTCAAATTCAAACACCCCAACTGGGCCATTCCATACCACAGTGCCGGCATTAGCAATTATTTTTGCCAGTTGATTTGCAGTATCAGGACCAATATCAAAAATCATATCGTCGCTGGTTACTTCAGTTACATCTTTAAGCGTTGCCACCGCAGACTCTGAAAATTCATTACCGACAACCACATCAGTCGGCACTGGAATTTCACCGTTGTTGGCTTTTGCTGCAGCACATAAACGGTTTGCTTCATCCATTAAATCCGCCTCAAAAAGTGACTTACCTACCGGATGACCTGCTGCTGCAATAAAGGTATTAGCAATACCGCCACCGGTCACCAGCTGATCAACAATTTTAGATAGCGAATCAAGTACCGTCAGTTTAGTTGACACTTTTGAGCCACCCACAATCGCCACTAACGGACGCGCTGGGTTATCAAGTGCTTTACCTAATGCTTCTAGTTCAGCCGATAATAATGGGCCGGCACACGCCACATCAGCAAATAAACCCACGCCATGCGTTGACGCTTGAGCGCGATGCGCAGTACCAAATGCATCCATTACGTACACGTCACATAATGCAGCAAGTTGCTTTGCTAATGCTTCGTCGTCTTTTTTCTCGCCTTTATTAAAACGCACGTTTTCAAAAACAACCACTTCGTTATCGGCAATTTCAACGCCGTTTAAGTAATCTTTTTCTAGGCGCACGGTTTGCTCAAGTGCTTCATTTAAGTAATCAACAACGGGAGCTAATGAAAACGCTTCATCATATTCCCCTTCCGTAGGGCGGCCAAGGTGCGACATAACCATTACTTTAGCGCCTTTTTCAAGGGCTAATTTGATAGTCGGTAGCGCGGCACGAATACGCGCATCTGACGTCACTTTACCTGCTTTAACCGGTACATTTAAATCTTCACGAATTAATACACGCTTGCCGTTTAAATCTAAATCTGCCATTTTTATGACCGACATGAACATCTCCTTAGTTAACGATACTAAACCCAATAAAAGGCGGTTACTTTAAATAAATTACTGTGCTTCCAACGCCACCATCGCACGCGCGGTATCAAGCATACGATTGGCAAAACCCCATTCGTTATCACACCACACTAATAACTTTATCAGTCGTTTATGACTAACCCGTGTTTGCGTGCCGTCTATAATACAAGAATGCGGGTCGTGATTAAAATCAATCGATACCAGCGGCTCTGCGGTGTAACTTAAAATGCCTTCGAGGCGATCTTTAGCTTGCGCTTTCAGCGCACTATTAACCGCGCTTAAGTCCACATCGGTATTAACCGTAACACTTAAATCCATTGCCGTAACGTTTATGGTCGGAACTCGTACTGCAATGGCTTCAAAACGCCCTTTAAATTTAGGTAAGATGCGGTCTATACCGCGAGCGAGCTTAGTATCGACAGGAATAATAGATTGACTGGCGGCGCGAGTACGGCGTAAATCATGATGATAGGCATCTATCACGGGTTGATCATTCATCGAAGCATGAATAGTGGTAATGGCCCCCGATTCAATGCCAAATGCATCATCGAGTACTTTAATAACCGGCACCACACAGTTAGTGGTGCACGAGCCATTTGAAACTATCGTGTGCTCTGCTTTTAGCTCATCGTCGTTAATACCATACACTATGGTGGCATCAACATCGTTATCGGCCGGGTGTGAAAATAGCACCTTTTTCGCGCCGGCGGTTAAATGTAACTGCGCATCTTCACGCGAATGATATACACCGGTACATTCAAGCACCACATCCACGCCTAAGGTTTGCCAGGGAAGCTCAGCCGGATTTTGCTCACAAAATAACGCGATGGTATCGCCTGCTACGCTAATGGTGTCTTCACCAAGCTTTACAGGAAAAGAAAAACGGCCATGGGAGGTATCGTATTTTAATAAGTGGGCAATAGCTTCAGGGTCAGCAAGTTCGTTAATCGCAACAATTTTTATCTCGTCACTCAAACCTGATTCGTATAATGCGCGGACAATATTTCGACCAATACGACCAAAACCATTTATTGCAAGTTTGATTGCCATGAAATATAAAATCCACTCTTTTGCGTGCAGATAAAGGCACTACGCCTTTTAGGTGGCGGTATTGTAATCGACCTTGGGCTTGATTATAAGTGCTTAGCATTAGAAACTTTAAATTATTCATTGCAGCTAAGTCATTAACTGCAATGCCATATCGTGGTTATTAAGCGAAAACTTTAGTAATTAAGCCCACATTGCGCGTGCGACCATTAAACACGACGCAACTTTAAAACAGCTCCTTGCCTAAATAATCTATCATGATCTGCTCAATCACTTGATCTTCCGCCAGCTTTAATAAATGTAAGTTAACTTCGTTTATTAACTCACTGTCGTTTTTAAATGCAAAACCATAGCCCTGTTTGTAATATTCGGCGCTGGGTATATGGATATTTTCTGCTTTGTGCTTATTTTTATAAAATAGCAATTGTGGGCGATCGAACACCACAGCATCAACGGCTTTATTTTTCAGCTTTGCCATTGCTTCAGTTAAGCTGCTCACTACTACTTTTTCTCCTTGGTGCTCCTCAATAAAGCCAATGGCAGGTGAGCCTGTGGAGGTGGCTATTTTTTTGCCCGGAAATTGCTCAACATGAGTAATGGTGGAACTGCTAAAGCTAGAGACGGTTAAAGTGCTGGCAATACCGGCAATCATTGAGGTGGCAAAAATTAATGAAATAACCATCCAACATCCCGCGACTATGCGTCCTTTTAAGCTTACCGGGGCCATATCGCCGTAGCCCGTGGTACTCATGGTAACGATGGCAAGCCACATGCCATTAGCTATGCCCCGCTTGGGATCGGCAGGAAACTGTTCGGGCGAGTGTTTGCGTTCAACCAACCAAAATAACAAGCCTACCACCGCTAAAATAGAGATAAACACCGCCACGGCTATCAACAGTCGAATGCTAAAAAACGGTTTTATTTTTGCCCAAATGCTGGCATTTTCATTTCGCGAGGCAATGGTTAAGCTGGACTGATAATAGGGCTGCGAAAAACGAAAATCAATCACTCGACTCGAGGTAATACTAATCGGCCCGGCGAGTAAATCAATGTCACCTTGCTGTAACGCAGCAAGTGCTTTTTCTACCGTAGCAAACTGCTTATATTGATATTGCCAGTTTTTTTCTTCTGCTATTTTCTGCCAAATAGACAGTGAAATGCCCTCTAGCTTATTATTTGCCCCTTGCATAACAAAGGGAGCATCACCGGCAACGCCAACAATTAGCGGCGTGTTAGCTTGCTCACTTTGCGCCGCCAGTGGTGACGACAATACAGCCAGCAAAACAAATAGGCCGCTTAGTAATGATTGAACTATTTTTGTCTGCATAAATTCTCTGTTGTTTGCATTGAGTTAACTTAACTATAGGTAGATAACCGTACGCTGGGTTACAAAATTGTAAATTAGTTTTATTTATTGGTCAAAGTTGCTGCGTCATGCGTATAGCAAGCGTGCTAACAGTGCCGTGTTTTGCAGCCACTATAGCAGCGCCTTTATTGCTAACTCCTTACCGCCACTTATTTGCTGACACTGCGCTAAAAATAACTCAGCGGTCGCCTGGGCGTCAGTCAGCGCATGATGAGCCCGATACTCTGGCAACTGATAGCGCCTGCGACACTCGCTAAGCGTTAAGTCGTCTGATTTTATAACCGCCCCTTGCTGCTGAAGGCGTTTTTTTTCTATTTGTAGGGTATCGAGAATTAAGCTCGGCGTACGAGTGAGGTTAGCCTTGATTAGCGCTAGTTTTAAAAATCCCCAATCAAGCATGGCATTATGACACACTAAAATCGTATCGCTAAAATGCTCACTGAGACTGACTAAAATACTGCTTAAACTTTGCCCTTGGCTAATATTGTCGTTATCGATTCCATGAAAAATAGGACTTTGGGCAAGGTTTTTCACTTGGTTATTAATTAAGTGCTGCGACTGGCTCATTTTAATGCATTGATCTTCGATGATCACCCACGCCACAGACACTATCTCGTGCTGCTGGGCATTAAGTCCCGTCAACTCTAAATCAATCACTAAATAACGTTGTTTTAAAGCAGCTTGAGTATATAAGCGGCGCTTTGTGAGGTATTCGCTAAGCCAATGTTTAAGCATACGGTTTATTTACCAAGTTTTATTGCGCCCTGTTATAAGCTGGCACGAGCAAATTTAAAGGTAGCCGCTTGTTGCGCCTGTTTAACTAAATAAAATGCTTCTTTTAATTGATGACGTTCCAAGGAGTTTAATTTGTCCGGGTTAATACAATTACTGGGTAACCCCTCCTGGTTAATTTGCGTGCATAACCGCAGCTGAGTTAAAAACCGCCAACAATCGTTTAAGTTATACACATCTTCGTTACTGAGTAAACTGTGTTTAAGTAACGCGTCTAATCGCTCTTGGGTATTGGCACGGCGAATACCGGCGCTAAGGGCATACAGGCGCACAATATCGTTAATGATCACCACACCGCGTTTTTTTAAATCGATATACCTGTCGTCTTTAGCGGTGCGTTCGGTTTTAAAATTATTAAACAGCCCTATCGGCACGCTGTTTGAGCTCAAATCATTGGCCATCGCGGCATAAAACAGCTCGTTACGCGAGATGTGTATTAATCGCTGACAAAACTGGCTGTAGAGTGTAGTTGAGCCTTCGATAAAACGTAAATCAAAAAATATTTTACAGTTGAGCATCGCTTCGGGTGTGGGGCTGCTGATCCAACGGGCAAATTTTTCACACCAATCGCTAATACTCATGCGGCATTGCTCGCTACTGGCCATAATATTCCCCGGGCAACGGCGAATGCCAAATTCCACCAAATTTTCGCAAACGAACTCGCCCATGCCTTTAAAGTAAGCCTGTTGTTGCTCATTTAAGCCATCGGGTAATAGCAAGCCGTTGTCTTGATCTGAATGCAAAGTTTGCTCTTCACGTGCTTGTGAGCCAAAACAGATAAAGCTAAAGCGAGTTGGCGCGACCCCGTGTTGTTGTTGATATAAATAAATGAGTCGTGATGTGAGCGCATCGGTTAAGCCACTGAGCAGTTTACCAATCAGCGATATATCGTCGATATTTGATGAAAAGCCCCGCAGTAACTCGGGGATCTCTTTGGCATAGCGTTTTAAATCATAAATAGCACGGGCTTTGTAAATGCGGCCAATCAGCTGCACCGGATCACTTTTTTGCTGGCGTAATAAGTCGGTGCTGGTGATCATTCCCAGTGGTTTATGGTTTTCGTCAAGTACCGGAATATGATGGATATTATGCTTTAACATTAAATGTAGCGCTGAAAACACGCGGTTATTTTCAAAAATAAACTTAGGCTTCACCGTCATAATCGTGTTTACATCATGTTGTGGGTCTACCTCATCGGCCAGTACCCTATTACGTAAGTCACGGTCTGTCACCACGCCAATTAAGTGCTCATTTTCGGTGATCATAATAGAAGACACGCCATGCTGTTGCATTTTTTTAGCGGCGTGGCGAATACTGGCATTCGGCGTAAGAGTAATGGCTTGGCGGGTCATTAGCGCGGATATTTTTTTCTCCGACCAACTGTCGCTTTTGCCTTTATAATGCGATGACAATAAACGGTTAGCATGAGCACGCACAAAATATTGTTCAAATGGCTTATACTCGCGACGTAAAAAATCAAAGTCCGCTTGCGCCAGCATATACACTATGCCCTCTTTTAGTACTTCTAAACTATGTTGCTTTGCTTCGCCGGTTAATAACGAAGGAAAACCAAAATAATCCCCCTGTGCTAAACGGGTAACAATCTCGCCTTTGGCATCAATTAGGTTATAAACCCCCGAGCGAATTAAAAATAATTTTGGCTGGCTGCTGTGCACCCACTGCGCCTGGTTTTCGCGGTTGAGGTAAATAACATCGAGATGATTGACAAAGTAACTGCACGCACTGCCAGCTAACATGCTAAAAGGGGCCTGCATACTGACAAACTCAGCTATATCCGATTGCTCTACACTCATAATCACGCTCTAAAAGTGGTTTATATAACCAATGTACCCACTAATTAAATAAATAAAAAGCCCGACTTAAGTCGGGCTTTGGCTACTATTCATTGCTTGAACGGCAACTCATTTAATGGTCATGAGCTTCACTTGAGCCTTTAGGGTTACGGATCCCCTCTACCAAATGCTGTATTTCAAGCGGCGTAGGTTTAGTTACTTTCAGCACCATTGCAGCAACGGCAAAGTTAATTATCATACCGACCAAACCGATTCCTTCTGGCGAAATACCAAACAACCAATGTTCTGCGCTGTTTAGCTCTGGGCTGATAAATTTAAAGTAAATAATATACCCTGCGGTAAAGCCAATACCGCTAACCATACCGGCAATTGCACCTTCTTTATTCATTGCTTTTGAGAATATTCCCATGATAATTGCCGGGAAGAAACTGGCTGCTGCCAGGCCAAAAGCAAACGCCACCACCGACGCTACAAATCCAGGAGGGTTAATACCAAAGTACGCGGATATACCAATGGCGATCATCGCTGCTAACCGCGCGGCCAGTAACTCTTGTTTATCGCTAATATTGGGTTTCAGTGTACGTTTGAGTAAATCGTGCGACACTGAGGTTGAAATAACCAGTAGCAGGCCTGCCGTCGTAGACAGTGCTGCGGCAATACCGCCGGCGGCCACCAAGGCAATAACCCAGGCCGGTAGGTTCGCAATTTCAGGATTAGCCAGTACCATGATGTCGCGATCTACGTCGACTTCGTTAGCACTGCTCGGATCGTTGATGCTGCCTGAGGTATAAAACATTTTGCCATCACCGTTTTTATCATTAAAGGTAATAAGGCCTGTTTGCTCCCAGTTTTTGATCCACGTGGGTGCTTGCGCATATTCAGTACCACTGCCGTCTTTACCATTAATAGTATCGACCATATTTACTCGAGCAAACGCGGCAACCGCGGGCGCTGTGGTATAAACAATAGCAATAAACACCAGTGTCCACGCTGCTGAAATACGGGTATCTTTAACGCGTGGTACCGTGAAAAAGCGCACAATAACGTGTGGTAAACCGGCAGTACCCACCATCAATGCACCGGTGATTGCAAATACGTCAATCATACTCTTAGAGCCTTCGGTATACTGAGCAAAGCCCAGCTGCGCACTTATGCCATCGAGTTTATCAAGCACATACATCCCCGAGCCATCGGTTAAGGTCGCACCAAAGCCCGTTTGTGGTAAAAAGTGCCCTGTCATCATCATTGAGATAAAAATAGCCGGTACCAGATACGCAAATACCAACACACAATATTGCGCGACTTGCGTATAAGTAATGCCCTTCATGCCGCCAAGCACTGCGTAAAAGAATACGATAACCATACCAATGTACACACCGGTTTCAATTTCGACTTCTAAAAAGCGTGAGAAAACCACGCCTACGCCACGCATTTGCCCTGCGATATAGGTAAAACAAATAAAGATGGCACAAAAAATAGCGACTAAGCGCGCAGTACGCGAGTAGTAACGGTCGCCGATAAAGTCGGGCACGGTAAACTTACCAAACTTACGTAAATAAGGCGCTAAACACATAGCCAGTAAAACATAACCACCGGTCCAGCCCATTAAGTAAACGCCGCCATCGTAACCGGCAAAGGAAATAATACCTGCCATTGAAATAAACGACGCAGCACTCATCCAATCGGCAGCCGTGGCCATACCGTTCGCTAGGGGGGGCACGCCACCACCGGCGACATAAAATTCTTTAGTTGAGCCCGCACGCGCCCAAATTGCAATGCCGATATAAAGCGCAAAGCTTAAACCAACAATTATAAACGTGAGTATTTGTACATCCATTGCTGAGCTCCTATTCGTCTACGCCGTATTTTTTATCTAACGTATTCATTTTGACTACGTACACAAAAATCAAAGCTACAAAGGTATAAATTGAACCCTGTTGAGAAAACCAGAAACCCAATTTAAAGCCAAAAAAACGCACTTCATTAAGTACATCAACCAGTAATATGCCAAAGCCAAAGGACACCACAAACCACACTGCAAGTAATTTAAATAGCAGTGAAATGTTTTCCGCCCAATAAGCTTTTGCTTGTTCTTCATCTTTAAAAGCCATTTTTATTTTCCCCTTTAAGCATCACATAAAGTGATGAGTGGTTTATTTTTCAGCTACCAATTTAGCAATGCTGATTAAATATTGAATTGCGACCATAGTCGTAACAGTATATTAACTTTTGCGCAAACTGCCAGAAACAACTTCGGTATTAACTTTTAAAGTTATTTATTTTCAGGTGGTTATAAAATGCTAACGGGGAAAGGTACGCGTCTATCAATGCGTAACTCATCGGGAATGCGACATTAGTCTAATAACTGCATATGGTGACTATCAATTTTAAAAATATTATATAAAAACAATGCATTATAATTATAAATTAAATAGTTGAGCGGCACTTAAGCCAAGCTCTGG
This sequence comes from Pseudoalteromonas sp., assembly GCF_041613455.1. Classification (GTDB taxonomy): domain Bacteria; phylum Pseudomonadota; class Gammaproteobacteria; order Enterobacterales; family Alteromonadaceae; genus Pseudoalteromonas. The sequence goes on along the minus strand of NZ_JBFJHD010000024.1, from coordinate 6,583 downwards.
TATTGTGTATAGTGCTACTGCTAAATTGTGAATTGAAAAAGGCTTAATAATAACCATGACCGTTGTACTAATATTTGTTGCTTTGGCGTATATCGGCGTGCTGTTTTGGCTCGCCAGTTGGGGCGATAAAACCACACCACTGGCGAAGCGCATTAGCCATCACCCGTTTGTGTATGCACTCTCGCTGGGCATTTATTGTACCTCGTGGACCTACTACGGCTCGGTAGGCACAGCCGCAACCAGTAGTTGGAGTTACTTACCTATTTTACTTGGTCCGGCGTTGTTGTTTTTTTTCGGCCAAGGGTTTTTACGTAAATTAGTCTTGGTCAGCAAAAAACAAAATATTACCACCATTGCCGACTTTATATCGGCTCGTTATGGTAAACGCCAAACCAGCGCCATTATGGTCACTATCATCGCATTATTAGCGACCATTCCTTACATTGCGCTGCAATTAAAAGCCTTAAGCTCAAGTTTTCTATTACTGCAAAGCAATAACCAAGTTTCAGGCGATATGCTGGCGTTATCGGCCACCCTGATCATGGCCTTATTTGCCATATTTTTTGGCACCCGCAAAGTGGATGTGACTGAGTACCGCTCGGGACTGATGTTAGCCGTCGCATTTGAATCATTAATTAAATTAGTGGCGCTGTTGGCCGTGGCTGGACTGGCGGTATATTCGTTATTTTATTTACCCGCAACACTGCCTAATCAAGTAAGAGAGTCGATATGGACGCATTGGACAGACTTTAACTTTTTAAGTTTTAACTTTATTGGTCAATCCTTGATGGCTGCCGCGGCGATAATTTGTTTACCCCGTCAGTTCCATGTCACTGTGGTCGACAATCAAGACAAACGGCATTTATTTACCGCACGCTGGGCGTTTCCGCTCTATTTAATGCTCACTGCGGCAATGATCTTGCCAATTGCTACGGCAGCGATCCACCCTGAAATTGGCCGCAGCTTTTCACCCGACAGCTTTGTATTGGCGCTGCCTATGCTGCACCATAATGCGTTTTTAACCACCTTTGTTTTTATTGGTGGCTTATCGGCCGCCACCGCCATGATTGTTGTGGCTACACTGACTTTAAGTACCATGATCTCCAACGATGTGGTGCTACCACTGATGCTACGCCGCAAATTTAAGCGTAATTTAATTACCACCAGCTACCGCGCAAAAATACTCTTAGTACGTCGCTTCGCCATCGCGGGCATTTTAATTTTGGCCTACTTTTACCAGCAATTATTTGGCTCTGGTAGTGCATTGGCAAGCATGGGCTTAGTGGCTTTTTCGTTAGTCACTCAGTTATTGCCAGCTATTGTGGGCGGCTTATATTGGCGCAAAGGCCATGCGTATGGCGTTTATGCAGGGTTAGTGGCGGGCTTTATTTGTTGGCTGTTATTTTTAATGTTACCGATTGTCGACGCCGGCAATACACTCACCAGCGAGTTACAGCAAACACTTATAACCCGCGGCACGCTAATAGCCTTGTTTGCCAATATTGGCTGTTATATTAGCTTTTCATTAGGCGCCGAAGAGCGCTTAATTGATAAAATTCAGGCTGCGGCATTCGTTAACCCGAAAGATCAGGCCGCCTTAGCACGTCGTTTAAATAAAAATGTCAAAGCCACCATTTACGACTTTAAAATTTTACTGCAAACCTTTTTAGGCATTCAGCGCAGCCAACAAGTATTGGCGCACTTTGCAAAACACCACAACTTAAGTGACAACAACGCTCACCCCGATCCGGAGTTTATTGCATATTGTGAGCTCGCGCTAACCGGTGTGCTCGGCGCATCATCCGCACGGGCACTCATTCATACCGTGTCGTCGGGTAAACGTATGGCGTTTGAAGAAGTGGTTAACTTTTTTGACGAAACCACTCAAGCCTTGCAGTTTAATCAAAACTTATTATTTACCTCGCTGGAAAACTTAAGCCATGGCCTTTCTGTGGTCGATAAGGATCTAAAACTAGTGGCGTGGAATAAACGTTACAGCGAAATGTTTTGCTACCCTGAAGGCTTTTTAGAAGTGGGTCAGCCGGTAGAGGAGATCATTCGTTATAACGCTGAACGTGGAGAATGTGGCCCCGGCGAAATCGAGCGTCATGTTGATAAACGCGTACGGCATTTAAAAAATGGCACATCGCATCACTTTATCCGCCACCGCCGTAATGGCCAAGTGTACGAAATGGTGGGTAACCCGCTGCCCGATGGCGGCTTTGTGACAAGCTTTTCAGATATAACAGCGCATATTAATACCCAAAATGCACTGGAAGAAATTAATATGGATTTGGAAAACCGCATCGAAGCACGTACCCAAGAAGTGCAAATGATTAACAAGGATCTGCAAGCACAAATAGACAGCCGAGTACAAACAGAGCAAGCACTTACTTTAGCCAAACGTGAGGCAGAACAAGCAAACGACAGTAAAACACGCTTTTTAGCCTTGGCCAGCCATGATATTTTACAACCGCTTAATGCGGCGCGGCTATACCTTGCTGCTATTGATGAAAAGCAGCTTAACAGCACCAATCAAAACAATTTAGATAAGCTCGGCGACAGCCTAGACTCTACGGTGCATTTAATGTCGGCACTGCTAGAAATTGCCAAACTAGAGCAAGGCGCCATGACCCCCGCGCCACGCCACTTTTGCATCGACGATATTCTACAACCACTTAAAAGTGAGTCGAGTATCTTGCTTAGTGCTAAAGGACTGTCGTTTAAAGTAATTTCTAAACAGCAAATTGTGCACAGTGATATTACTTATTTACGCCGTATCATTCAAAACTTACTCTCTAATGCGATTAAATACACCGATAGCGGTAAGGTGTTAATTGCCTGTAGAAACCGTAAACACAACCTGCGCATCGAAGTATGGGACACCGGACATGGGATCAGCGCCCTAGAGCAAGCTAAAATATTTAATGACTTTTACCGGGTTGAATCGGGCGACAATAAAGGCGTCGGTTTGGGCCTTGGGGTGGTAAAAAGAATGGCCGACTTACTCAGCCTGCCGCTCGATGTATGCTCACTGCCCAATAAGGGCAGTCGCTTTAGCATTGAGGTTCCTTATGGCGATCCGCAACTAGTGCAGCAAAAAGATCAGTCAAATAACTTAATGGAAAATCGCACCGCAATCAATATCGTAGCAGTGGATGATGACCCGGCAAACTTAGCGGCCATGGCCAGCTTACTGAAAAAATGGCAAGCCAATTACACTTTATTTGAAAACGTTAACCAAGCACTTGAACACGCCAAACACCATGCTGCACCCGATGTCATTTTAATGGATTACCAGCTAGGTGAAAATTGCGATGGTATTACCTTAATTAAAACCTTACGCGAAATATGGCAATGCCAAGTGCCCGCTATTTTAATCACCGCGGTGCGCGACGAGGCATTAAAGCAACAGACTAAAGCGGCCAATATTCACTACTTAAGTAAACCAATTAAACCCGGCAAACTCAAAGCACTGCTCAACCACAGCACCTAAGGTGTGCTGTGGTGGTTTTATCTTGCAAACCGTTAACCTGCGGCCGGTAACGCCGTTGTTCTGAGTTTTTGAAATAGCCAACTAAGCCCCACTAAGGATAACCCTAAGCCAATAAATGACAGCGCTTTTAGTAGCCCCGTTAAGTGTGCCATATCAATTAAAAATACTTTTATGATCACCGCGGCTAATAGCGCCAAGCCTATTTTTTGCAGTAATAATTGCTGTTTTAAATGCCCGTAAATAACCGTAACAGCGCCTAACAGCAGCCACATCACGGAGTAACTATACAGTTCAGCATGACTGGTGGCTTGAGCTAAATTAATATAAGGCCCTTGCCAATATTGGCGCAACAAACTATTAATCGCTAACAGCGTTAAACTGCCGGCAATAACACCAAGCGGCATAATCAGCTTAGGGGCTGTGGTTGCTATCAGCTTGGCGAGCCAAACAGTGAGCCCCGCCGGTACTAACCACAACAGCAGTAACCAGTTAAATAGCGCTGTGTCACCCACATTGATGTTGCTAAACAATGGGTTATCATCAAGCAAGGTTTTTAATGCTAAAACACCCGCCGCACCAGCAAGCACAAGCCCAGCCCGATAATAAAGCTTAGCTAAGCTGCCCGCAAAACGCGCGCGATAACAATACACACACGCCAAGCCAAGCCAATTGCAAGTGAGTAATATTTGCTCGTAAAAACTCAATGAATCAAATTGTGGATAATGCCCCACTAGCTGATAACTGGTTTCGGTGGTAATAAATAATGCTAAGCAATGCAGCGCCGCCCCCTCTAACCAAAACTGCATTGTTGATGTGTTAAAACATCTTGCTGTAACATAAAACAGCGCCGTACACAGCGGATACACCACTATGCTCCAGTGCAAAGAAAAAATAGTCAGAGCATCGTAACTTAGAGTCCAAGGTGCGAAAGTTAATCGCAATAATAATGCCGCCACCAGCGCCTTAATAGGCCAATGTGGCATGGCTATGCTGTGGCGTTTGAGCAGTAAACTAATCAATAATACTTGAGTCGCCAGCGCTAGGGTTAAGCCGCTATCGCTTAATAGCATAGTAATCGCTAGGGTAATATTAGCATTTGCTGCTATCCAGTAGCTAAAACGCTGATACAAACTAGCACTGTGCTGCGCAGTTTTTATTAACACCGCACTACCAACAAGTAATACCATTGCCCAAAGCGGATACGCGGTGCTTAATGCAGAATTAGGGATCAGGGCGTATAACGTGGCTACCATTAAAAATAAACTAAATGCGCCGCTAATATGAAATGCCAAGCGCTTAGGAAACTGATTACCAAAATAAAGGCCATAAGCAGTTAAAGCAAAGCCCAGTACTAAACCTAGACCGTATTCGTGTTTAAATATAAACAAGGCATCATCAAAATCAAACGTTTGCTGACTACTGACTAACACGGCCAAGGCAATGACTAAACACAGCGCTTGCCATCCATCCCAGCGGCTATTTTTTAGCACTAAAAACAGCATTAGCACTAAAACTAGTAAGCTAACTAGCTGAAATTGCAAGTCAAACCTATGCAATAGCATCAGCAAAATAAACGGTGCAATAAATACTAACAGTAACGGATGATCGGGCAGTAGCTTAATCAACCGCTTTAAGCTGTGCGGGCGAGTCTCAATTTGCGCCAGTCTTAGCCCTAACCGAGGAATAGCTATGAGGCCAATAATACTGGCGATGGCATAAATACCCTGTAACCAAATGGTATTGTTTTCAAGTAACGCAAAACCCGCTAAGTACCAAAAAATGTGCCCTGCCCACAGTAAATACCATAGCCAACTGCGCTGTACTCTGTGCGCCACTAATGCGGCAGATAAACTCACAAAGCCTACATACATAAACAAAGCGGCTAAATTAACACTATTGCTACTAACCCATATAGGCACACTATAGGCCCCCACAATACCCAATATTGCTAACAAAGGGCCCAGTTGCAGCGCCATGGCACTGGCTGTTATTGCTATGAACGCCAAAACAATGAAGGCCACGCTGGGGCTTATCATGTCGTAACTACTATAGGCTAACAGGGTTAACGCAAAACAGCTGATAAAGCCACCGCTGGCAAGAGCAGCGGGAATATAGTTATTAAAGCCTTCAAATACAATGCGCTTAAAATGCAAGTAAGCTGCCGTGGCAATTAAAGCAACACCAAATAATGCGCCTAAACTGAGCCTCATCACGGGCGAGAGTAATCCCGCATCTAGGCTATACTTTGCTAAAAATATCCCGCCTAACGCCAGTGCTATAGCGCCAATCCAGGTCATCCAATGTTGTTCAAAGCCGCTGCGAAGTTTTGCGACTAAGCGTGTAACTAACAGCGCTGTATTCGCTGTGCTGTTTATATTGGCTGTTTTTGCAAAAGGCGCGCTCGTGTTGCGCAGCGTAATCCCACTCGGTTTCACTTCGGCTGCAACAGTCGTAGGGGGGACGCTATCGGAAGGCGGCTTGCTCACAACAGCAGCTGCTTGCACACTTTGTTGCAAGCTTGCTACTTTAGCCGTTAGCTGTGCCACTTGGTGTTTAAGGCTGTTTAGTTGTGTAATTGCAATAAATCCACATATGGCGCCGGCTATTAGCGCCACGATTAATAAACCCGCTAATCCAATTAACTCATCCATGGGCCACTCTTATAGTATTTAGTTTAAATAGTGCTATTTAATTACCGTTGTTAACCACCATATACCGATTATCAATACAGATAAACCGATCATTGCTTTAGTTTTATGTTGGCGAATAACTCGCTCGGCCTGATTACCGGCGTAATACACCACCAGTGCTAAACCAAAGTAACGAATCGCCCGTGCAATGGCGCTGGCCAATAAAAACAAGCCCAATGAATACTGAGTGGCGCCCGCAGCCAGCATCGCAATTTGAAACGGAATAGGCACAATCCCCAGCGTGATCACAAACCAAAAGCCTTGGCTTTGCATTTGTTGCTTAACATTGTCAAATTGCTCGGCACTGGAAAAATGACTGATCAGCCAATCGCCCAATAAATCAAATAAATAGTAACCCAATGCATAACCAAACAGCGCGCCAACAAGGCAACCCAGT
>NZ_JBFJHD010000023.1:0-29703 GCF_041613455.1 Pseudoalteromonas sp. | reverse complement strand
TTCTACGCCTTCTAGCAACACATCGTCGCGATGGGGCGTATGCTCTATCCACTGGGTTTTATCGGCAATTGTGCTACTGGTTGCGGTCATTAAGCGAAAGTTTTTTTCTCGCCAATTAGTCACTATGTAAAAAGTATCACCCAGCTTATCAACATCAAACTCATGGCCTTCTTCGCGTGGCATCAGCGCGTTGAACTCGCCGTTTGGCTGGTCAGCATCAAGCACCCACGTATCGTTAGTTTCGGTGCTGGCTAAATCAATAATAATCAGGCTTTCGTCGCGACTTTTGCCCAGCCCCATAAAAAAGCTAGCGTCTTGCTCTTCGTATACCATCACGTCTTGGCTTTGCGCTGTGCCTAAAACATGTCTAAACACTTGATAACCAAGCAAGGTTTGCAAATCTTTTTTCACATAAAACACGGTTTTATTGTCGTTTGCCCACACCACTTGCCCTTCGGTGTTTTCTAACACATCGGGCAACATTTCTCCGCTACTTAGGCTTTTAAAGCGCACGGTATAAATACGCCGTCCTTCAGTGTCTTCTGAGTACGCCATTAACTGCTCACACGGGCTGAGCGCGACTTCACCGAGTTCATAAAACTCATACTCTTTAGCTAATTGGTTTACATCTAATAATAGCTGTTTGTCTGTGCTGCTGATGCTGCTACTACGATAATGGCGAGAGTATTCATCATCCCCGCTTACTTCTGAGTGATACCAATACTTACCATCTTTAACCGGCACGGTGCTGTCGTCTTTTACAATGCGCCCTTTTAGCTCTGCAAATAAACTATTTTGTAATGCTTTTATTGGCGCGAGTTGTGCTTCGCAGTAGGCATTTTCGGCATGTAAATGCGCTAATACGCTGTCATTTTGCCGCGCATCGTCACGCATCCAGTAATAATTATCGAGCCGAGTTTTATTATCGGTATTGAGCGTATGGGCTTGCTTTTCAGCAATAGGGAAATCGGGCAATAGCCGCAAACAAAAATCAGAAGTAGACACAAATAAACCGCTTAAAAAATAACAATGTTGACCAGTTTACCATAAAAATAAAAAAGCCCACTCATTGCTGAGTGGGCCAAAGGGTATAAGTACAATGACTAAAACGTCTGCAATTTTTATTATTGCCCTATACCTTGGGGAAAACAGTACGTTAACAGCAGTGGGTCACACTATTTTTTGCCAAGCCATGCTCCAGCTTTTACCCACACCAGGTTCAAACATAGCGCTTTGCTCGCTAGTTACACGGCACAGCTCGCTAAACGGCCAAGGTTTACATTGAAAAATATGCCCACTGTGCGGATGCAAAACTTTATCGCCGGCGTTATAGGATGCGCCACCAGCAGGGTAAATATAATCGTACTCAAGGGTATTACTCACTACCAATGATTGCGCTTTATCGCTACAGCTAAACTCTACTTTAGCGGTGGTAATGCCGCTGCTCTCAAGTGTAAATACTTGGTTATCTCGGTACGCAACTATGATACCGTCGTCGGTCATACGCCCAGCGCTAACCAGAGGAATATGTACGTTAATATATTCTGCAATGAGTCGCGGCCATACACTTGGCTCCCCCTGATCCAGCGCAGTCACTTTATAACTAAATGATAAATCGACTAGCTCTCCTTGCATGTCATAAAAGGTTACGTGCACCGAATCACCAATCGATAATTGGACATTCTGGTTTAAGCAACCTATCGGGGTCCATTCTCCACAGACCAATGACGCATGCATAAACACAACAACACCTTCAAAGCCACACTTTGGCACGACTCTATACTGAGCCAAAATTAATAGGTTCGATGTAACAAGCTCGATTAAAAAATAATGGCTGTTAACAAAGAGCGCATTGTAGTGAGCAATGGCGCATTAATCAAACAAAAGAATGTAACCGAGATTTAAAAAATAATACTTAAGTTTGTATTTATGCCGATAAAAAAAGCCAACCGCTTACACGGTTGGCTTGATAAACACATCGCGTTAGTTAACTAACGGCGGGTGCACTTTTTTTAACAAACGGGCGCTTAAGCAACGCGCCAATATCGGTTAAAATAATATATAAACAGGGCACTAAAATCAGTGTTATGAGCGTGGCAAACATCACTGCAAACCCCAACGCTACCGCCATGGGAATAACAAACCTTGCTTGTAAGCTAGTTTCAAACATGATTGGTAATACGCCAGCAAAGGTGGTGATTGAAGTGAGTAATATCGCTCTAAAGCGTGCACAGCCAGCTTCAATAACTGCTTCTTTAATAGCTACTCCTTCACGGCGCACTTGGTTTACGTAGTCGGTCATTACTAGGGAGTCGTTGATTACCACCCCTGCGGCGGCAATTAAGCCAAACCCCGACATTAAGCTAATATCTAAACCAAACCAATAATGCCCCCAAATAGCGCCGGTTAAGCTAAAGGGAATAACCGACATGACAATAAGTGGTTGTGAGTAACTTTTTAACGGTACCGCCAGTAAAATATACACTAATATCATACCGCCAATAAAAAACATCATTTGCTCATTGGCTTGTGCTTGTTGCTCTTCAATTGCGCCACCAAGCTCCGATTTTACCGAAGGGTACTCCTCTTTAAGTTGCGGTAGTAAGTTTTCTTTTACCTGTTTAACCACTTCGCCAGGCTCAATTTGCTCTTCGTCAATACTGCCGTATACGTAAACAGTACGGTAACCACCTTCACGGCGAATATAGCTAATACCCGGGGTTTCGGTTAACTCAACCACATCACCGAGTAATACTTCGCGCCCTTGTGGTGTAGTGATCACGGTATGTTTAAGCGACGAAAAGGCTTCGCGCGTTAATTTAGGGTAACGTACCATCACTCGTACTTCTTCGCCGTTGCGGATCACTCGCTGTGCTTCGCCGCCATAAAAGCTTGCCCCCACCTGACTTGCCACACTCGAAAGATCTAAGCCTAAATCGTAGGCAACGGGCTTTAAGCTCATTTGCACTTCTTTACTGGCAGGATCTATGGTTGAGCTAATATCAAACAGGCCCTGCTGTTGCTGTAGTAATTGAATAAAGCGCCGGCCAGCATTATTTAAAGTATCAATATCAGAGCCATACAATAAATAACCAAACTCGCCATTACCATTGCTGCCACCGCCGCCTACATCGTCATAAATAGTCAGTGACTTAATTCCAGCTATATCGGGCATGGCTTCGCGCCAACGTCGTGATAACTCAAACGCATCGTATGGGCGTAATTCTTCATCTACTAATGGCGCCAATAACTGCGACTCGGTGCGGCCTTGATTAAACACCAATACATCGCGAATTATTTTTTGCCCAAAGTCGCGCTCCGTTTGTTCATCTACTCTGAGCACCATAGCTTCAATGTCGCGGATTGCCTGAATAGTTTGCAGATCAGAGACGTTATCGTTCATTTCTACACGAATTTGTGGAAAATCATGGGGCACTTTCGGCGTAGGTACGGTGCGTACCTTGTTCGAGGTAATTAACCCCACACTTAAAATAAGCATGCCGATAAACGCAAACATTACCGTCCAGCGCCACTCAACACAGCGCACTATAAAGCGCTTATAAGGGCCATTTACAAAGCCAAAAAAGCGCGTATTAAAACGATTTCGCCAACCGTCTGGTTTGATCGGTGCAAAGTGGGTGTGGGCAATATGCGCCGGTAAAATCAGTTTCGATTCAACCAAACTAAACACCAAACATAGCATTACCACCACGGCTATACCGTAAAAGAACGCACTTTCTGGGCCACTCGATAAGGTAAATGGCGCAAACACCGCAATCGTGGTTAATACGCCAAAGGTCGCCGGCGTTGCAACACGGTTGGCACCGCGCACCACACTTTCAACGCCACTACCGCTTTTTTCTATTTCGGTGTAGGCGCTTTCCCCAATTACAATGGCATCATCAACAACAATCCCTAGCACCATAATAAACGCGAATAACGAAATAATATTTATACTGATACCAAATACTGGCATCAGCATCATAGCGCCTAAAAAACACACCGGTAATCCGATCATGACCCACAGTGCCAACTTAAAACGCAAAAATAACGACAACATAATCGCCACTAAAATAGCCCCCTGAAATAGGTTAGCCTTCATCATATCGAGGCGGGCATTTAGGTAGTAGGTCATATCCATCAGTGGCTCTAAACGAATACTCGCTGGAAGCTGGTCATTTTTTTGCTCAATATACGCTTTAACCGATTCCGCCACGGGGATCATGTTTTGATCTTGGGTTGCTTTAACCGACAGGTAGACCGCGTTTTGACCATTAAATTTAAAGTAGCGCTCCCCTTCAACAAATTGATCTTTAATAACGGCAATGTCTTGTAATAAAACTTTGGCGCCGTACTCACCTATTTTTACCGGAATTTGTCGAAACTCTTCGCCACTGTAAAACTGATTTTCGACACGCACCGAAATCACGCCAGAATCAGTTTTTAACTGCCCCGCCGAAAAGTTCGCCGAGTAACGACGCACCGCGTTCATGACATCACTTAACGTTAAGTTATATTGGCGTAGCGTATCGGGGTCAATTTCAATCGCAATTTCATCAAGGGGTACATCGTTAAGCACCAGCGACACATTTGCTAGCTGCAATAATTCACTTTCGATCTGATTGGCTATTGGCTTTAGTTCACTTAACGGTAAGTCGGCCACCAGCGTCATACCTATCACGTCTTGCCTAAACTCTACTTGGCTTATGGTGACCGGCTCCATGCCACCAGGAAACGTGGCTATGCCATCAATCCGTAGCTTGACCTTATCAAGTACATCAGTGAGCTTAGCATCGGTGTTGATTTCAAGGCTGGCGCTGCCCCCGTTACGAAACGCGCGATACACGCCTTTTTTAATTTCGGTGACATCTTTCAGCGATTCCTCAATTTTAATCAGAATGCTTTCTTCAATTTCTTGAGGCGATGCCCCAGGGTAGTTAGCGGAAATATTAATGTAATTAATTTCGACATTGGGAAACATTTGCCGCTGAATAGTAAAGTAACTAATAATGCCCATCACTATGATAAAAAACATCATCAAATTGGCAGCGACAGAATTTTTTGCAAAGTAGGCTATAATACCGGTTTGCTTTTGCTCTATTGGTTCACTCATTGTTTACTGCCTCACAACTGTTGGCTATTTGAGATGCTCGTATTTGAGCTTTCAGCTGTACTGTTGCTGCCGGCCACTTTTACTTGCATGCCTTTTTGTGGGTATTCTGGCAAGGTAATAACGAGTTTGTCGTCGGCATTTAAACCTTTACTAATATAGAAAAACTCCCCTTCTTCTCTCACAACCGTCACCTTACGAGGCTCAAGCTGTTGCTGCTCATTCACCACCCACACCGTTTGATTATTCACTAATGCTTGTGGTAAACGGTAAATGTTATTTAGCATGCTGCCGGCAAAACTCACTTGCACATAGCTGCCAAATTTTATTGCCGGTAGCTGGCTCTTTAACCCGTAAGGGTCGTTAATACGTACCACTAAACTGCTCATGCGCGTAGCACTGTCTACAATCCCCAGATCACGGTCTATTACCGCTTCGCGGCTAAAACTATTTAGCCCCTTGTGCGTAACTGTCGCGCTAATCCCTTTAATACGTTTTGGTAAAAATACACTGTCAAAGCCTGCTATCGGCATGATCACTTCTGCGTGTTCAATGTTGTTCAGTTCGGCTACTTGCGCCCCCATAGACACAAATTGACCCACACCAATATTACGACTCACCACCAGTGCATCGTAAGGGGCCGTCACGTCGCAATTTGCTAAGTCACGTTCAGCACGCTTTAACGCTGCTTGCGCCGATTTAACCGCCGCTTGTGCACTTAACACCTGTGGCTTGCGTAAAAACAAATCGGTACGCGTTTTACTCGGAAAGCGCGCCGCTTCATCGGCCGCGACTTGCGCTTGTGCTTGCTCTTCAATAAGTTGTGCTTGCGCGCGGGCAAGCTCGGCTTCTGCTTGCAATACGGCCGCTTGGTAATTATCTTTTTCAATGGTAAACAGTGTTTCGCCACGGCCAACTATGCCCCCGGCAATAAAGTTAGGATGCCAACTTAATACCTCACCCGATACTTGCGCCGACAACTTAGTATTTTCCAATGGCTTAACTTCGCCATAGCTATTAATGATAACTTGGTGATTATTCGCTAATACACTTTCTACTTTTACCGTAGGGCGCGTATCGACTGGCTTTTTTTCTGCTGACTCTTCTGCAATCGCGTTAATTCCCATAAAGCTCACTATACCTATGGCAAGTGCTACAAAAGGAAAAACCCATTTAAGTATTTTTGTTTGCATAACCTAACTACCTCAAAATTTCACTAACAGCATAATAACAGAGCTTAACCAAATATTAACGGCGCATTTGTAAGTAACTATGTCTAAAAGTGGGCGTATTTTACGCAATTAAACTGCGCTGCTTACCTAACCCCTTGCCGATGCAGTGTTAAAATAAAATTAATCACTAAAAATCAGCTTGTTAAATAGCTTATGCCAAGGGGGGCTGCACAAAACACGCAACTAATCGGGGGGTAATTTAGCCACCGCCATTAAAAAAGTAGTGGTGGTATGCATAATTAAATATAAATAGTGCCGCTTAAGTACCTCACCGCATGTCCGGTAATGGTGACATTATTTGCACCCACCTCACAGATTAGTTCGCCTCCGCGGCTCGACGCCTGATAAGCATGTAAGCGGGTTTTATGCAGTTGCTCGGCCCAGTACGGCGCCAGCCCAGTATGAATAGAGCCGGTCACAAAATCTTCATCGCCACCGCTGGCAGGCCAAAAGTAGCGCGACACAAAGTCGTAGTTATCGCCGGGGGCACTGGCAACTACATCGAGCGGAAACAAGCTTTTTAATAACCGTGAGTCGGTGTTAAGTGCGCGAATATCTTGCTCATTAGCGTAAATAGCAAAATACGCTTGGCGATTTTTAAGCACCTTGGTTGGCGCAATTGATAAGCCCTTTAACAGTGCGTTAGGAATGGCTGCCACTGCGCTAGGTGCTTGTTTTGGAAAGGTCATGGTAAAGCTAGCATCGTGATTTTTATTAACGATTAACTCACCCACAGCCGCAGCTTTAAAGCGTACCTGCTGCAGGTTATGCTGTTCACACAAAACATAAGCCGCTGCGAGCGTGGCATGGCCGCAAAAATCAATTTCCATTAACGGTGAAAACCAACGAATCGCAAAACTACCATCACTTTGTGGGCAGGTAAATGCTGTTTCGGAGACGTTATTTTCGGCGCCAATGCTAAGCATAAGCGCGTCACTAAGCCACGACTCAAGCGGGATCACCGCTGCATAGTTGCCGCTAAATAACTTTTGAGTAAAAGCGTCAATTTGATGAATTGTTAGTTGCATAGTTTAAGCTATTGAAAAATATCTATAGCCTAAACTTGCCACAACTAACGTTAATTATCACTGTATTTTGAATACCTTATGCTGCGTTAGGACGCATTTTGTAATATTGAATACAGCCTAATTGAGCGGCATTGGTCAGTAAAATCATCACAAAGGTGAGTATGTGGGCAATGCTTTGGCTGGCCATGGCAAACTCAGCAAATAAACCGCATACCCCCGCGACAAACTGCAAGCTAAAATAGCGCGCACTTAAATTACTAATATCACCACTGCGAATGGTTTTATAGGTTTGTGGCATTACCCGTACCGAGCTCATCGTTAAACCAACAAAGGTGAGTCCTGTGAGTACCTTAGCCGTGTCGAGTGCCGGGTTGAGCAGTAATAAAAACGGCAGTAACGAAAAAACCAACATGCATAGCAGCTGCATACGTTCTCTTCGCGCCGCATTATAGCGAACAAAGTAGTATAAAATTAAACCACTTAAGCCCCCCGTCACAACAAACGGCAGCGCCATGTAAAAGCGGGCAAAATATAAATTAAACACAATAAAGTAAATACTTTGCGCGACACCAAAGGCCATCATCAGCAGTGACACACCCGACACACTGCGATTTTTACGAATTTTATTTAATAACGGTAAAAAACTAAAGACTAAAATAAATGCAGACAATACAGGCAGAAAATGCGCCAAAGCAACCTCGCTCGTTATATAAGTGTTAATAAAACCTTCAACTGGAAACATTTAATAAACATTTGTTTTTAAAGGATTTTATCTTGTGGCGGCATTGTAGTGGCGACCAGATTATACTCAACTATATCGCCAATATTTATTTAGCCGCTGGCAACTTAGCTGTACAAAAACTGTTATGTTAAGTTAACGCTGGAAGGTTTTAGTAAAGTGTCAGTGCAGTAAGTAGCCGCACAAGCGTGTTTAAATAACAACCTCTTTACGCTTGATAATTTCATGCCTGCATTATAATGTGAATTAAAACAAGGGAGTGATTTATGAAAATTAATATAGTACTTATAATTATTAGCTTTTTATTTTTAGCTGGATGCTCAACTACAAAAACTCAACAAATAGAACCGCAGATAAAACTTACGTCGCTACTTAACCACAAATTATTTACACCACAAGTAACCCTCACTAAAGACACACTTTTTAAGCTGTCTACTGCAGAAGAGTTAAAGTTTTTAGCATTTGCGAGAAAGCAGCATGCATCGCAAATACGTGCAGATAAAATTGTCTTTAATTACCTTGAAAAAATACTTTCTAACTTTAGTTACCATGGCGACACCTTGACCTCAATGCAGGCGCTGGAACACGGACATGGTAATTGTATTAGTTTAGCGATATTAACCCAAAGCTATGCCCAATCTTTAGGGCTAGAGACAAGCTTTCAAGAGGTAACAAGCACCCCCGTTTACGCACAAGAGGGTAATTTAGTTTATGTTGCCAACCACTTTAGAACAAAAGTATATGCCCCCGAAACCCCAGAAAAAGACGCTAATATTGTTACCTTTGTTCGACCTGGTTCATTAATTGATTACTTTCCCAGCCATGGCAGCATGTATTCTGGAAGTGCTGATATCAATGACCTAGTTGCTAAATTTTACAGCAACTTAGCTGCTGATGCTCTGGCTATTAAACAGTACGATTTAGCATATTCAAATATATTACAAGCCAGTAAATACACCCCTCTAGATCCTGAGATATTTAACTTAGCTGCAGTAATGCATAGACGTATTGGAGACCTAAAAAGCGCAAAAAAAATATTTCAAGCAGCACTCAAACAAGAGCTTGTCAGTATTAACTTACTAACCAACTATCAAATTTTGGCGCAGCAGTTAGGTGATATAAAGCTTGCTGAGCAATTAAATGCACAGCTTTTTTATAAAGAGAAAGATCCTTATGAACTATTAGTTATGGCGAAAAATGACGTGCAAACAGGGCGCCTGTATCATGCTAAAAACCACATAGAGCAAGCCATTACAAAAGCGCCTTATATTGCAGAGTTGTATTTAGAACTGGCTAAAATCCGACACCAACAAGGTCATAATCAGCATACTAAAACGTTACTTGAACAAGCAATCAAGCTGGAACGTAACAAGCAAAAACTCGACCTTTACCAAGCAAAGTTACTGTCCTTACAAGTAAGTGAATAACTTTGCCTATAAATAACTTTATCGAGTGTTGTTCCTGACAATAGACTGAGGGCACGCCATCGAGGTTATAACTATTTACTTTGTGTTGGCTGCGAAAAATGTAACCAGCATCTGCTGCTTACCCGCGCACCTGTTTTTACACTCTTACAATTGCTTAGGTTACATCCAGCTACGCGGATCGGATTCAACCTGCTGTAGTGTAAAGTCGATAATAAAATCCGCATCCTGTTGCTTTAAATAAGGCATGAAGGCGTAACCTGAGGCGAGCTGTATATAAACACTTTTTAAGCCTGCGCGACGCATTAAATAGGTGCTAATACTGCGGGCACTTTGAGTTTTATACAGCTCAAATACACGGTAATGCACACCGATCAATCCTTTGCGAATAACCATATAAAAACGCCCGTTATCTTCATACAAATAATAACCGTAGCGTTGATACGATAATGTAACCAGCCCGGCAAACACGACAAGTGCCGCTAAACTGAGCCAACTACTCAATTCTGTAACGTAACAAACAGCAAACACTAAGGCACTTGGCAACAGCGCATAAAACATTAAATTTTTATACAGTAACGCCCGTTCAGCACCTGTAAAAGCCTGATTTTTAATATTAAACCAAGGGTAAATCCACTGACACACCGTGTTTACTTGCGTAATATTTAATACCGGCAGCACCAAGGTTTGTTTATTCTTTTTTGCCGCCACACCTGCAACCATGCCACCACTACTGGCTTGTAAACATTCAACGGTAAAACGCTTTAATAGCCTGGCAATTAAGTTTTGTTTAATCACTATTGATTGTACTTTATCTAGGCTCATTGAGAGCTGATGGCGCTCTAATAAGCCGGCAATGCGTTTAAATTTTTGCCCTTTAAAATACAGCTGATAATTATAAAAACGAATCAGTGCCATCCCCACCGACAACAACACTGCAATGACTACCAACAATATGATCAGCGTGATCACCGCCAGCATGGCTGCATTGCTTATTATGCCTAGCTGCTGCTGATAAAAGCCGGTCATTTTAGCCACTAACTTGTGCTCTAAAAAGTCGATAACCACATTAATAAACGGCGCAATAGCGGCAAATGCCAAAATCGCCATATTGGAGATCAAACCAAATTTAGCGATTTCTGTATTGCTAATAAATACACTATTTTCGGCCATAGTATGCACAGGGGGCTCACTATTATCACTCTCTTGCTGCTGCGCTTTAAAAGCAAAAATTTGGTTGCGCATTTGCTGCGCTGCACTTTTGCTGATCCCCGGTAACACCACCTCATGGGCCACACTACCTGCGGCATCAAAAATACAATTCACTAAACTGACCGGTGTAAAATAAAACGGGGCGGCTATGTTTACGTTTTGCACGCGAGCAAACTTAAGCGTTAGGCGCTCTTTTTTAAACACGCCTTTTTTCAGCAGTATTTCGTGCTCATTTGAAATACAAAAGCGGAAGTTTCTGTAATATAACATCGAGTAGAGTAATAAAGCCGATACGCCAACCGCAGCCGCAACTTGCCCCCACAGTAATTTGTTTTCAACCTGAGTAACAAACACAATGGCAACCGGTAATAGGTTAAAAATACCATCGCGTATAAAGCGAATACTAAAGTGCACAATAAAATACACCAGCGCCCACGGCGATACCGCTTGCCATTGCAAGTTATTATTGTTGCTGTTACTCATGAAGGCTGGCTTCTTGCTGGTTACTTTCGTCGTTGCGGTAGTGTTGTACAAACTGGCGCATATCGTTGCAGTCTTGGTAGCTTAAGCCGCCAATCTGTAAATCGGCACTGATACCGCCGGCACTGTATAATTTTAAGCTGGCTAATCCGAGTTTGCGTTCAATAGGCCCTCTGTGTACTTCTATATGCTGCACTCGCGCTAAAGGTAAAATAACCACTTGTTGCCAAATAATGCCTTTTTTAAAGGCAATATCATGGGTGCGCAGCGCCACCCCTTGCAGCTTTATGCTGAGCACGCTGTAACACATACACAGGGTAATAATTATCGGCATAGCTATTAGCAAATACGGCTGCGCTTGAGTGGCAAAGTTGTCATTTAAATACCCAACCACCAGCAACGCGACACTAAGCGGAATAAAAAACGCCAACCAGTTAAGCTGAGCATGCAGTAACGCTTTTGCTGCCAGCGGCTTAAATACAATTGCTTTATGTTGCGGCAGGTCTGTTATTTGCTGATTTTTAAAGGTCATATCACTTCAACTCACTGCAACTAGTAGTCACTATAACCACTTAATTTAACCAAGCTATGGTTGTAATCAGGGTATGGCTTTGCTTGGGCTCAAGGATTACTGCGTCATCGCGTACATTGGCCGCTTCTAAACACAGCATGGTGTTAAACTCGCTATCAGCAAAGTTAGATAACCGCTTTGATTTTTCGATCCATGGATTCCATAGCACACAAGAGCTTGAATTTTCACGGCTTACACTAATAATGCCTTCGGGGGTAAAAATACGTTGTAACGGGGCAGCTTGGCTATACACTCTGTCGGTTTCGCGGGTAAAGGTAACCACGTCACTTTGCTCCTCTGGCCCCTCAGCAAATTCAATATACGTAGCACCCTGCAGGCCATCAACATGGGTGTTGTTAATATCTGAGGTTGGAAAGTAGCTATGTAATGCCTGCGTAAAGCTAAATGGCGTGCTGCCTAAATTAGTGGTGGTTAAACGCACTTGTAGCTGCGTATTCAACACAAATTCAACGCGTAATGCCGACTGATGTGGCCACAGATCTAGGTTTACCTGCTTCATTGGCAACTTTAGACTAACCACTATTTCGCTATCGTTTTCATGTACTTCATCGGCTTGCCACAAGCTAGTACGAGCAAAACCATGGGCAGGAAAATCAGCGTTTTCATGCGTACCAAACCACGGCCAACAGATAGGCACTCCACCGCGAATACTGGCCCCTTGTTGATAATCTTCGAGTTGCGATACCCATAACAGTGGCAACTTACCTTTAGGGGTAAACTCAGTAATTTGCGCGCCTTGTAAAAATATTTTTGCTTCACAATGGCTGCTATTTATATTAATAAATTCTAAACCGCTGTCGTTATGACAAATACTAACCGAGGGTGATAACTTCATAACATTTCCTATTACATCGGCACCGTGATAACTAGGCCGCCAACATTCGCATATGCTGATAAATAAATACATAATAAGCTAAAATTTTTAAATATCGATCGCTTTATTTTCATCAACCTAGATTGCGGCAGCAGCGGCCAATAATTACTTTGTACTAACAGTTTATTGTGCGCACAAAAAACAACCTATGGCTGGCGGGTAAAATTGATAAAATAAAAGCATTATCTATACTTATTAGGCTTAGCAATCGGCTATAGCCAAAAGCAAATAAAATCACATATAACTAAAGTAAACTAAAAAACAGCCATTTTAATTACTACTCAAACTAATAAAATCCAGATAAAACAGGGCTAAATGTAATATATCATTTGAATTCAATTTAGTTGATGTGTAACATTTCGCGATTATGGCAAACCATTGCGCCCTTTCGACGAGATTAGCTAAATGCACAAACATAACGAGTTACTGGTTTCTTTACGTAAAGTGATCCGCGCGATTGATTTACACTCTAAGCAACTGAACAAAACGTCAGGCTTAACGGGGCCGCAACTGCTTATTATGCAAGAAGTTGCCCACACAGATGGCATCACGGCCAGCCGTATTGCGCAAAATGTAAATTTAAGCCCAGCAACGGTAACTAATATTCTTGATAGAATAGAAAGCAGAGACTTAGTAACCCGAGTACGTAGCCAAATGGATAAACGCCGCGTGAGTTTATATCTCACCGAGAAGGGAAAAGAGTTACTTGATAAAGCACCGCAACCACTACAAGAGCATTTTATTGAAAAGTTCTCTTCGCTAGAAGAATGGGAGCAAAGTCTTTTATTATCATCGATGCAGCGAATTGCCGCGATGATGGATGCCGATAAACTCGATGCATCCCCCTTATTAGAAGTAGGCGCGCTGACTCAAGCTGCTAAATCATAAAATTTAACCCGAGGCGTATAACACGCCTTAAATTTTAATCAATAACCTGAGTAGCAATTATGACCAAACTATCTAAATTAACACTCGCCCTAATGCTCGGTGGTGCAACAAGCAATGTGTTTGCTACCGATCTAGACACCCTGCAAACGCAGCTTAAACAACTTAAGCAACAAATGCAGATGCTAGAGCAGCAATTAGCCAGCGAAAAAGCTAAGCAAGAAAAAATTAATCAGCAACACGAACAAAAAGTGGCGCAAATTACCAAACAAGCTAAGCAAACCACGGTGATTGCTGAAGCTAAAGCCGAAGAAAAAGAGTCGGCGGGTATTACTGTAGGCGGCGCTATTCGTACTAACTATAGTGTTACTTCTTATAGCGATGGTAATGAAGATCGGATTGGTGACTTTGATTTTGATATTTTTCGTTTAAACCTTTCGGGTGAAGTGGGCGGTGTATTGCTCGGCGGCGAAATCCGCTTTTTTGATTATATGACCGCGATTAAATCTGCTTGGGCGGGTTATCAACTTAACGACGAGTGGCAAGTGCAAGCGGGTATTACTAAAGTGCCATTTGGTAACGACCCTTATAACTCGCATAACTACTTTTTTAGCACTAACTATTACATTGGCCTAGAAGACGATCACGACTTAGGCATCATGTTTAAACGTAAAGTGGCTGACAACTGGCAACTTGATTTAGGCTTTTTCAAAAACGACGAGCTAGGCGGTGTTGACGGCTATGTGGAAGATCGCAGCCACCGTTACTCGTACGACATTGTCGGTAGCCGTACTGCCGATGAAGGCATTTACGCGGAGCCGGTAAAAGAGCTTGGCGAATACAACACCTTTACCGGCCGTTATGCCTACCACTTTGAGCATGGCGAAGGCGTTACTACCGAAATTGGTCTATCTGCATTAGCGGGTGGCCTGCATGATGGCACCGATCGCGCCGGTGACTATAACGCTTGGGCATTACATTTAAATAGCAACATTAATAATTGGAATATTCAGCTACAACACGGCGAGTATAACTACAATGTTGATGACGTTGATCGCATGGCTGTAGGGGCATATGCTTTTTATGATTCTATTGCCGCCGATGCAACCACAAGTACCCTTAACGTCGCTTATAGCGTACCGGTAGAGTGGGGCCCAGTAACTAACCTACAGTTTTATAACGACTACGGTATTATTTACAATAAGTCAGACAACAGCGCCAATACGTGGATGAACGTAACCGGTGTATCAGTTGCTGCCGGCGGCTTATTTACTTATATCGATTACGTACAAGCCCGTAACCAACCTTTTGTGGGTGGCTCTATTGCCGGTGACGGCGAAACCGAGCGTCGCTTTAATATTAACTTAGGTTATTACTTTTAATAACCAGGGTTATAATACGCTTAAAAAGGCAAACTGAGTTTGCCTTTTTTATTGCCTGCTTTTTAATGTTTACCCTTATAATATGAGTGTTTGATATATTACCTAACTTAAAACATTGACTAGCCGACTGAACTAGGAAAACCCCATCAATATGAGACTTAAAGCAGCGTTTCTCAGTACCAAAAAAGCCTGGCTTAAAATAGTCGGCTTACTGTTCGTTGTGCTAGGAGTAATAGGTATTGCGTTGCCCGTGATGCCAACCACGCCATTTCTTATTTTAGCGCTCGCGTGTTTTACCCGCTCATCACCTACCCTTGAGAAAAAACTACTCAACCACCCTCGCTATGGCATCACCCTACAGCAATGGCAAAGCTATAAAGTAGTACCGGTTAAAGCAAAATATGCGGCCGCGATTGGCATGCTGATTGGCTTTATGTTGTTACTTTATTCTGCGCCGCCTATGTGGGTCATTTTTTTAGTGGCCGCCATAGAAGTGTTAGTAATGATTTACCTTATTTTAACACCGTCTACCCCACCCGCAAATTAGACACCACAGCCCATTTGGGTATAGCAACTTAGCTTATATGCTCTCAGACGAGTGTATTTTTTCGAGTATATATGGCACAGCTTTAGCTGTAACAAAGAAAGCGCGCTTATTTTCTTACTGAGGTAAGTATCTAAAACCTTATGCAGCGATCAAAACGTCGTTTATATACGTAAACAGTGGGCTTGCTTATAAACAAGTTAGCATATGTTAGATAGTTTATATCTTTGTACCCAGGTTGCGCCTTCTATATCATGCGCTCTTTTTTAAACCCATAGT
Organism: Pseudoalteromonas sp.; assembly: GCF_041613455.1. Classification (GTDB taxonomy): domain Bacteria; phylum Pseudomonadota; class Gammaproteobacteria; order Enterobacterales; family Alteromonadaceae; genus Pseudoalteromonas. Next base: position 13,922 of record NZ_JBFJHD010000023.1, on the reverse strand, counting down.
CAGCAGCTCCCAAGGGGATCCACATCATGATAAAGCCATTATCAGCAAACAAAGTAGCACTTAGCTTGGCCGTTTCTTCTGCACTGAGTGCACCCTATTCTTGTGTCTTTGCTGCAGAGCAAGATGTACAGGCCGAACAAAACATTGAAGTGATTGCCGTTACCGGAACGCGTCGTAGCTTACGCAGCATTGCCGAAAGCACCGTCCCTGTAGATATAATTACCAGTGCTGATATGCAAAGCACCGGACAGCTAGAAATAAGCCAAGTTTTAGCCAACCAAGTACCTAGCTTTAACTACCCAAGTGCCACGCTCGCAGATGGCACAGACCATGCAAAACCTGCTGTTTTACGCGGTTTAGCACCCGATCACACCTTAGTGCTTATCAACGGTAAACGCCGCCATTCTGGAGCGTTATTAAACCTAGGGGGTACGGTAGGGCGTGGCTCTACTGCGGTTGACTTAAACATGATCCCCACTGCAGCCATTAAGCGTGTTGAAGTATTGCGTGATGGCGCTGCCGCGCAGTATGGCTCTGACGCCATTGCGGGAGTTATTAACATTGTTCTTAAAGACGCCGCAGCGGGCGGTAGCGTAAGCGTCACCTATGGTGAGTACGACAGCCAAATGGCAGGGGTAGCACAGTTAGAAAACAGCTACGCCGACGCCAGCGGTAACCTGGCATTTAATACCGCTGCTGACCGCAAAGTGAACGATGGAGCAACACGCACAATGAGTGCTAACTCTGGCTTTGCATTAGCAGATAGCGGCTTTGTAAACGTATCACTTGAGTACCGTAATAACGACTCTACCCAGCGCTCTGGCTTTGACCCGCGCGAGCAATACGATCGCCTTGAAGATGGCAGCCTAGACCCACGCGAATTTACCATTAACCGTTACAACCACCGCTTTGGTAAAGCAGAGCTTGAAGACTACGCACTGTTTTACAACATGGGTTACGACTTTGATAACAACGTAAATTTTTACTCATTTGGCAGCTATTCGAAACGTGAAGGTAATTCGGGTGGTTTTTACCGCCGCGCAAAAGACAGCCGTAATGTGTTAGCAGTGTACCCAAATGGCTTTTTACCGCAAATTGAAACGGACGTACAAGACTATTCATTTGCCTTAGGTTTAACAGGCGAAACTAGTGAATGGACATGGGATGTAAGTACTAACTACGGCCGTAACGACTTTGGTTTTGGCGTTGTTAATAGTATTAATACTTCACTGGGGGCAAACAGCCCAACCGAATTTGATAATGGTGCATTGGTTTATGACCAGTTTTTAGTTAACGCAACCGCAAATACCAGCCTAGATTTTGGCTTGCCGGATGAGGTGTTTTTTACTCTAGGTACAGAATACCGCCACGAAAGCTATAAAATCGAGCAAGGTGAAGAAGCCTCTTATATTACGGCACTTGATAGCGAAGGTAACCCAGTTGCTGCCGGTGGCGCTCAGGTACTTGCTGGCTTTAGTCCTGCAAGCGTCACTGACGTAAGCCGTCATAACGTAGCGCTATTTGTTGAGTTTGATAGCTACATAACTGCAGATTGGAATATTGTATTAGCGGGTCGCTACGAAGATTACACCGACTTTGGCGATACCTTTACCGCTAAACTTGCATCGCGTTATAGCATTAACAACAACCTATCACTGCGGGGGGCAATTAGCACCGGTTTCCGTGCGCCTTCATTAGCGCAAAGTTCGTACCGCCAAATTTCTACCGTGCTTGAGAACAATCAGCCGTTTGAAGTAGGTTTATTCCCGACCGATTCCGCAGCCGCACAAGCATTAGGGGCAGAGCCGCTTGATGCAGAAGAGTCGGTAAACTTAACCGCGGGCTTTATGTATACTCAAGGCAGCTTTAGCCTAACCGTTGATGCATACCGTATTGATATTGATGACCGTATTGTATTGTCTGAAAATTTAGAAGGCGATGCCGTTGTCGAAATACTGCAAACTGCCGGTGAGTTAAACACAGAAAGCGTGCGCTACTTTACTAACGCAATCGACTCACGCACGCAAGGTGTGGATATTGTTGCCACTTACAATTTAGACTTAAACGATTTAGGTGATGTACGCTTAAATGTAGCCGCTAACTTTAACGATACTAAAGTTACCCATGTAGATGACAACCCAAGCGAGCTAAATTCACTGGGTGACGACTATGTGGTGTTTGCTCGTCGTGAAATAGGTCGCTTTGAACAAGGCACGCCCGATAGCAAGTGGAACCTATCAGCGGTGTGGAACTTTAACCAATGGCAAACGACACTGCGTGCAACTCGTTACGGTGAAGTGGCAGATGTATCATCAACCGCCGCTCGTGATGAATACTTAGACCCTAAGTGGATCACCGACCTAGAAGTGGCATACCGCCCAGACGAGACATGGAAATTTGCCGTTGGTGCAAACAACGTGTTCGATCAATACCCACAAGCTACCGTAGATAACATAGGCTACTCTAACTTTGGGCAAATATTTCCCTATAGCCCGTATGCGCCATATGGTTTAGACGGCCGTTTGTTATACGCTAATATTACTTACGCGTTTTAAAAAAACATGAACTAAAAATACAGTAACTAAAAAAGGATGCAGTGTGCATCCTTTTTTATTATGCAAACTACGCTGAGGGTACATTTAATACCCCACTAATTCTGCATACCCTTTGCCTTTGAAACCACCTTGAGTTTTAATTCGCCCCTCCCAGTATGGAATACTCAGTTGATTCCGTGAATCGGGGTTACGCGCTTTAATTATTATCGGCTCAAACCCCTCAACATTAAGCGACCAGATAATGGGATAAGTTTTAGTGATTGGCGTTTTTTGCTGCGTTTTAGCCTTAAACTGCTGTGTTTTTAATACCTGTATAGTCACATCGTCACTTGCAATGGCCCGTACCTGCCCATCGCGAGTAATGTGCGATGCACTACAGTAATCATAACGTTGTTGGCCATTACGAATACAAAATGCCATTAAAGCACCTAACTCACTATCATCGGCTTGAATGCTAAACCAATCCCATCCATTTTGGGTCGAATCGATTAACGCCGAAGACCACTCCCTGTCTAACCAAGCATCACCGCTCACATTATAAGTTTTACCCGCAAAAGTAATAGCGCCTTTGGCTTGTAAAAACGGATAACTATAATAATAAGAGGCATGCCCCTGGTGTGTTTTTTGGCTATAACCTTGCTCACCCTGTTTTACCAGTGGGCTATTCGCCAGCACTAAATTAGCACTGTAATTTTCTTGCTGCGCCTTTAAGCTAAGCGGTAAAAATGTTGCCTCTTTACTTGCTAGCTGCCAATCATCTAGGCGGGCCTCAAAGGGCTGTGCGGTTATAGTTACTTGCCCCGAACGGCCGTATTTCTCAAACGCTTGATGCTGGGTATCGGTTTGTATTGCAAAGTGTGCAAAGTAAAGTTGCCCATTCCACCAAGGTGATGGTTCAGCAGCCGTGTTTTGCTCATCGACCGAGAGCCTGAATAAAGTCCATTGCACACCAAAAGTATCCCCACTGTCGGCTGTTAAATTGGCAGTAACGTACCACCACTCAATACCTTGTTGGTGGTGTGCCCCATGATCGCGTGGAAAGCTCAACCCTTGGCGTTTATTGACTGCTGCACCAAATTGCTGCGAAAACCCATCGTGCAGCTGCTTATTTTGGTTTACTTGCTCAACTTCAGGCTGGCACGCAATTAATGCGCTAATAAAAATAAAGCAAGTGGCTACTTTAAGTATATGCATGTAACTCCTATAGTCTGGCGACATTATCAGCAACGGCGCTTCGCGTTAATTTTATTAGCGGTAGCGCGCTCACAAACAAGGCTAAAATAAACATCAGCATGGTAAAGCCACCTAACTGCAGCCAATTAACGGTCATGGCCATAGTCCAACCAAAGGCGATTGGCATTACATAACTTAATAGCACCCAACCAAGGCAAAGCCCCAGCGGTATGGCTAATAGCAAAGTAGTTAAAATAATCAGTGCGGTTTGCAACACTTTTGCACTCAGTAACTGCTGCTGAGTTACGCCCAGCGTTTGTAATACCGCCATCGGCTGCAACTGCCCTCGCCCTAAGGTTAAAAAACTCACCCACATACCAAATAACGCAATAAGCATAATAAATAAGTTAAGTGCTTGCGTAACATAAAAGGTTTTACCAAATAACTGCTTAGCAAAGCGTTTAAACTGCTGATTAGCTATCACTTGCTGGCTATCTAGTTGGTACTGTTGTTGAATATATTCGCTCACTGCATCAACGTCACTGCCCGGTTTTAACCACAGCGATAAACCATATTCAGTGAAATTTAAGCCACTATTTAATAGCGCTGTTGTAGTTACCACTACATTTAAACCTTGCTCACCGTAATCGTAATAGGCAGCGCGTACTTGGCAAGACAGCGTATTAACATGCTGTTTTAGGGTTATTATATCGCCCACTTTTAGCTGGTACTGCAGCAAAGCAGGCTCATTCACTAAACAACCAACAACCCCGTTTTTGTTTTTTTCAAATACTGCAGATGTAGCTGCTTTATTGTTTAACAAAGTAAGGTGCTGGTTATAGCTGGCCGTTGCACCAAATGCCATAACATCAACCGCAATGGTATTTTTAGCTGTGTTAAGCTCACTTTTAGCCGACCAATATACGCCAACCCTTGCAACCTCGGGGAGTGCACTAAAAGCACGCTCTAAAGCTGGCATATTATGTTCAGGCCTTACATATAAATCGGCGCTTAGGCGCTTTTCAAGATGTGTATCTAGGGTGTCGCTAAAGCTGCCAACCATGATTTGCATACCTACCGCGGCCCCCATCGCCATTAAAATGGCCAGTACCGAGCTTAATAGCGTCGGTAACTGCACTATGCTGTCGGCTTTTAACCATTGAATAATGGGATTTTGTGTTGGCCATGGCAGTTTAAATACAGCTTTCACTACCGCTGGCGTAATCACAAAAAATAGCAGCAGCACACAAACACATAATAATAACGCGCTCATTTTAGTCTTTGCCGTTAATGCTAAGTAGCTGGCTGCAGTAATAGCAAACGCTAGCAGTGGCCATTTCGCACGCGCTAAAAAAGCACTTAATTGAGCCGATTGGCTGACTAAAAATCCAAATAAAACAATAATATTGAGTATAAAACCGCTGGCAATCATATTGCTGTCTAGGTTTACCACAAAGCTTCTATCGAGTTGATAAAGCCCTTGAAGAGTAGCCGACACATCCATTACCAAAGCATTGGCCAGTGCTGCGCCCAATAACGCCCCTAATACTGCAGCAATAAAGCTAAGCAAGGTTAATTCAATAACCAGCGCCTTAATTAGCGCCGACCTTTGACAGCCCAACAGCCACATTTGCTGCTGTAAGTGAGCGCGCGCAGTGTACGCCAGCTTAATTGCATTAAAACTTAAAAACGCACCCACTACGTAACCTAACAATGCCAGCGCTTGTAAATTAAAGAAAAACGCTTCAGACAACGCATCAAATGCTTGTTCTTTTGCTGCTTCAAGGCGTGCTTGCTCACCGAGCAATACGTTTAACTGAGCTGCTTGCTTGTTATTTAAGCCACTTACTTCAAGGTAATTAATTGCCCCGTTTGCGCGCAGTAATTTGTCGGCAAGGCTAATATCCACCAGCATGGTTATTCCTAAGCCTGGTAATTCACTTACCGCGAACGTGCCTGTGGTATCGCCGGTGTTTATATTAATACTGCTGGTTTTTAAATTTAGCCGCCGCATTAATTTAGGGTCGATATAAACGGTATTGAATAGCTGTTCAAAGCCGGTAAAGCTATTATTTTTAGTGGCTGCAGAGCTGCTAGCATTTTGTGTAAGCCACTGTAATAAGTTTACGCCTCTCAGAGCGAGTCGCTGACGCTTATCGGTTGTAATCACGCCCTCTAAAACCGGTTGAACCTGCGTAAAACCAGCGGCCCTAATACGCGACCACATACTATTGGGCAGTCTGTTTTCACCCAGTACAGGGCGTACAAAATGCGTCACTGGGTTTGCAATTAACGCTGTGGTTTGTTGATAGCGCTTACCGGCCTCTAAATTTAACCCCTGTATTGCAGTAAGTAGCGCCGCGCCCAAACTAAAACCAATAAAAAACAGTAATAACAGCCCTATATGGCGGCGATAAAACTGCATATAGGTTATTAAAATAAGTTTAACTTCAGCCATTAATTTGGCCATCTTTTAAAAACAATTGCGTAGTAAATTGATCGGCCAATCGCTGACTATGAGTGACCATAATGAGGATGATGTGCTGCTCTTCGCACAGGCTTTTTAATAGCGTAACAATGTCGTGTGAGCGGGCTGCATCAAGGTTACCTGTAGGTTCATCGGCCAATAGCAGCTTGGGCTTATTTAAAAGCGCACGACCAATGCCTACACGTTGCTGCTCACCACCCGATAGCTGCTCAGGCATCGCAGTAAGCTTACCTTCCAAGCCAAGTTTATTACTCATTTTATGAACTTCATCGTCGCTTGGTGCTAAGCCATTAAGCCTTGCTTGAAAGCACATATTGTCTTTTACATTTAATGGGCTGAGTAATTGGTAGTGCTGAAAAATAACCCCTATTTTACGCCGATAAAGCGCCAGCTCACTGGCACTCAATTCACTAATGTTTTGCTCATTAACCACAATTGAGCCTGCGTCAGGAGACAGCAAACCGGCTAATAAATTTAATAATGTTGTTTTTCCCGAGCCACTATCACCAAGTAGCGCAATTTGCGCAGCAGGTAAAATATTTAACGACAAATCATTAATAATTGGTCGTTTTAAGCCACCATCTTGGCGAGTAAAAAGCACATTTTTTAGCGAAATCATAAACAATCTCATTCCTGCAACAAAAGTACAGTTTGTTATATAAACAATACCATAGCAGTAAAGAGCGCATCAAAGCGCTCTTTTTTGCCCGCCACCCGTAACGTGAACTTTAGTTGTCGGCTTAAGCACTTTTTACTTTCGTAACTCATTGTATTTTTTATAAACCTAAGCCATGCTATTTATCTCAACTGCAAAAAGGTAAGCACGTGTTACAAATAGCTTTAATTTACTTAGCGGCAGCCATTGTCGCGGTACCCATTGCCAAGCGAGCGGGGCTAGGCTCAGTACTGGGTTATTTAATCGCCGGGATCCTAATAGGCCCCTATGCCCTCGCTATGGTGGGCGATCAAACCGATGTAATGCACTTTGCTGAGTTTGGCGTAGTGATGATGCTATTTTTAGTGGGTCTAGAGCTGCAACCTGCTCGCTTATGGAAATTACGTCATTCTATTTTAGGCCTAGGTGGTTTGCAGGTAGTGTTAACCGCGGCTGTTATTTTTGCCGCATGTTATTGGTTGTTTACCATGCAATGGCAAACCGCTTTAGCTATAGGGTTAATGCTGGCACTCTCTTCTACCGCTATTGTACTGCAAAGTCTTGAAGAAAAAGGCTGGTTAAAGCAAGAAGCGGGGCAAAATGCCTTTTCGGTGCTGTTATTTCAAGATATCGCCATTATTCCCATTCTCGCGCTATTACCATTACTCGCATTTGCACCACAAACTAACAGTGCCGACATTAATCATTCTTTTATTGCCAATTGGCCTATATGGCAACAAGTGGGTGTGTCGGTGGCAGTAATAGCGGCAATTATAGTCAGCGGCAAGTATATTTCAGCACCTATTTTTAGGTACATAGCGCAAACTCGTATACGAGAAATATTTACTATTTTTGCACTGTTTTTAGTGGTTGCCATTGCCTTGGTTATGCAAAGTATTGGCCTATCACCGGCGCTGGGGACTTTTTTAGCCGGTGTGGTACTTGCCGAAAGCGAATTTAGACACGAGCTAGAAGCCGATATAGAACCCTTTAAAGGCCTGCTGTTAGGGTTGTTTTTTATTACTGTGGGCGCGTCGATTAACTTTGCATTATTTTTTAGTCAATTTACCACTGTGATTGCGCTAGTGGCGATGTTGATAATAGTGAAAGCGGCCATTTTATTTGCACTGGCCTACACCTTTAAAATTAGTAACAAGCAGCAGTTGTTATTTACTCTAGCGCTGGCGCAGGGGGGCGAATTTGCTTTTGTATTGTTAAGTGTAACCAGCACTTTGAGTATTTTAACCCCAGAGCAAACCGCACTAACAACCTTAGTAGTGGCTATTTCGATGCTCATCGCCCCTTTATTATTAATGGCTTACGAGCAAATGCAAAAGCGTAGCAGTAACACAGCCCCCGAGTTTGATAAGCCAGAACAAATAAGCACAGCAAAGCATGTGATTATTGCCGGCTACGGCCGTTTTGGGCAAATTATGGGACGTTTATTACACGCTCAAGGCTACGAAATCACCGTACTTGATCACAGTCCAAGTCAAATAGAGTTACTGCGTCGCTTTGGCAATACGGTATTTTATGGTGATGCTGCACGCCAAGAACTGCTCGAAGCTGCAGGCGCACATACTGCGCAAATGTTAGTTGTGGCGATAGACGATCCTGACAAAACCATAGAGATAATTAAGCTGGCACATAAAAACTACCCACAGTTAAAAATTGTCGCACGTGCTATAGACCGCCGCCATGCATACCAATTACTTAATTTAAAGGTAGATGCCTTTAACCGCGAAACGGTCGATTCAGCAATTAACTTAGCGGTAGATGCATTAGAAATACTAGGTAACAGCAAAGAAGACGCCCAGCGCGCTGGTAAACTATTTAGGGATCACGACCGCGCTTCAGTAGTACAACTTGCCGAGTTATGGGGCGATGACGCCAGTTATGGTGTTGCTGTGCGCCAACGTATGGATGATTTAAAACAAGTACTGCAACAAGACAAACAGGCTAAAAGCGATTTAAATACTTGCGACAGCGGCAACTGTGAAGATGAGCTTACAGCAGCCCCTGCTAAGCCAAAAGCAAATTAATGCTGATGCTCACCTTGAATAGCTTCGCCTTGCTGATTATAAAAGCCGGTGGCGCCATGTTCGATAAAACCAAGGTTGATCATTTTTGCTAAAAACGGGTCGTTTTCGTTATCGCCAATGTCGGCATAATCGGTGGTTTGCCAGCGATCCCAGTTGGCAAACTGCGCTGCTATGGCTTGCTCGTCACTGTTAACATGATTAAGGCTAAGCACCGTTTCTGTTTGGCCTTTTTTATTGGTTACACTAAAAGTTTTAACTAATTTTGCTTGCGGTAAAAAGCTCAGCTTAAATTGGCTATCGCCCTCATTAAGCGCGTAGTTTTTTACTTCATTACACCCCTCACCTTGCGTACTTACTAGGGTCATTTTTGCAATTAAATGGTTATCCACCAGCTGACTTTTAGCGCTCCAATTTTGCACACCGCGTACTTCCGATGGTTGGTACTCAATACCACGCTGCTCGGCATTAAAATAGCGAACAGGGCGAAGCTGGTTATTACTGAGCTGCTGCCAAAGCTCAGTTAATGTTTCACTTTGATGCGCCACCTGCGTGTTGTTGCGCCAAACAGTAAGTGACTGAGTGCTTTGCTGCGATTTATGCTGATTGGTAATTGTATAGTCGGCTGTTAATTGCGTAGCATCAATATCGCACTGCTGAGCGAGCGCGCTAGTGCTGGCCAGTGCTGAGAGTATAAATAATAGCTGTTTCATTGGGCTAATCTCTTGGTTAAACATTACTTTATGGCTCTAACATAACGCCTAATAATGGCATTTGTATGACACAAAAAAGCCCGCAAAGTATTGCGGGCTATTTGTTTAGCTAGTTAACCTGAGCTCTGGTTAGTTAATTTATGGCGCTACTTTTTCGTTAGCCGCGGTTACTAAATCAGCGGCAAAGTCCATGACATGAAATAAGAAGCTTTGCTCATTAGTCCCGCTTACTAAGTGCGCACCAGGGCCTATGGCATACACGCCGACATCTTCACCGGCATGGGTTTCTGATGATAGCGGTACAAGTGCTTCTTGGTGAAAGCCCGGCGTTGTAGTATCAACATTGCTTAAATCAACGCGCCCTGTCACGGGTGCAAAGTTATAGCCGGCATCGGCATCCGTTTCATTGCCTAAATCTCTAAAGCCGCCACCATTGGTGTAACCTAGCGTTGTATAGGGCATATCATCGGCCGCTAAACTTGGCTCTGTTTGACCTATGCCAACCACTTTACCTAAGATTGGATTACCACGTTTAGGGTAACCCGCTATGGTAAATACATGGCTGTGATCGGCTGTGACTACAATGAGCGTTTCTGCTGGATTAGTGTTTTGCATCGCCACTTTCACGGCATTTGCCAACTCAATGGTGTCGTTTAATGCGTTGTAAGCGTTACCCGCATGGTGAGCATGGTCAATACGCCCCGACTCTACCGTTAAGAAAAAGCCTTTGTCATTGTTAGCTAACACATTAATTGCTGTTTCGGTCATTTGCGATAGCGAAGGCTCGCCGGCAATGTCGTTTTCGCGGTCGGCTTCGTATTGCATGTGTGATTCGTTAAATAAAGCAAACACGCGTTCAGTGCTACTGGTATCAATTGCGTTAAAGCCTGCAGTATCAATAATGTACTGCCCATTAGGGTACTGCGCTTGCCACTCTGCGGTTAAATCACGACCATCGGTACGATCACCTTCTACCGCACTAACTGCGTCGGCTGAATTAAACGCGGCATCTTTGGGTAAAAAATGGCGACGTCCACCACCCATGACAACTTCAATTCCGTTTACATCAACACCAACAAAACGCGCTTCGAGGTTTTTTTCAAAGTTAATCAGTTGTGAGGCGATATCTTCGCACGCTGCCGCACTGGCTGGCATGTCTGAAATATCTTCCCAATTGCGCTCTGCCGATTTAGCGTAGGTTGCTGCTGGCGTGGCGTGGGTAATACGCGCAGTCGAAACAATTCCGGTCGCTTTACCGGCAATTTCCGCCAGCTCTAACGAGGTAACAAGCTCATTACCGGCAACCGTAGCACATTCACCGCGTGCAACATTTTCATTAATACCAATAACGCCCGCATCCGTTTTAACCCCCGCGGTAATCGCGGTCATAGTGCCGGCGGAATCCGGTGTTTGCGCATCAACGTTATAGGTTTTTATAAACCCTGAATATGGCATGGTTTCAAAACTTAATTGATGTTCTTCACCCATTTCACCCTGTAATTGCCCGGCTAAAATACGTGCGGCGGTAATGGTAGAAACCCCCATGCCATCACCAACAAATAAAATGACGTTTTTAGCTTTGCCCGACTCAGTAACCACGCCGGCATTAGCGGCTTGTGTTGCTGCGAGTTTAGTTTCTGCAGCGCTAAACCAGCTGTTATTGGTCAGTGATGCCAATTGCTCAGTGCTCAGCGAAGTCAGCGGCGCATTACACACCAAGTTAGTTGCAGTTACTTCACTGCTCTCTAACTGGCCATTGCCATTATTATCAATGCCAGTTTGTGTGACAACGCCGCCATTAGCGCATTGCTCAGAGCCCACTGCAAGGGTGGTATTGGCCGTTAACGTGTTATTTTCGCTGCTATCGTCATTACTTGAGCAACCCGTTAACGCCAGAGTTACTGCTAAAGAAAGTATGGTTAATTTGTTCATCTTAGCCGCCATTATTGCTGAGTTAATTCAAGAGCTTGATTAATTAAGTGAAACACCACATTTTGCTCAATAACCCCTTGTGCAAGGTGAGCACCGGGTCCGCTTGCATGCAAAGAAATGTCTTCACCGGCGTGTGTTTCAGAAGCCAAGGGGACCGTTGTTTCTTGATGGAACCCCGGCGTTACCGTATCTACGCCTTTTAGCTCAACGCGCCCGGCAACAGCAGCGCTGCTGTAACTGGCATCGGCATCCGTTTCATCGCCTAGGTTTCTAAACCCTAAGCCGTTTGCATAGCCTACCGTGGTATAGGGCATATTATCGGCTGCAAGCGTGGGAGTCGTTTCACCAACCGCCACCACTTTACCTAAAATAGGGTTACCGCGTTTTGGGTAGCCGGCAATGGTAAATACATGGCTATGATCGGCAGTCACTAAAATAAGCGTTTCTTCGGGGTTAGTGTTTTCGACGGCTGCTTGCACCGCGTTAGCAAACTCAATGGTATCGTTAAGCGCATTAAAGGCGTTACCCGCATGGTGTGCGTGATCAATCCGCCCCGCTTCAACGGTGAGAAAAAAGCCTTTATCGTGCTTAGCAAGTATTTCAATTGCTTTGGTCGTCATCGCAGTCAGCGACGGCTCGCCGGCTATATCGTTGGCACGATCTGCTTCATATTGCATGTGTGATTCGTTAAATAAGCCAAATACTTGTGTGGCATCATCGGCGATGGCATCAAACCCAGCCTGATCCATAACATAGGTGCCATTAGGGTATTGAGCTTGCCACTCAGTGACTAAATTACGATTATCGCTACGATCGCCTTCTACTGCACTGATTGCATCGCTTGAGTTGGCTGCAGCGTCTTTTGGTAAAAAATGACGTCGACCACCGCCCATTACCACCTCAAGTCCATCAACATCGGTACCCACAAAACGCGCTTCAATATTTTTTTCAAAATCAATTAACTGTGAGGCAATATCGCTGCAGCCCGCGGCAATGGCATCTGCTGGCATATCGGAAATATCTTCCCAGTTGCGGTCTGCCGACTTAGCATAAGTGGCCGCAGGTGTGGCGTGAGTAATGCGCGCGGTAGACACGATACCCGTTGCCAGCCCTTTAATTTCAGCAAGTTCAGTGGCTGTTAGCAATTCATTGCCCGCAACCGTGGTGCACACCCCTCGCTCTATATTTTCATTTACGCCAATCACACCGGCATCGGTTTTAACGCCCGAAATCATAGCCGTCATGGTGCCTGCCGAATCTGGCGTTTGCGCATCCACGTTATAGGTTTTTACTTGTGCCGAATAAGGAAAAGTTTCAAAGCTTAAGTAGCCTTCTTCACCCAATTGATTGTTTCGCTGCCCTTGTAAAATGCGGGCGGCAGTTAAGGTAGATACCCCCATACCATCGCCAACAAATAAAATTACATTTTTCGCTTTACTGGCTTTAGGGGATTTTGCTAACGCCGTTTTAGTGGTTAATTTAGTTTGCGCGGCGTTATACCAGCTGCTGTCTTTTTGGCTTTGCGGCAGTACACTAGCGTGGCTAACAGCACTCAATGCAGATGTGAGTGCGAGTGCCACAGCGGCTTTTTTAAGTTTCATCCTAGTTCCCATTATTTAGTGGTTATGCTTAAGCGGTGTGACCACAAACAGATCAACAGCCGCACTATAGGAAGCGCATGTGACTAAAAAAGATCATTTTTATGAATAACTGATGACAAAGCTAACGTCGTAATAGCGCCATAGCTTAAGCACCGTTAAAATAAATAAAATACAAAGCTGTTAATTTACAAAGACTTAGGAGTAAGCACTGCAATTTTTTATAACTTTTAATTATATAAAGCTTGCTACTGCTGCTAACTTACTCTATTGTGTTGGTCATCGGGTGAAAGAAAGCCCTGTTTATTTGTTAGTACCACGTTGTTTTAGTAATAATCCTTCGCGTTATCCTCAGTTAAATGCTTGTTTTCTCCCAATTTAAATGCCTAATTTAAGGCACACTTTAATTAATTCTTAGGATTCTATTATGTCTAATACTACAACTGGTACAGTTAAATTTTTTAATGAAGCAAAAGGCTTTGGTTTCATCGAGCAAGAGTCTGGTCCTGATGTGTTTGCACATTTCAGCGCAATCTCTGGCGACGGTTTCAAAACTTTAGCTGAAGGCCAACGTGTACAGTTTACTGTTACTCAAGGTCAAAAAGGCCCACAAGCTGAAAACATCGTTAGCATCTAATTGCTACCGTTAAATGGGTTAGCAATAACCCATTTAAAATACTAGTTTGAAAGAAGTTCTGTTTTATTTGTTAGTACCCCGTTGTTTTAGTAATAATCCTACGCGATATCCTCAAGTTAACTTATTTTTTCC
>NZ_JBFJHD010000022.1:0-29882 GCF_041613455.1 Pseudoalteromonas sp. | reverse complement strand
GATGCAGGATTTGAACCTGCGACCCCTTGGACCCAAACCAAGTGCGCTACCAAACTGCGCTAATCGCCGATGCTTACTATTGCTAACGAGTGACCTCGTTGACAACGGGGTGCATAATAGTGATTTGGCTGGGTTAGGTCAAACGTTTTTTTAAGAAAACAATTCAATTGCTCATTTTTAGCCCATTATGTTCAAAATAGCGCAATAGCCGGCTGAAATATCAACTGTTTTATTCAATCTACAGTGCTATAACGTAAAAGCGACTTGGCGCTGTAGCGGTTTTCTGCGAAAATAGCCCACATATTAAAAACGGCTGATATAAAGCGTGTTTGGCTTTATTGCATTATGACCCCTATTTTTTGCAATGCCGTTTTTACAGTATCAGTATCAAGTTAATTAACCCTAATTAAAGGTCACCCATGACGGCAAACATCATTGATGGTAAAGCAATAGCAAAACAAGTACGCAGCACAGTTGCACAACGTGTTGCAGAGCGAGTAGCAAATAATCTTCGTGCACCCGGCCTTGCCGTCGTGCTAGTAGGGTTAGACCCTGCAAGCCAAGTTTATGTTGGTTCTAAACGAAAAGCCTGTGAAGAAGTAGGGTTTATTTCTAAATCGTTCGATTTACCCGCTAATACCAGCGAGCAAGCATTGTTAGATCTAATTGATGAGCTTAATAATGATCAACAAGTTGACGGTATTTTAGTGCAGTTACCACTACCGGCAGGGCTAAACGCTGAGAAAATTCTTGAGCGCATTACTCCGCATAAAGATGTTGATGGCTTTCACCCGTATAATATTGGCCGCTTAGCACAGCGTATGCCTGCTCTGCGCCCGTGTACGCCAAAAGGGATTATCACTTTACTTAACTCTACTGGTGTTCGTTATAAAGGCATGCACGCCGTGGTAGTAGGCGCGTCTAATATTGTAGGTCGCCCAATGGCGCTTGAGTTATTATTAGCCGGTTGTACCACAACAGTATGTCATAAGTTTACTCAAGACTTAGAAACCCATGTACGCCGCGCAGATCTATTGGTTGTGGCCGTGGGTAAACCTGAATTTATTCCAGGCGATTGGGTAAAAGAAGGCGCTATTGTCATTGATGTGGGTATTAATCGTTTAGACTCTGGAAAATTAGTGGGTGACGTTGAATACCCCACCGCTGAGCAAAAAGCACATTTTATTACTCCGGTACCCGGTGGTGTTGGCCCAATGACCGTAGCCAGCTTAATTGAAAACACCCTAGAAGCGTGTGAGAAATATCATAGCTAGGTGCTAGGTGCTAGGTGCTAGGTGCTAGGTGCTAGGTGCTAGGTGCTAGCAATAATATTAAAAAAGGGTTGCCATTTGGCAACCCTTTTTAATTTAACCTTCATTACTATAAACGTTTATGCTTTACGCCACGTGGTTTTACCAGCTGAATCTTCCAGAATCACTCCTAATGCACTCAGTGCATCGCGAGCTTCATCGGCTGCGGCCCAATCTTTACTGGCACGCGCATTGTTACGCTTTACAATCAGTGCTTCAATAGTGGCCACTTCGTCGTTGTCTTGCGCGCCTTGTAAAAACGCTTCAGGTGCTTGCTGAGCAACCCCTAACACTTCCCCTAAGCTACGCAATACATACGCTAATTGCCCTGCTTGATTGGCATCGCTGTCTTTAATGCGGTTTAACTCTTTTGCCAGCTCAAACAATACCGGTAATGCTTCGGGGGTATTAAAGTCATCGTTCATCGCTTTTCTAAACTTGGCAACAAATTCATTGTTCTCAAGCTCACATTCAATTGGCTCAACACCGCGCAGCGCGGTATAAATACGCTCAAGTGATGAACGTGCTTGTGCTAGGTTTTCTTGCGAGTAATTTAGCTGGCTACGATAATGCCCCGAAATTAAAAAGTAACGCACCGATTCGGCATCGTACTGTTTCAGTACGTCGCGTACGGTAAAAAAGTTACCTAACGATTTAGACATTTTTTCTTTATTTACCTGCACCATTCCGGTATGCATCCAGGTATTCACGTATTTGCCATTGTTTGCACAGCACGACTGCGCAATTTCATTTTCGTGATGGGGGAACTGTAAATCAGAGCCACCACCATGAATATCAAAATGCTCACCTAAATGCTGTGAGCTCATTGCTGAGCATTCAATGTGCCAACCTGGGCGACCTGCTCCCCAAGGTGATGGCCACGATGGCTCACCTGCTTTGGCTTTTTTCCATAATACGAAATCAAGCGGATCGTCTTTATCTTGCGCCACCTCAACTCGAGAGCCCGACTGCAACATAGAGAGATCTTGCTGTGATAATGCACCGTATTGCTCAAACGTAGATACATCAAACAATACATCACCATCGGCCGCAACATAAGCGTGGCCTTTCGCGATTAAACGCTCCACCATCACAATAATTTCATCCATGTGCCCAGTTACTGTAGGCTCAACATCGGGACGTAACATGTTTAAGCTATCAAAGTCTTCATGCATTGCTTGAGTCATACGCACAGTAAGCTCGTTAATAGACTCACCGTTTTCATTGGCACGGTTAATTATTTTGTCATCAACATCGGTAATATTACGCACGTATTTTAAGTCGTAACCTATATGACGTAAGTAACGTACTATGACATCAAAGCCAACAAAGGTGCGTGCATGGCCAATGTGACAGTAATCATAAATGGTGATACCACACACATACATGTCGATTTTGCCATCGACCATAGGTTTAAATTGCTCTTTTTGTCGTGTCAGTGTGTTGTATATATTTACCATTTATTTAGAGTCCTTGACTAGTTACGTGAACGCCTATGTTACCACTTGAAAAGCCCCTGCTCTAGCGCTTTATAACAAAGCCAACATCTACTTTGTTAATCTGCGCTAACTGCGATAAAATAGCGCCAATATTTAAACCAGATACAGGAAATCTCATGGTTGTTTTACACACAAACTTTGGTGACATCACCATTAAAATGCACGAAAGCGAAGCCCCTAACACCGTTAAAAACTTTTTAGAGTATGCAAACTCAGGTTTTTACAACGGCACTATTTTTCACCGCGTGATTGATGGTTTTATGGTTCAAGGCGGTGGTTTTACACCGGGCATGGAACAAAAAGACGTTAACGATCCGATTAAAAATGAAGCGAACAACGGCCTATCTAATAAAGTAGGTACATTAGCAATGGCGCGTACTCCCGATCCACATTCAGCTACGGCGCAATTTTTCATTAACGTAAACAACAACGACTTTTTAAACCACAGCAGCGAAACCTCGCAAGGCTGGGGTTACTGTGTGTTTGCTGAAGTAGTTGAAGGCATGGACGTGGTAAATAAAATTAAAGGCGTAGCAACGGGTAGCAACGGCTTTCATCAAGACGTACCACTTGAAGATGTGATCATCGAAAACGTGACTGTTAGCTAATAGTACGTCATTCCACATACTGTGGAAACAAAGCGGGCGTTTGCCCGCTGTTATTTATTTAAGATTTTATTATGACTCGCCAAACTTACTTTATTGCCGACTTACACCTTAGTGAAAACCGCCCTGACATTAGCGCCGCTTTTTTTAGCTTTTTGAACAGTAAAATACTCAACCAAGACGTTGATGCGCTGTATATTTTAGGTGACTTTTTTGAAGTATGGGTAGGCGATGATTACATTACCGAGCTAAGTAGCAACGTTGCCGCGCAGTTAAAAGCAGTGCGTGATAGTGGAACGCCAGTGTATTTTATTCATGGTAACCGTGATTTTATAATGCGCGAGAAATACGCCGCCATGGCAGGTATGACACTGCTTGATGAACAAACAGTAATTGATTTGTATGGCACGCCGACAGTGATTTTGCACGGCGACGAAATGTGCACTCAAGATGTTGAGTATCAAAAATTTCGCCGTAAAAGTCGTGGTTGGTGGTGGCCTAAACTGATGTTGGCGATGCCGCTGTGGTATCGTAAAAAAATAGCCCGTGATGCGCGAGAAAAAAGTAAGCTAAGCCAAGCAGATAAGCCGCTTGAAATACTTGATGTGGTGGAGGATGCGGTACTGGCAACGTTTGCTAAGCACGGCGTCACTAATATGATCCACGGACATACACACCGCCCTAATGTGCACACTTACACGGTAAAACAACACACCTTAACGCGCACGGTATTAGGCGACTGGTACAGCCAAGGCTCATATTTAGTGGTTACTCCACAGGCGCAAACGTTAATTAGCACGCCTTTTAACGAGTAAAACGTGCTAATTGATTAGCCGCTGTGAGCAACTAAGCTTCGTTCGCGAGCGCCGGAACACCGCTATGAAACTTAAAGTCTTCATCTGCTGAGCTAATAAGCTCGCGTTCTTTTTCAGCAAAAAATTGCACTCGTTCGCTAATATCAAAGTCGGCTATTTCTTGCGCCAGCGTTAAATAGTCTTGGTAATGGCGCGCTTCTGAGCGCAGTAGCGATATATAAAAATCACCTAAACGCTTATCTACATGCGGTGCCAGTTTTGCAAAACGTTCACACGAACGCGCCTCAATGTAAGCACCCACTATAAGTTTATCGACCAAGGCATTGGGCTCAAAGGTTTTTACATGACGCAGCATGCCTTTGGCATAACGGCACGGCGTAATGCTTTTATACTCCACGCCATATTCATCCATAATTTCGAGCACTTGGTAAAAATGATGTAACTCTTCTTTTATTAGCATCACCATTTTATCAATTAACTCCTGCCCATACGGCGAGTTAGATTTTGGAATGATAGATTTAGTGAGCTTATTCTTTGCCGCTAAATCGCGCCAATCACCTTCACGCTTATAAATTAAGGTTTCAAACGGTTTTAACCATTCCAGCAAGGCATCACTACTGTCTTTATCAACCGCGTATTTACGAATTAAAAACATAGCACTTTGCGCCGCCTTTAACTCACATATTAAGTGATCGATTAATAGGACGGGTAAATTTTCTTTTTTAACCGCTTCATCAACCCACTGTTGTGGGGTTTCGCATTTTAAAAAAGCGCTAATTGGCTGGAGTAATTCTTGGTACATGCTATTAAATTCAATCTATATATACATTGCTAGAATTTTACCATGAAAATGTATTCGCGTTGTTTAATATCTCAAGTAAAGCAATATACCGACGGTGACAATTGCACTTTATCAACTCGTGCAGCTTAGCTTGTACAGGAAGAAATTATGCTATTACCGTGTTATAGCCCTACTCTTTATCCCTACTATTTATTCATACTGCTTTCCATAAAACGGCCTCTGAAAAACGTTAATACGATGTTAACTTGACTTTGTATGGCAAGTGACCCATAACTGTATAGTGACTGTATAAAAATAAAACAGTATAAAAACTAAAACAGTAATAAGTTACTTTTATGGAGTAAGCACTATGATACTGAATCACTTATGGGGGCTCTATGCTCACCCACTCGAAGAATGGCAAACAATTGATAATCGACATGAAAGTTTAACTTACAGTTTATCGCATATTTTGCTAATAGCACTGTTTCCATCTGTGATGGGCTATTACTCATCAGTTTATTTAGGCTGGAGTATTGGTGCTGGTAATGATGTATTTTTAACCCACGACAGCGCGCTGTTAATTGCTGTCGCTATGTACATAGCACTTATTGGCGGTGTGTTTGCACTGGCCTATTTAGTGCACTGGATGGGGGTAACTTTTGGCGCTCGCCCTACTTTTACGCAGTCGTTAGAGCTTGCGGCTTATACCGCAACACCGGTATTTATGTCGGCTTTAGCAGCGTTTTTACCTGAACTATGGTTTGTAGTGTGTGTCGGCTTGGTGGCCTTGGCTTACTCGGTATATTTATTGTATACCGGTGTGCCGATATTAATGCATATACCCGAAGAGCGTGGCTTTATCTATGCAAGCTCAGTGGTGACTTGTGGACTCATTTTACTGGTGATTATTTTAGCCGCTACGGCGATTTTATGGACTAACGGTATAGTAAGCCCAATGTTTACTTAAAATATTAATTTTATAAGGCGTAGTCTTTGTTTTCTCAACAAAAAAGGAGCTAATAAGCTCCTTTTTTATAACTCGCGAATAATAACTAAATGTTATTCTGCTTCATTCTCTTCTTGGTTATGAATTTCTAACCCTGAAGACATTGCATTTTCACGCGTGCTTTTGGCCGAGTCATTACGCAATTGATCAATGTGATTGAGATAATCTTGATCTATGTCGCCAGTAATATATTCGCCATCAAATACTGAGGTTTCAAACTTAGTGATTTCTGGGTTTTCTTGGCCAACTGCCACTATTAGGTCTTTTAATGACTGGAAAATCAAACCATCAGAACCAATGCTGGCATTGATGTCTTCCGCTTCACGACCATGGGCAATAAGCTCAGCGGCAGAAGGCATATCAATACCATACACATTCGGAAAGCGAATTTCTGGTGCTGCCGATGCAAAGTAAACATTTTTAGCGCCCGACTCTCTAGCCATTTCAACAATTTGTGCCGACGTTGTGCCACGTACAATAGAGTCATCAACCAGTAACACATTTTTGCCTTTGAATTCACGGTCGATAGCATTTAACTTTTGGCGTACTGACTTTTTACGCAGCTCTTGACCCGGCATAATAAAGGTACGGCCAATATAACGGTTTTTAACAAAGCCTTGACGGTAAGGTAAGTCTAGTACACGGGCAATTTCCAGGGCGATATCACACGATGTTTCAGGAATAGGAATAACCACATCGATGTCTTTGTCGGCCCACTCGCGTGCAATTTTTTCACCCAATTTAGTGCCCATATTAACGCGTGCTGCGTATACCGAAATGCGGTCTATGGTGGAGTCAGGACGTGCAAAATAAACAAATTCAAAAATACACGGCGAGTATGACGCTTTATCGGCGCAGCTTTGTGAATGGAACTCACCATTTTCTGTCACATAAATGGCTTCACCTGGTGCTACATCGCGAATAAACTCAAAGCCATCTTGCTTTAAGGCAACACTTTCTGAAGCAAACATGTACTCAGTACCTTTGCCGCTTTCGCGTTTACCAAATACCAATGGGCGAATACCGTTAGGATCGCGAAACGCCACCACGCCGTGGCCGATAATCATGGCTATGGCAGCGTAGCCACCGTTTACTTTATGATTAACTTCGGTAATAGCAGTAAAAATATCTTTTGCATCAAGTTGCAGCTTATTTGACTTACTTAACTCATGGGCAAAAATATTCAGTAATACTTCTGAATCTGAGGTGGTATTTACATGGCGTCGCGCCTCAGAAAATAACTGCTCTTTTAACTCGGCTGCGTTTGTTAGGTTGCCATTATGTGCTAATGCAATACCAAAAGGAGAGTTTACATAAAATGGCTGCGCCTCTGATGAGCTAGACGAGCCAGCTGTAGGGTAACGCACATGGCCTATGCCTATGGTTCCCTGTAGTCGTTTCATATGGCGAGTGTGAAACACATCCCTCACTAGACCATTTGCTTTGCGTAAGCTAAACGTATTGTTATCTATGGTAATTATACCAGCGGCGTCTTGGCCGCGATGCTGCAAAACAGTTAAGCCATCATAAATCGCCTGATTGACTGGCGATGTTCCGACTATTCCAACGATACCACACATGTAATTTATCCTCGCCGATTAACGGTTTACTGAATTTAAAAAGCTCGAATTGTTTTCAAGGTAAGAAAAAAACCACTCAACAACAAAGCCAAATTCTGGAATCAAATTAGAGTTGCTCCACCAGTTCGTATTCGGTGCCCCGGTAAAAGCATCAAGAAAGAAAAGTAACGCGCTCACGACCAACACGCCACGAAGAGCACCAAAGACTATGCCGAAAACACGGTCGGTGCCAGATAGGCCGGTACGGTGTACCAATTCACCTAAAATGTAGTTTAGTAAACCGCCTAACAATAGCGTCGCAAAGAAGAGTATGGCAATGGCCGCTGCATTTCTTAAAAGGGGTTCAGAAATGGTTGTTAGGAAGGAAGCTAAATATTGGTAGAACAAACTAGAGATGATGAATGCGCCCGCCCATACAGCCAATGACATTGCTTCTTTAACAAAGCCGCGTATTAAACCGATGACGGTAGACAGTGCAATAATGCCAATAATGGCGTAATCAACCCAGATCATAAGAACCAATTAGTCGCTAATTTGGGGCGCATTCTATACCTAAACCTTGATGATATGCAAGTTTAAGCGGGAGATAACTCAGTGCTGAAAACGGTCATTTTTAGCAATAAATTAAATTCATTGCAGTCATTAATACGTGACGTAAAAGCAACCCACGAGTGGGTCGCTAAACCTCGCTAATGCTACTCATTGTGGTTATTTGGTCACTTCAAATTGGGTGACTTTACCATTAAGTTTGGTGAGCTTTTTAAGCGCGGGGAGCTGCGCTTGTAATTCATCTTTATTCAGCGAGGGCCCAACAAACACCTTAGTTAAGGTGCCATTGGGCGTTTTTACCGGCTTAGTAAATACTTTAAAGCCATTGGCTTGCAGCTTTGCTTTTAATGCTTTTACATTTGCCGCATGTGAAAAACTCCCCAACTGGATAACAAACGCCATGCTGGTTAAGTTTTCTTCAGGCTGACGGGCTTTAATTGGCTCAGCCACCACTGCTTTTTCCATGACAGGTGGCGTTATAGTCGCCTCAACCACAGCTTGCTCTGCTACAAAGTCACTTTCAGTTGTGCTTATTTGCTGCTCAAACTCGGCATCATCGGCTTGAATATCTTCAATGACGTCTTGTTGTAGCGGCTCAGCATCGGCTACTTTGGTATTGATTGCTTGTTGGAGGTCGATGGTTTTGAACTCAGGTCGTTCAGGGATCGCTTTAAAGCCTTCTTTGTAATGTACTTTTTCGCCATCAAGTATATTAGGTATAAACACGATGGCTGCAATCACGACAATACTTGTTCCGACTAAGCGATTTATAAAACTTGAGTTCACCGACATTCTCTCTATTTTTTAAAGTAATTAATAGCAGCAGCCACGGTAAAAAATGAACCAAATATTATCAAAACAGTGTCGTTTTGTTGTTTTGGTAAAATTACATTGAGTGCGTGTGCTACGCTATCATAACTATGCTTGATATTATTATGCGGTATGCTTTGTAGTGCATTTAGTAAGTTAGTCGCGCTATCTCCACGTGGGCCATCTAAGCTTGCTAATGACCACTCATGCACTAAATGACTTACCTCTTTAAGCACACCAGTTTTATCTTTATCAGCAAGCATAGCGGCTAACGCATGAATTTTAAAGCCTTTATCTTTATAGCTGGATAACTTATTTGCTAAATAACGCGCAGACTCAGGGTTATGTGCCACATCGGTATAGACTAATGGTTGAGTACTTAATTGCTGAAAGCGCCCTTCAACCACTAAGTCAGCTAAGCACTGTCTGATCACCGACTCACTTGGCAGTAAATTTAACACACTGAGTGTGGTTAATGCGGTTGCGGCGTTTTGACTCGGTATTGCCGGCTTATCAAAGCGCAGATTATGCTCTTTATAATGCCAGCTAAATGAGTCTGTATGCTCTGTAAAAGTAAAGTCACGTCCCGATAACGTCATTGGCGTATTAATTTCGTTGCCGTAATCGGTCATGGTATGCGGAATAGCCAAATCACCAATAATTGCTGGGGTATTGCTGCGAAAAATACCGGCTTTATCATAAGCGACCAATTCTCGGGTATCACCTAGATACTCTTTATGATCTAAATCTATGGTGGTAATCACACTGGCAAAAGGGGTAACAATATTAGTGGCATCATAGCGCCCGCCTAAGCCCACCTCTAATAAGATGTAATCAACCTCACAGCGTTTAAAAATAGCCAGTGCACCTAACGTGCCGTATTCAAAATAGGTCAGTGGAGTGTCTTTGCGGCCCTGCTCCAGTAAATGAAAGGCGTCAATATGGTATTGATCACTCAGCTCTTGCCCATTAACGCGCACGCGCTCGTTATAATGGATTAAATGAGGTGAAGCGTAAGTACCCACACTGTAGCCTTGTGCCAGCAGCAGTGACTCTAGGCAGCGCGCCGTGGTGCCTTTACCGTTGGTGCCAGCAATCAGGATAATTTTACTGGATGAGGTTAACAGGCCAACATTATTGGCAACCGTAGTAACGCGTTCTAATCCCATGGCGATATTCGCTGGGTGAACACTCTCTAAATAACAAAGCCAATCATCAAGGCTTGATGATTGGCTAGGGATCGTTTTTGTCATAACGTGTAATCAGTAAGCTGAAATTTACGCTACTCTATGCTCTTGTTCTGTAGAAGGCAAGTTCATAAATTTAGCAAGTACACGCGCTAAGGTATCGCGCATCTCACGACGGTCAATAATCATGTCGATTGCGCCATGCTCTAGCAAGAATTCACTGCGTTGAAACCCTTCTGGTAGCGTTTCACGCACTGTTTGCTCAATAACACGTGGCCCAGCAAAACCAATTAATGCTTTTGGTTCACCCACGTTAATGTCGCCTAGCATTGCCAACGAAGCCGAAACACCGCCCATGGTTGGGTCGGTCATCACCGAAATAAACGGCAGGCCTTTTTCTGTCATTTTAGCTAAAGCTGCGCTGGTTTTTGCCATTTGCATTAATGAAATTAACGCTTCTTGCATGCGCGCACCGCCCGATGCCGAAAAACAAATAAGTGGCATATTGTGTTCTAAACACTGATCGACAGCGTCAACAAAGCGCGCACCCACTACAGAGGCCATTGAACCGCCCATAAACGAGAATTCAAATGCAACTGCGGCAACAGGAATGCCTTTTAATTTGCCTTTCATCGCCACTAGCGCATCTTTTTCGCCACTTGATTTTTGTGCAGCATTAATGCGGTCGGAGTATTTTTTTGAATCTCTAAACTTAAGCACATCTTTAGGCTCATGCTGGGTGCCAAGCTCAACACGGTCACCTTCATCTAAAAAACACTCAAGACGCTTACGTCCACTAATACGCATGTGATGATCGCACTTAGGACATACATTTAATGCTTTTTCTAATTCAGCTTTGTATAAAATTGAATCGCACGATGTACACTTAGCCCAAACACCCTCTGGAATTTCTTTACGACCTGATGCTTTAGTCGTCTTAGGTAAGATCTTTTCTAACCAACTCATTTGCAACTCTCTTAATGCTATTCTGTGTCGCGAGCTTGCATGTCACCCATGCAAACAAATTTTCTCAATTAAAACATGAATTACACTAACACGGTATAAAAAACTGGTCTTAGTAGTTGCCGTACTTAGGTAAAGTGCTAAAAACCGCGTGGCTATTCGCTGCTATCGGGTAAAAATAACGGCCCGAGCGGTGTTTTAGGGATATTAAATTGCGCGGGGTAGTCTACATCGACTAAATATAATCCCGCCGCTTTTGCCGTAGCGCTGGCCTTTGCCCGCTCTTTTATATCGAGTAACTCTTTTAGCCACTCGGGCTGTTGCTTATTGAGGCCAATATCCATTAAACAGCCGGTAATATTACGTACCATATGATGTAAAAAGGCATTCGCTTTTATATCAATGACAACATACGCTCCCTGGCGTTGTACCGATAAATGCTGAATGGTGCGAGTTGCGGTATTGGCTTGGCAATGCAGTGCGCGAAAAGACGTAAAGTCGTGCTCACCAATCAAATACTGACAGGCTTGTTGCATTTTCGTTTCGTCAAGTGGGTGGTGAAAATGCGTCACCCCTTCATTTAACACCGCGCCACGAAACGCATAGTTATAAATAACATAGCGGTAGCGACGAGCCGTCGCGCTAAAGCGTGCATGAAAATCTTCTGCAACAGGTTGAGCAAAACGAATAGCAATATCTTTCGGGAGCAAGGTATTCATGCCTAAGGTAAAGGCAACCATTTCACGATCGGCATGGGTGTCAAAGTGAATCACCTGGCCAGTGCCATGTACCCCAGCATCGGTGCGTCCAGCACAAACAACCTCGACCGGATGGTTACAAATACGCGACAATGCCGTTTCTACTTCTTGTTGTACGCTATTTACGTGTGACTGACGCTGCCAACCACTATAACGTGCGCCATTGTACTCAACTCCTAGTGCTACTCGCATAATTACTGCTTTACCTACTGTGCTAATGAACGGGGCATTTTATGCTATCTGGCGATGCAATAAAAGTAACAGAGCAGCTTTGCTTTCAATAGATAATAAAAAACCGCAGTTAGCATGGCCAATTGCGGTTTTTTTGTTGCGTTTATTTATTTGAGTTTGGCTTTTAAGCTCAGTGCTTCTTGTTGCACTTCTTCAGGGCCTTTATCAATCACCTCGCTGACGATTTTTAGCGCCGACTCAT
This sequence comes from Pseudoalteromonas sp., assembly GCF_041613455.1. Taxonomy (GTDB): domain Bacteria; phylum Pseudomonadota; class Gammaproteobacteria; order Enterobacterales; family Alteromonadaceae; genus Pseudoalteromonas. The sequence continues at coordinate 17,583 of NZ_JBFJHD010000022.1, read as the reverse complement.
AATCATCAATTTCAATGTAAGCCCGTGCTAAGTCTAATTTAGCCGAGTAACCACCGCTTTCGGCATCAACATCAGTGGGGTTGTCGCCCGCAAGTAAAGCATCAAATTCGCCAAGGCCCACGTCCATATTAACTTCATCATAAGGTTCATGATCGAGTTCCGCTTCGTCACTTTGATCAAGTAATGAGTCAATATCCACAAATACCTCTTCATCTACCGCAGCGGCATCTGCCGTACTATCCGTTGCCGCTTTATCAAGCACTTCTTCACCAACTACTGCGTCATCTAGTGGCTCGTCTGTTAATAGCGTATTAAAGTCAACATCATACTCACTGCTGTCGTTTAGCTGTAAATCTTCTGGCTCAGCGAGTTCATTGAGTAAAGAATCAAAATCAGTTTGCGATAAATCGGCCATAAACTCATCATCAAGTTCATCATCCGACACCATGACTGCATGGTGATCCAAATCATCTGCTTGAGTTAACTCAGCCTCGCGATCGGCATTTGTTTGTTCATCATCAAGCTGATTACTCAATGTCTCATCTAGCTCTGCTTGCTCAAACTCAGTATCACTGTTTTCAACTGCCGTTAATTGTTCATCATGAGTTTGCTCAACTTCATTGAGTAACGCCGCTAAATCGTCATCATTGAATTGGCTGTCAGCTGTTGACGGTTGCTGTTCATTGTCCAGTTCACTATCAAATGCTGAAAAATCATTATCTAGCAGTAATTCATCATCAAAATCAGCTTCTAGGCTATCTAAGCTCGCCTCGTTGAGTAACGCATTCGCCAAGTCTTGTTCTGCTTGACTCGATGGCATTCCTTTCGCTTCACCATCTAAGTCATCACCCTGCAGCTCTTCGGGCAGTAGTGCCGACTGCTCTTCGCCAGCAACAATATGGTCATCATCCAGCGCTAACTCGGTATAATCTTGCTGTGCTTGTGCCGGCTCAGGCGCGGTTAGATCCTCATCTAATGGCTCAGTTTCTTCGTGCTCAGCGGCGAGCGGATCATCACCTAAATCAACTTCAACTTCTTCAATATCGTCATCTAACTCATCAAGTTGCCATTGCTCAGCGTTAATAGCCTGTTCTTCATCTTCTACTTGCTGCAGCTCATTTAATAACTCATCAACGCTTTTTAAATTATCATCATTGTATTCTTCAAGCGCATCTTCTGCGTCGAGTAAAGCGGGTGACGTGTCGCTAAAGTCATCACGCTCTACGTCATCAAGTTCGTCGGCAACTGGCGAGCCTACTTGCGCATTACTCTCAGTCTTCTGTGGCTGCTCAGACTCTGGTTCATCAATTAACGCGTCGATATCGTCAAGCGCAATGTCTTCGTCTACAGCGGGGAGTTTATCTGCATTCTGGGCATCTTGTTGCTGTTCAGTGACGGTTTCATTCGGCGCGTTTTCAGCAGCGCTTTCACTTTCAATACCACCTGAGTCATCATTCAAACCCAGATCATCTAAATCATCATTCAAATCCAGATTATCTAAATCAACATCATCCAGCGCGTCATCTGGTTCATCGATTAGCGCGTCGATATCGTCAAGCGCAATGTCTTCGTCTACAGCGGGGAGTTTATCTGCATTCAGGGAATCTTGTTGCTGTTCAGTGGCGGTTTCATTCGGCGCGTTATCAACAGCGCTTTCACTTTCAATAGCAGCTGAGTCATCATTCAAATCCAGGTCATCTAAATCAACATCATCCAGCGCGTCATCTTCTTCATCAATTAACGCGTCGATATCGTCAAGCGCAATGTCTTCGTCTACCGCGGGGAGTTTATCTGCATTCTGGGCATCTTGTTGCTGTTCAGTGGCGGTTTCATCCGGCGTGTTTTCAACAGCGCTTTCACTTTCAATACCACCTGAGCCATCATTCAAATCCAGGTCATCTAAATCTACATCATCCAGCGCGTCATCTTCTTCATCGATTAGCGCGTCGATATCGTCAAGCGCAATGTCTTCGTCTACCGCGGGCAGTTTATCTGCGCTCTGGGCAGTGTGTTGCTGTTCAGTGACGGTTTCATTCGGCGTATTTTCAGCAGCGCTTTCACTTTCAATACCAGCTGAGTCATCATTCAAATCCAGATCATCTAAATCATCATTCAAATCCAGATCATCTAAATCTACATCATCCAGCGCGGCGTCTGGTTCATCGATTAAACTCTCAACATCGTCTAACTTTAAATCATCAGCACTATCATCAGCACTATCATCGGCTGGCAATGCTTGTTCGGCATCTAATATGTCATCAATATCAAAGTCTTCATTCGCCAGCTCTTCGCTAAATGCCGAGATCTCATCGTTTGATTCTGCACTGTCATTTTTAGCGGTTGCCGGTATCGGCGCAATATCAGGTAGGCTGTCGTCTTCATCAAATAAGCTATCTAGCTCATCGGCCGATAAAATATCGTCGTTACTTTTAGTATCGGGCAAGTCTAAATCTATGGTTTCATCTAAGCTGTCATCAGGCGCTTCATCGAATCCTGGCTGCATAAAGATATCCAGTTCATCGTCTTCAGCATTTTCATCATCAAAAATAATGTCATCACTTAGTAAGCTTTCTAATTCATCTTGCTCAAGCAAACTATCATCTAAGGTATCATCATCTAATAACACATCGTCATCTAATAGCGCATCGTCCGCTGCCCCTTCATCTAAGCGAACACTTAAATCATCGAGTGGATCAGAGTCAGGAATAATCGGATCGTCTAAATTCTCCGTATTTAGGTTATCATCGCTGTTATACACAGGCGTTTGCGGTAAAAATTCATCATCGTTTTGACTGTCAGGCTCTGTGTTATTGGCACGTTTACGTAAAAACATCACCACGGCAAAAATAATCAGCAAACCCGGAATGGTCATTAATAAAATCAGTACTAAGGGGTTCGATAATAGGTCGGCAAAACTACCACTTGCCTGCTGCGCGGCTTGTTTCTCTTTTTGTTGGGCAATAATTTCATTTTGCTTAACAATCAGCTCTTTGAGTTGCTGCTGAATTTCACTGTCTTGTCCTAGTTGTTGGCGCAAGTTGTCGAGCTCTTTTGAAATACCCGAGAGTTGTTGTTTAAGTTTGCTGTTCTCTACCAGTATTTCTTCTACATTGCTGACCGAGCTTTTAAATTGCTGCTGTAACTCAACTAATTTATTGCCTTGATCTGTTTTTATTGCGTTTAGTTCTTGTTGTATGGCTTTTTTAGCGTCTTCTACGTCTACTTTACGCGCTTGGGTCACTTGGGTTTGCGCGGTGTTTATTTGTGCTTGCGTTAACGTGCCATTTTTCTTTTGTGTCCACAGTTTATCGTCTTGCTCTGAGCGTTGTTTGGCTAACTGTGGGCTAACACTGTTGATTTCGGCTAAAGTGGGGATTTTTAAGTAAGCGCCATATTGCATATGGTTCAGGTTTTGATCTAAAAATGATTGCGGATTTTTGTTATACAAGGCCTGCATCACTTGATAAATAGTGACGGAATTATCTGGGCGAACTTTTGCAGCAATACGCCAAAGTGTATCGGTCGGTTTAATGGGCCCTATTGTTCGTCCTTGCACACCGTAGTCAACGCCTTTAGGCCCCTTTAATTGGGTACTGTTTTGAGAGTAAACAGAAGTGACTATCAATGCAGACGCTAATATAATAATTGTAGCTAAACCGCGCATGCTGATCCTTTAATGTTTAAATGTTAACGTAGCTCCCGCGAATGGGCGCTTAAACATTGATTATTCTTGCCGTTATCAACCAGATGGTTGACTCACATTTTTATTACAATCTATTTTTATTGCAAGCTCTATTCCAAATACAAACTATAAACCAGTTACTGCCTAATATCCATCGCAACACTTTGAAAATAAATACCTTAAATGTATTAATAAAAATACCTTAATGCAGCAATATCAACATACTGGCTTATTTTTAATCTGGATACGGCAATAAATTGACAAACCCGACAAACAAAAACGGCAAACCACACCGGTTTGCCGTTTTTATCTGTCGTTATCTTTTAAGTTAATTAAAGATAATTAGCAATGAGTTCTTCAGCAATTTGAATACTGTTGGTCGCCGCACCTTTACGGGTGTTGTCACTCACTACCCACATATTTAACCCATGGGGATGCGAAATATCAGCGCGTAAACGGCCGATGTAAACCGTGTCATTACCACTGGCATCCGACACCGCTGTTGGGTAATCCCCTGCATCGTCGATTAGCTCAACACCGGGGGCATCGTTTAATAACTGCTTTACTTGTTCAAAGTCGTAAGGCATACGTGTTTCGATATTAATAGACTCTGAGTGGCCAAAAAATACCGGCACCCGTACACACGTGGGGTTAACCGCAATGCTAGTGTCGCCCAATATTTTATGGGTTTCGTTAACCATTTTCATTTCTTCACGGGTATAGCCATTGTCTTCAAAACTATCGATTTGCGGGATCACATTAAAAGCGATTTGCTTGGGAAATACCGCGTTGTCCATGGGGCGTGCATTCATTAAATTGGCAGTTTGTTTTGCCAGCTCATCAACCGCTTCTTTACCCGCTCCCGACACCGCTTGATAGGTCGACACATTAATTCGGTCTATACCATAGGCGTCGTAAATTGGTTTTAGCGCCAACATCATTTGAATTGTTGAGCAATTAGGGTTAGCAATGATATTACGATTTCTAAAATCGGCTAAGCTGGATGCGTTCACTTCCGGTACTACGAGGGGGATTTCAAAGTCATTTCTAAACTGTGAAGTGTTATCAATCACAATACAACCGGCGTCTGCAGCAATAGGCGCATACTTTTCTGAAACATTGCCACCCGCTGAGAAGAAACCTATGTGCGCTTGGCTAAAGTCAAAGCCTTCAACATCTTGTACTTCAATGGTTTCACCACAAAACTTAATGTCTTCCCCTGCACTGCGGCTACTGGCTAATAAAAATAGCTGATCAACAGGAAACTTACGCTCTGCCAGTGTTTCTATAATTTGACGGCCAACTAAGCCGGTAGCACCAAGCACTACAACGTTAAATTTTTGCGACATATTCTTTCCTCTTTAAACGATATTAAAACAACACCGCTAGTTAAATTAGTGGCTAACTGTAAAGCCAAGTTGCTTAAGGGCGGTTAACTGTGGGCTATCACCAGTTAATGTTAACGTGCTAAATTCACGTCTTAATGGGTAGTTTTTCCGTAAGCTATCAAAGCCATCACTGGCTAAATTTGCCAGTAAAATACCGTCATCGCGGCGTATGTCATAAATTAAATGCACTAAACGTGATATATCTGCTTCAGTAAAGGTGGCTGACACACTGAGCTGCGAGATTGCCGGTGGTGGTAAAAAATCATCCAGCGTCTTTGTTGCTGTTATACCATTTAGCTGACAATACTTTTCATACAACATTTGCGTACCACGCGCTTTCCCTTCCAGCGTATGCCCTGCAATATGCACACTGGCGTAGCGTACATGCTCAAGCAGCTCGGTTAAGATATCAGGTTCATTTTCCCATACATCTAACACCAAATCTAACTCGGCACCGTGTTGCATCACCGCAAGTAAGGCTTGATTATCAATCACATCGCCACGGCTGGCATTAATTAATATCGTGCCTGGTTTTAAAGCTTGTAAGCGGCTGTGATTAATTAAATGCCGTGTTTTATGCTCGCCAGTGGTAATGAGTGGCACGTGCAGGGTCACAATATCTGCCTGAGCAAGTAGTTCATCCAGTTCAACATGTTGCTGCAATGTGCCTTGCTGGTGCTTAATGGGATCGCACAGCAATACTGTCACATCAAGGGCTGCCAACTTTTGTGCTAAACACTGGCCAATATTACCCACCCCCACTATGCCAATGGTTTTGCCATTGAGTGACGTTGCATTTTCTTGGCACAATGCAAATAAACTACTTATTACGTATTCTGCAACGGCAATCGCATTACAACCAGGGGCACTGCTAAAGGCAATATTTTTAGCCGTTAATAGTGGCGTATCTATGTGCTCTACACCAATTGTCGCTGTGCCGACAAAGCGCAACTTGTTAGCCTGTGCTAACAGTTCACTATTCACCTGAGTCACTGAGCGGGTAAGCAAAATATCCGCATCAATTAGCTGCTCAGGCGTTAATTTTCGACCATCAAAACGCACTACTTCGCCAAAGTCAGCAAAGTACTGCTCCACTAAGGGCATATTTTGATCAGCAAGAATTTTCATTACAAAGTCCGTCGGGCAATTGAGGTCGCTATTGTAACGAACAAAGGGCACCAGGCACAAACTAAAAAGCCGAGCTATGCTCGGCTTTTAAATAAAGGGTAAAGATAAACTTAGCCTTTATATTTACTCATTACTAAAGTGGCATTCGTACCACCAAAACCAAAGCTGTTCGACATCACTGTATTGAGCTCAATATCGCGACGCTCGGTTACAATGTTCAGGCCAGCAGCTTGCTCATCTAGTTCGTCAATGTTAATTGATGGCGCAACAAAGTTATGCTCCATCATTAATAGTGAGAAAATAGCTTCGTGCACACCTGCCGCACCCAGCGCATGACCAGTCATCGCTTTAGTCGCACTGATCATTGGTGAGTTACCACCAAATACTTCTTGAATGGCGCCCAGTTCTTTAACATCACCTACTGGCGTAGATGTACCGTGTGTGTTTAAGTAATCGATACTGTCGACACCTTGCATCGCTTGACGCATACAACGTACTGCGCCTTCGCCTGATGGGGCAACCATGTCGTAACCATCTGAGGTAGCGCCATAGCCAACAATTTCTGCATAAATGTGCGCGCCGCGCGCTAGGGCATGCTCTAGCTCTTCAACAACTACAATACCGCCACCGCCTGAAATAACAAAGCCATCACGGTTAGCATCATAAGTACGCGATGCCTTTTCAGGTGTGTCGTTGTATTTAGTAGACAACGCACCCATGGCGTCAAATTCCATCGCCAGCGTCCAGTGTAGCTCTTCGCCACCACCAGCAAAAATCACATCTTGCTTGCCAAGTTGAATTTGCTCTACCGCATGGCCAATACAGTGTGCAGAGGTTGCACATGCTGAGCTAATTGAGTAGTTAACGCCTTTAATTTTAAACGGCGTTGCTAAACACGCCGACGTGGTGCTCGCCATTGTACGTGGCACCATGTAAGGGCCAACGCGCTTTACGCCTTTTTCGCGTAAAATATCAGCGGCTTCTACTTGCCACTTCGATGAACCACCGCCTGAGCCAACTAATAAGCCCGTGCGCTCATTAGATACTTGCTCTGGGGTTAAGCCCGCATCTTCAATTGCTTGCGCCATTGAAATATAAGAATAAGCAGCCGCATCTCCCATAAAGCGCATGGCTTTACGGTCAACAAGCTCTTTCACATCTAAATCAATTTTACCTGATACATTGCTCCGTAACTTGTAGTCGGCAAATTCTTGATTAAAAGCTATACCACTGCGGCCCGCTTTTAATGACTCTAACACTTCTTCTTTATTGTTACCGATGCTTGATACAACACCAATACCCGTAATAACGGCTCTTCTCATGGGTAATTCCCTTAGCTAAATACTAAATTTGGTTCTATTTTACGCTGAATTTAATCTCTAAGTGGTCAGCTTTCTAGCGTACACTTGTACTCTGAACCTCTAGCATATAAATAACGCCAGACTATTTCAAAGAAAACCCGTAAAATAATAAAAAACTTTTGCACTAAATTGATATTTGCTGATGATAAAAAACGCCAAAATCCACTTTAATCATTTAGGCACTCCCACTGCCAATGACTTCGACGACATATATTTTTCTAATGATGATGGTTTAGCCGAATCGCATTACGTTTTTTATCAGCAAAATAATATCGCGTCACGATTACAACAGCATGACTTAGCACATTTTGTTATTGCCGAAACCGGCTTTGGCACCGGCCTTAATTTTTTAAATAGTTGGCAACAGTTTAATCACCATCTTGCCCACCAACAAGGTCAAAAACACACGGCGCAAGGTGTAAAACGGCTGCATTTTATTTCCTTTGAAAAGTACCCATTAACACTTGCCGACTTACGCCAAGCATTGAGCGTATGGCCTTCGCTGCAGACATTAAGTGAGCAACTCATCGCGCAGTACCCTACTGCCTTAGCCGGTTGTCATCGGCTTGAGTTTAATAATGGTGCCATCGTATTAGATTTATACTTTGGTGATGTAATCGATTCCATAAATAGCATGAGTTACCCAGCCTCTGGGGTGGTAGATGCCTGGTATTTAGATGGCTTTGCACCGAGCAAAAACCCTGATATGTGGCAACAACCGCTGTTTAACGCCATGGCTGATATTTCAAAAAACAACGCCAGTGTCGCTACTTTTACCGCCGCAGGCTTTGTGCGTAGGGGGTTAATCGCAGCGGGCTTTGCCATGCATAAAGCCAAAGGTTTTGGCAAAAAACGTGAGATGCTAATTGGTACGCTGCAGCAAGCGAACGCTCAGCAATCGTCCCCGGCCTATTTTCAGCACCCAAGTGCAGCACTTACTAATGTGGCCGTTATTGGTGGCGGCATTGCCAGTAGCTGTATTTTATACAGCTTGGCTAAGCGGGGTATTCACAGTCAGCTATTTTGCCAGCATGAAAGACCGGCCATGGGTGCATCCCATAACGTACAAGGTGCACTTTACCCGCACTTACAAGCCAAAAACTCGCCGCACAGTGAACTATTCGCCCACAGTTTTTTGTATGCCAAACGTGTTTATCAGCAGTTACTTAATAGCGGCTTTAGTTTTGATCATGACTGGTGTGGCGTACTGCAACATGCGGTTAAACAACCACTTGCAGAACGTCAGCAAAATTTAGCCGACAAACAATTATGGCCCGACGCACTCATGCGCCCTGTCACGGCCGCCCAAGGGGATGCAATAGCCGGAGTCAGTACCGGCTATTCTGGTGTTTACTTCCCACTAGGGGGGTGGGTTAACCCGCCACAACTGGTTAACGCCATGCTCAATGCCGCCGATAGTTTAATGCCGTATAAACGGCATTTTAACTGCCACATAGAGCGACTAGAAAAAACCTCTCAAGGTTGGCTGCTATCTAGCAAAGGTGAGCAGTTTGGTCCGTTTAGCGATGTTATTGTTTGTGCGGGCGAGCACAGCGATGCTTTTGTACAAACCTCGTCTTTGCCCATTGTGGGAGTACGTGGGCAAGTGTCGCATGTTAAAGCCAGCCCACACTCTGCGCAATTAAAAACCGTGTTGTGTCATAAGGGCTACTTTACCCCTGTCTATCAACAACATCATTGCATGGGTGCCACCTTTGAAAAAAACACCAAGAGCCGCGCAGTCACCGAGCAAGATAACCTTACAAACCGCCAGCAGTTGCTTAGTTTTTATCAGCACAGTGAATTTGCAACAAGTTTAGGGGAAATAAGCTCAGCCAAAGCGGCTGTGCGTTGTAGCTTTATCGATCACCTGCCGATGGCAGGGCAATGGGCTGAGCAAAGTGACTACAGCACCGCGTTTGCTAATTTACGTTTGGGTAAACGCTACCAGTATTTGCCGCTGCAACAACCACAGCAGGGGTTGCACATTTTTACCGGTTTTGGTGCTCGCGCTTTATGCAGTGCTCCACTTGCCAGTGAGCACTTAATTAGCAGCTTAAACAACGAGCCACGGCCATTAAGTGAACGTGTTAGCCAAGCTATACACCCCGCGCGTTTTATCGTGCGTGATTTAATTCGTAATAAAATTTAACCAGTTAGCTATACTTTAAAAATATATCAACGCATCTCGAACTAGGGTAAGCTGAATTAGCAAACAAATTTAGGAGTTAATGATGAGTAAAACCTTAATTATTGGCGCTAGTGGGCAGATTGGTAAAATGACCACCGAGTTACTACTGCAAGATGAACATAATGTGGTCGCTTTAGTTCGCGATAAAGATAAATTAAGTGATTTAAATAGCGTGCACTTAACGGTTGTAGAGCAAGACTTAGAAAGTGACTTTAGTGAGGTGGTTAAAGACTGCGAACAAGTTATTTTTGTCGCGGGCTCTGGTGGCGGCACCGGCGCTGATAAAACACTACTCATTGACTTATGGGCAGCCACTAAAGCCATTAACTATTCCAAAGAGCACAGTGTTAAACACTTTATTATGGTGAGCTCATTAGGGGCAGACGATCCCGATGCCATCCAAAGTGATCTTAAACCCTATTTAGTGGCAAAGCATATGGCCGACAGATACCTGATCAACAGCGGCCTTAGTTACACCATAGTACGCCCAGGTGCACTCACCAACGAACCGGCATCCATGCTTATTAGCACCACCCGCCCCACGGATCGTTCAAATGCAAAAATAAGCCGAGCAAACGTCGCGCATGTGCTGTTTAATATTGCGCAACATCACTGCAATAGTAGCTGTATTTTCGAATTATTTGATGGCGATAAACCGATTAAAGCCGCGGTAAAATAACCACTGTGTTTAGCAACAAGCTAATGCAACTAACTCATTAGCTTATCCACTCCTTGCCACGCTAACTGCAGCGCAAGGAGTGTTAAAATCACTTTAAAAATCCCCTTAAAGCGCGCCGTCGACATGTGCTGCAATAACCGAATACCTAACCAGGTGCCAATAGCACCACTTAACACCATCACCAGCACTAACGGCAACCACTGCCAAAAGCTAAAGCCGACTAAAAAATACACCACCACCTTGAGTATATGCTGCAATGTCATAATGCTTGAAAAGGTCGCGGTAAACGCTAGCTTATGGTAATTATTAATGTGTAAATAACTGGCTATTAAAGGCCCACTGGCCCCTACAAACATAGAGATTAGCGCCGTTATCATTCCTGCAATAACACGCCCTACTCGTGAGTCATTATTAAAGCGGGGCGTTTTACCCCACAGTAAATAAATAACAAAAATAGCGACGCCTAACTTCATGCTATCGAGTTGTATATCATCAACTACAGCACTCGATAACAGCGCCCCAATCGCCCCGCCTAAGGTAAAATAAATAAACATACTTTTATCAATATGCTTAATACTCAGTGCTAAGCGATTCACGTTTGAGCCCAACTGCACTAAGCCATGTACCGGCACCACCACCGCCATGGGCATTACCGATGCCATTACAACCAGTAACATGAGCCCACCACCGGCACCAAAAGCAGCCGAAACAAATGAGGTTACCCCCGCCAAAATTATGAGCATTATGGCGCTCAATGGAGTTAAAAGCTCAGCCGTGAATAATTCCATAGTTAACCTTGATGATGAATAATTACCCTATAATGGCGATTAACTAAACGCGTTGCTATTGCCCTTAGGTAGTACAACAAATGTTAAAACGCTAACACTCAGCCACGGGTCAGTAACACAAGACTAATTGTGCAGCATACTTATGATGAATGCATATACACAGCGGCTACTTTTTGAGCGTACCAATGGTATTAAAAGCTTTATTGCAGCGCGTTTTAGCTTAACTTTAAGCTCACTTTAATAAGAATAAAAATTCATAAACGCCGATTCTTAGCTGTAACTCGGTGTTAATTGCTGAATTTTAAACCAAATAACCTACAAAGTTAAAATATGCCGCTTGCTTGGCGTCGGGTATATGCTAAGCTCCGCTCCTTAAAATTACACCTTGCCCATTTTTTGTTAGTGATTTGTTAGGTCGCAAGGTGCTGCTTTTGCTTATGCCACCCTAAAGTTTTTAACTGCTAATTTTTTGATTATTGCTTACAAAGTAAACTTGAGTCATATGCAAATGAAAATATACCGTATTAAAAAGGTTAAATACGCTTATGAATATTGAAATCTCTATCATAGAAACATTACTTGTTTCTTTATTAATTCTTTTTGCAGGTTATTACCTCAATAGCAAAATTACTTTTTTAAAAGATAACAACATCCCTGAGCCGGTAGTCGGTGGTATCGCTTTTTCTATTATTGCCGCTATTTTACATATCTATTTTGACGTTAACTTTCAATTTGATATGACCTTTAAAACCCCCTTAATGACCCTATTTTTTACCACCGTCGGCCTTGGCGCAAGCTTTAGCTTACTGCTAAAAGGCGGCCCTAAAGTGGCGCTGTTTCTTGGCGTAGCAACACTGTATTTATTAGTACAAAACGCCGTTGGGGTTTCAATTGCCGCAGCCACCGGCATGGAGCCATTAATGGGCTTAATCGGCGGCTCAGTGACTCTTTCTGGCGGCCATGGCAGTGGCGCCACCTACGCTGATTTATTCATTAATGAATATGGCATGCAAAGTAGCGCATTTGAACTGGCAATGGCAGCCGCCACGCTCGGGCTTATTCTTGGCGGCTTAGTGGGTGGCCCCGTTAGTAAGCGGCTCATTAATAAGTACAACTTAAAAGCGGATAGTAGCTATCACGAAGAGCGCGATGACACCGTTACCTTTGACCCTGACGATCACGACCTAGTAACGCCACGTAAAATGATGGAAACCTTATTTATTATTTTATTATGTATGTACTTAGGCCGTATGGGCTACGAATCACTCAAAGCAATTGACGTTATTTTACCCGCGTTCTTAATTCCATTATTGATTGGTGTTGTTATTACTAACCTGACTGAGTTTTCTAAAGTATATAAAGTTAGCCGCGCGTGTATCGATTTATGGGGCACCATGGCACTGTCGATGTTTTTAGCCATGGCGCTCATGTCATTAAAAATATGGGAGCTACTCAGTTTAGCCGGCCCCATGATCTTTATGATTTTAGTACAAGCCATGATGCTAATGCTGTTTGCCTACTTTATTACCTTTAGAGTGATGGGTAAAAACTATAATGCCGCCATTATTGCGGGCGGCCATTGTGGTTTTGGCTTAGGCGCAACACCAACCGCAGTGGCGAATATGGAATCTTTAGTGTCACGCTACGGCCCCTCCCCACAAGCATTTTTAGTGGTGCCTTTGGTGGGCGCATTTTTTATTGATATAACCAACGCACTGATTATTCAACTTTATTTAAGCTTGCCTTTTATTAGTGGCTAATAGCTTAAATTGACGGCATTTTTAGAATATATTACACATGCTGCCGTTTGAGTGGCGGCATGTTGATTATCTCAGCGGTAGTTAAGCTTACAGTATATTAAATGCAGCATAGATAACTATTGCAGCTGTTGCGCGTGTGCCAATAATTTTAATACGCTATGAAAAGGCATTGGCCGAGAGTATAAAAACCCTTGTACTAAATCATCTTTATATTGTAGTAGTAGATCGGCTTGCTGCTGGGTTTCAACCCCTTCTGCAACCACTGTCAAGCCCATCGAATGCGCTAAAGAATACATATTACGCAATACTAGCAGTGATGGTTGTTGCTCCGTTGCCAAGTTAATAATACTACGGTCTATTTTTAAAGTAGAGATCGGGGATTTAGCAAGGTAGTTTAATGAGGTATAGCCGGAGCCAAAGTTATCCAAAGCAAGCGTGACTCCCAGCTCTTTTAGTGCCAGCAACAACAAATGGGTTTCATCACTGTCGTCCATCAGTAGTGTTTCGGTGATCTCCAGCTCAAGCATCTGCGCAGGTAATGCTGTACGCTTTATGGCCTTACTAACTATTGTAAGTATATCACTCGTATATATTTGCTTTGCCGAAATATTAACCGACACAGCAGCCGTTAACAGGCCTTTAGCATGCAACTGTGCAGCCTGTTGGCATGCGGTGTCAATGACCCACTCACCAATGTTAGCTATCGAACCATTCGTTTCTGCTTCGGTAATAAATTTATCGGGTAAAATGATACCTTCTTCTGGGTGGTGCCAGCGTATTAACGCTTCTAAACCGGCAATTTTTCCACTCGTTAAGTTAATTTTAGGCTGATAATATAACTCAAATTCGTTATTTTTTAAGGCATGTTTAAGGCTTGATTTAATTTTAATTTTTTCAGCTAATTTCTCTTTCAATACTTGGTTAAAAAAGTAAGCTTGCCCTTTGCCGGCTTTTTTAGCTTCGTACATAGCACTATCTGCATGAATAAATAACTCATGTTCGTTAGTGCCATCTTTTGGAAAAAGAGCCACCCCTAAACTTGCCGAGCCTGTAACACTCACGCCAGATAATTGATAAGGCTCACACAGGCTAGTTGTTACTCTATTCACTACCTTGTATAAATCTTCATCGAGCTTATAGCGGTTAAGCAAAATGACAAACTCATCCCCACTTAATCGAGCTAAGTAATCCCTTTTACGAATACTGGCTAACATCCTTTTTGCAGCCATTTTAATGTATTCATCGCCTGTCTTATGGCCATAAATATCGTTTGCATCCTTAAGATGATCCAAATCAACTACGATTAATGCAAACTTCTCATTCGGCTTTGCAACTAAACTGGCTAGCTGTTGCTGAAAATCTAAACGGTTGGGTAAGTTGGTCATCATATCGTGATGCAACTGTTTTTCTAGATATTTTATTTGCTTACGTCTAAATACAATAAATTGCCATATCAGTAGCAGCGACAAAGTTAATAAACACGCCAACGCATAATACCAATATGGAATACTGATATTAATATTTAGCTTGGCAATATTATTACTCCACTGCCCATCGCTGTTACTGCCCTTAACTTCAAAGCTATAATGCCCTGGAAATAAGTCATGGTAAGCTGCATAAGGCGTACTACTTGGCTCACTCCACTGCTGCTCATAGCCTAATAAGCGATAACTAAAGCGATTATGTTTTGGGTTAGCATAGTCAAGCGCGGCAAAGTGAAATTCAATATCGTAGCCCGCTAGCTCTTGGCTTGCGTTTTCTGTCAAGCTCGCTTTGTTGATGCTCTGATAAATATTATCTTGATAAGATAACAGCTGAGTAACTTCCACCGCTGGCGAATATTGGCTTAATGTTATAGCGTTAGTGTCTATCTCAACAAGGCCTTGGGATGAGCTAATAAACAAGGTTTTATCAATTAACCTAGCACTGGCCATAATAAATTTTAACTTTTTAATATTAAATAAGTTTTTATAAACCTGAAGCGATTCAGAGTTAATATTAAAACGAATCAACTCACTGTTTGTCGTCAGCCAAATGGTGTTGTTATCTATCGCCAGTGTTGTTAGCTCGTTGTTTGGTAGGCCCTGCTCTGTGGTGTAGTAGCTAATTTTAACCGCCGATGTATTCACTTGGGTTTGTATTTTAACTAACCCCACCCCTTGTGTTGCAGCCCAAAAAACACCTGGCTTGCCTTCACGAATAGAGGAAACCCGTATATAAGCGTTTTTAGTCTCACTTGCGCCTAATTTATAATGTTGGTATTCACCGGTTATACGATTAACCCTAAAGATCCCATCGGTTGTGGCCATCCATATTTCACCCTGAGAAGACAAAATGGTTTCATTGGTAAAGTTGCCCTCTTTGGTATAATTACTCTCGTCTGTATGTAAAAAGCGCCGAATAATCCCTTTATCAGGGTGAAATAAGCTTAACCCCACTTTATTATACCCGGTGATCCAAACACCGCCATCGGGATCCGGTAACACGGTATACAGCGGCTGATTAGGCAAGCCCCACTCGTTATCTATGTCATTATTAAAAAAGTGCAGGGTTTGTGCTACTTTATTAAATAACCCCAATCCAGTATTAGATGCCATCCAAACTTCATGTTGGTTATTCACCAATAGCCACACTTCTTTGCTTTGCTGTTGTGGCTGCAGTTTATTAAAAACGTGGCGACTAATTTCCCGTGTAGTACTATCAATAAGGTCAATACCATTTTCATTGGCAACCAAACTACTATTTGCTCCATACTGCACACTACTATAAACAAAGCTGCCAGAGAGTCCTTTGTCACCCGGCAAAGAGCGATAAAAATATACTCCCTGCTGTTGAGGAAGTAATTTTGACACTCCCAAGTCGGTAGCAACCCAAATAATACCGCTACTATCTTGAAAAATATCTTTAATGGCATTACTAATAATTGAATAAACATCAAATTGCCGATTTTGAATTAAGGACACTGTGTTTGACGCTAAATTAAGCACCGAAATTCCATTATAGTTATGACCTAACCATAATTGCTGCTCGTCAATTTGTAATATTGAGCTAACAGCATTCTCGCTCAACCCCATAGATTGAGTGAAATGACGTACATCATCGTTTGTAAAATCAACTAAATACAAGCCATTATATTCTGTTGCTATCGCCAGCCAGCCGTTACTCAGTAACTGCATGTCAGCAATATAATCATCATTTAGTTGTTTAATTGCGGCATGTTTACTAGTAACCGGCGTTAAAGTCATAACCCCCACAGCCAACTTTTTAAGGCCTTGCTCGGTAGCAAACAATAGCTCCTCATCAGCGGTTTCAACAATGGCATTAATACTACCACTGCACTCACCCGCTACTGTTTTAAAGCTATCATCAGCCCTATTGTAAAGGGCAGCGCCTTCTCCTGTGCCTACCCAAAACCTATCTTTTGAATCAATAAAAATGCTCAGGATCCAGCTAGACGGCAACCCCTCGGCCACTTTAAATATATCGATACTACCATCAATATTTAAACGATTAAGGCCATCTTCTGTCGCAAGCCAAATATTCCCTGTTTTATCTTCAAGAACTTGGGTAACAAAGTTATTAGAAATATGATTTTTTGAATTAGGAGAAAAATAAAAGTGTCGAAAAGTGTAACCATCATAACGGCTAACTCCTCGCGCAGTGGCAAACCAAATAAAGCCATTGGATTGTTGAAATGTTTGTACGATTTCTTGTGAAGCTAAACCATCTTCAAGAGTTAAGTGATCAAAGAGGTAATCTGAGCCAGTTGCAGCGCATACAAACGCAGGAAACGATAAAACAATACATAACCATAGTGTTAAAGTAAGGTGCATCCTGTACCCCTGCACTGAATTAACTTGCATATTTAGATACTATTTTCATATTAACTAAATAGCATATAAAGGCGGTGTTTCGCATAAGTAGTAAGTAACTACTTATATGATTATTCATTAATAAAGCAACTACCATAAAAAAGCAACTTCCCGATTGAGTTATATGGCCCTTAGCCATAACAGCCTCTGGGTTTAACTTTGGCAACAAACAGCTTGTAAAATTACTGTAGTTTTAGAGGTCATCAAGCCTGATGCATATAACTCGGTCGTTCACTAATTACGAATCAGTCATTTTATGACTACTGATAAAAGATGCCAATAACCTGTTTTGGCGCTTACTATTCGTGGTTGCCTTAAAATACCTTTAGACACTTTCATACTACTTGGCGATTTACCAATATAAACTGCTATCTGGGCTTTGGTAATACACAAGCAATATAAAGCGCGCTCGTAGTCAGCAAACTATTTGATTTATTAACTTCAGTCAGCTTCAACCCCTCATTTAAACCTTTATTTTTAAATGCTTAGCTTCGGTTATTGCATCAAAAATCATCTGCAACATAAACTCCATAAAAGGCACGCTATCGGCTTGGTGCATACGTTGGCGAGTCTGTAATCTTAATTAACCTTTAGCCATAAAAAAACCCGCAGCTTGATTACTCAAGTTGCGGGTTTTTTAGGGTTTTTAAACCAACGAATTTAAAAACCATTATTGGTGGAGCTGGGGGGATTTGAACCCCCGTCCGAAAAGCCTCGACCGTCGGTACTACATG
>NZ_JBFJHD010000021.1:0-31051 GCF_041613455.1 Pseudoalteromonas sp. | reverse complement strand
GCGGCTTTAGCAATAGATCCTGTTTGCGCAATCATCACAAAATACTGTAACGACTCTAATTTCATCAAGCACCTCTAAGCGTCAATTTTTTTGACCCTGAGCAATTATAGCTTAAAAACAAATTACAGTACCATACACGGGTTGTTTTAGTATTTAGAGTAGGAAAAATGCATTGGATATATTTAATTATTGCGGTAATTCTAGAAGTTATCGGTACAACTGTGATGAAGTGGCTGGTAGATAACGACCACATACTGTTAGGCAGCTTATTTGTAACTTTGATGGTAGGCTTAGCTTACCTTGCCCTTAGCCAAGCCACCAGCAAAATACCTATCGCATTAGCCAACGCCTTTTGGGAAGGTTTAGGCATGGTATTTATCGCCTCTGTTTCAATTGTGTTTCTTGGCGAAGCGATTTCTGTAGGGCAAGTGTTTGCATTATTTTTAGCCATTAGTGGCATTGTGATCATTAACAGTGGCCATGCAATGCAGGAGCAAACACAATGATATTGTCTTGGCTTTATATTCTTGGCTCAGTGACGTTTGATATTGCCGCCAATGTGTTTTTAGAAATGTCTCAAGGCTTTAAAAACAAGCTTTACGGTGTACTTGCTATTATTTTTATTATGGCTGCGTTTGCCTTACTTACCCTTGCCGTGCAAGGTATTCCACTGTTTATTGCGTATGCTACTTGGGGGGCCATGTCTATCAGCGGCACCGCACTAGCTACCTGGTTGTTATTTGACCACAAGTTAAATTGGGTTGTATGCCTTGGTTTAGCTGTGTTGATCCTGTCAATTGTTACCATGCAACTGACCGGTAATTAGTTCCATAAGCAAGCGGTGTAAGCCAGTGACTACCGTTTAGTAATGAGTAGCTACGCTATTTAACGTGGTGCTAATAAATATGATTTGTTGGCTACTCATCACTATGACCTAAGACCAAAAAGCTAATATCATCACGGGGGGCTTCATCACCAACAATTTTATCCATCGTGAGCTGCAATTGATGTTGCAACTTACGTAATGATAGCCGCGTCAATCTTTTCAACAATTTTGCCAAAATAAGCTCAGTTACCTGACGACCTGCAGCTAATTTACATTCCCACACCCCATCAGAAAATACAGCTAAGCGGTCACCTTGGTTAAACGAACACTGTTCGTTTGCAAAACAAGTTGCGCGCGATATCCCCACTGCCGTGCCCCCTCTTCCAAGGCGCTTTACTTTACCGTTACTGTGAATTAAAAATGGATGAGGGTGACCCGCTTGGCAAAATGTGATGGTGTTATTCGCCAAATCGATTACGCCATAGAGCAAGGTAAAAGCATCACCGTTGTGCTCAGCACAGGCAAACTGAATATTTAAATGACTAACAACCTCTGCAGGGTTGGATATATTCAGCGCTTTACCTGCAACTTCCGAGCAACCAGTTAGTTCTTTGATATAGCGTGCTATAGCATAAGACAACATAGCAGAGCGCACGCCAGACCCCGCTACATCAATTTGATAAAAAACCAGTTTCTCATCGGCTATCGATAGCAACGCATACATATCACCCGCAACACCTTGAGCAGCTTTAAAGTAATGTGCCATTGCAATACCTTGCATATTAACATGGGCATCTGGTAACGTGCTTGCTTGCAATTGAGCGGCAGCCGCCTGCCCCGCTGCTATTTCGTTACTCAGTTCTGTTTGTTTTGCTAAGGCGGCGCGTAATTCAATATTTTTATGTTGTGTTTCTGCCATCAGCGTTATAACACGTAATCCCGCCAATATACGTACTCGAAGTTCTTCTGAATTAAACGGCTTACTTAAATAATCATCTGCACCTGAGTCCATAGCTGCCACTAGGTCGACGGGGTTAGTGCGGCTGGTTAAAATCATAAAGTACGGCGCTTGGGCAATTTCGCTTTTAACTTTTTTACATAAGGTTAAGCCATCCATATTAGGCATATGCCAATCGCTTAACACCATATCAACTTGACTACTGAGCCCTTGGTTTTCTTGTAGGTAACTAAACGCTTGCTCACCATCTTGTACTTCAACAGTGTTATAACCAAACTTTCTAAGTTTTAGCTTTATTAGTTCTCGTTCTGCGAGCGAGTCTTCTACAATTAACAGCAACGGTTTTTTTGCGGTTAGTGAACTATCACCTTTTGCTACCATAGCTTGCTCCTGTTGTGACTACTGTGGATCAATAACGCAAAATTCACACCATATAATAAAAATAGAAATATCAGTGAATTAGTCTAATCTTAAAGAGCAGATGCAAGCGTACTCTTATTTTGCAACGCAAAATAAGAACTATTTTAGCAATCAGTGCCAATTAAAATTTAAACCATCTATTTTGCGCACAGTATCTATCGTAGCGGCTTTAAAAAGATGTTAATAACAATTACGCTGCGTCGAGTAGTGGGGGAACACTATGAAAATAGCTAAACACTTAGCTAACAGCAAGTCTCTATTAGAATTTATGTTAGATAATATTGCTAATGGTGTCATAGTACTTGATGCACTGGGCACTGTGGTGGCGGTTAATAATAGCTGTAAAAATTTTTTACCCGCGCATTTTAATACGCTACTTGGTCAATCATTTACGCAACTGTTAGCTGCCACAGATGCCGAAAAATTCGCCAAATATATGCAGGCCACATTAGTGTCGTCTGCAAATAAACCGCTAGCTTTACCGCTGGTTATGGCTATTGCACAGCCCTATTGCAGCGTCACCTTACTTGCCATCACCCGCTGTCAGCTTGAACAGCAGCAGTATGTGATTTTGTCTATTGCTCTATCGCATTTAGACAGTGTTGGGGTTACCGACGTTGATACTGAACGCAAAATAAAGTCGGCTATTTCAGACTCCAGCTTAGATACGCTGATCACCATAAACATGGACGATATTATTGTCGACTATAACGAAACCGGTTACAAAATGTTTGGCTGGAAGCGGGAAGAAGTGCTTGGCCGTCGCATGTACGAACTGTTTGTGCCCCCCGAATTACACGCAGCGCACAAACATGGTTTAGAGCATTACAAAAACACCCGTGAAGGGCCATTATTGGGCAAACGTGTGGTTATTGAAGCAATGCACCGTGATGGCCATAGAATTCCTGTTGAATTAAGTTTAGTACCAATCGATTTAAAAGATCAGCACTATGTAACCGCATTTTTACGCGACATTAGTGAATTAAAACAGTCAGAGCAAGCCCTTAAAGCTGAGTCAGAAAAAGCACAAGCCGCATCAGCCGCTAAGTCCCGGTTTTTATCGCATATGAGCCATGAAATTCGCTCCCCATTAAACTCTCTACTGGGAGGTGTTGAGCTATTAGGCGATATTTTAAATAGCAAAGAGCAAGACTACTTTTATAAATTGGTGCAATCGTCGGGCGAATCTTTATTGGCCATAATTAATGAAATTTTAGACTTTTCAAAAATTGAATCGGGGCATGTAGAACTTCATCGCGAAATGACCTCAATCGACGATTTAGTCGAACAAGCACTGCAAACCGCCATTATAAACTGCCCTGAACAGGTCTATCTATTTGGTAGTATCGCTCCGACTACGCCGGCATTAATAGAATTAGATGCCAGCAAAATCCGCCAAGTCATGATTATTTTTTTAGATAATGCGATGAAGTTTACCCAGCACGGAATGATCAGTCTTAACTTAGCGTACTTCACCAGCGCGGCGGGCGAAGCAACCGAGGGCACTTTACAAATAAAAGTAAGCGACACCGGCGTGGGCATTGATAAACATGAGCAAAATAAAATATTCGCGGAGTTTGAACAAGTTGATGCAATTCGCGATAGCAGCTTTGGTGGCACAGGCCTTGGATTAACAATCGCTAAGCGTCTCATTGAGCTTATGGGGGGCAGCATTAAACTACAAAGCAGTAAAGCCTGTGGTACTCGGTTTATTATTGAGATCCCCTGTAAGAATCAGTCATTACCGTTAACCACACAGCCGCTACCCGAAGTGATTGCTGTAATGGGCCCTGATCCCGCGTTACATACCTTTGTCTCTAATACGGTGTTAGCACACGCGAATAATCCCGTGCAAACACTCTATTATGAGCATCAGCAGCCGCTTGCAGCGTGGCTTACTGAGCACCAAGTAAACTATCTGATTTGTAATGATAGCCATTATCAACAATACCAATTAGCAGATACCCTAGCAGACTCAATTCCAGTGGTGGTTATTGCCACTTCGCATTTATCAACGCCTAATTTTAGTAATAAACAACTCGCGCTGATCCAAGCCCCTACCACATCGCGTAAATTAATCAACGCCTTAATAGCTGCTAACAGTAATACAACAGCGTCTCAACACCCTCAGGTTAGCAATGCAAACACGGCCCAGGCAGCAACAACAGCTAAAACTAATAAGGTTAATAGTGATACCCACAGCAGTGCTGCAAATAACATTCATGTGTTAGTAGTCGATGACATGATGTCGAATCGTTTAGTGGCAAAAGCCATGCTGACTAAAGTGGGCTTTGAAGTGGATGAAGCGCAAAATGGATTAGAAGCGTTAGATAAGGTAGCCGCAAAACACTTTGATATTGTGCTCATGGATATGCGAATGCCGAAACTCGATGGCTTAGGTGCCACAATTCGTATTCGAGAAAGTAACGCCCCCTATGCCAATATTCCCATTATCGCGCTCACCGCGAATGCCGAAGAGTCTGAGCGAGAACGCTGTTTAAGCGCGGGGATCAATGCATTTATTAGTAAACCATTCAAATTATCACTATTAATTGCTGAAATTAATCGTCAATTAATGCTAAAGGCAAGCAAGGAGTAACTCAATGCCACAAGCTACACTGTTAAACCCACAAGTAATAACACAAATTATTAGCGACACCTCTATCGACATGCTAGAGCCTCTACTCGCAGCGTTTCTTGATGAGCTGGTTAAACATCAACAACTATTAACCTCAGCTCACACAACCGGCAATATTCAACAAGTGGCCGGGGAAGCGCATGCACTTAAAAGCTGCTCTGGCACTTTTGGCGCAGAGCGACTGTATCAGCAAGCGATGCAATTAGAAGATAACGCTAAATTAGCCAACAGCCACATTGCATTACTCAGTGATGATGTAGCCACAGTGATAGAGACTATTGAAGCTACTCGTAAACATTACCAAGCTTACGATTTTAGTGAAATAAAAAATGCAGTAAGCGTGTAACAGTTGCAACAGGTAAAATTACATTATTTGTCACTGAACACAGGCAATGATCGCAGATCAGGCTAAACTGGTAGTTACTAGAGTAGTAATTAGCTAGGAGTAATAATGAGCCAGACCGTTGCCAATTTAATGACCCGCGATCCCTTTGCCGTGCGTGCAGAACATACCTTGTACGATGCACATAATTTAATGAAAGAAAAAAATGTACGTCATATTCCCGTTATCGACAGTAATGGGGTACTGCAGGGCATGTTAACGCAAAAAATAATGATGACTAAAGTACTTGCCATTATGGGGGCTTATGGGGCAAATGCATTGATTGCTCACGAAAAAGACACTCAAGTAAAAGACTTAATGGCCATCGACTTTGCTTGTGTCACCCCTTCACAACCGCTACACGAGGTGGTGGCATTTTTTGTACAAGGCAGGCACGGCTGCATGCCGGTGGTCGATGCACACAGTAAGCTCGTAGGCATTTTAACCTCAGCCGATTTTGTTCGTCTGGCCGCTGCGCTACTCGAAAAACCTTAATAACGCTTAAATTGTCGAAATGTAACTAAAAACATTTAAATTTCAAAAAGATAATGGATCATCTAGCACCTCAATTATTTGACTATATTGAGACGCAAAGTTATAAGTGAGCAACAGATAAGCTGTTGCGATCTGTCAGCTTGTTTTACATAATCAAAGTAATCACGTGAGCATGCAAAACAATTACTTTGACTAAAGCCAGCGCAGTTTAAATATACCTATTACCTTGAGGCGCCTATGATCCAGCAGCTACAAAATAAACATCAGCTTTCGATACTCTTAGTACTCAGTATTGTCTCTGTATTTGGTATTTCGCCATTTATTGTGATTCGGTTTATAGAAAACAACATCATCGCTGCGCTGATTAACTTAACTTTGGTAACCGGTATTTTAACCTTAACGGGTTTTGCCCACCTGACTGGCAAACATCGCTTAGCCAGTGCCATTATCGCGTTATTTATTAATATTGGCGTGGCCAGCGTAATAATTCTAAATGGTGTAAACAGCGTGCTGTGGGTATATCCGGTGATCGCGGTGACATTTTTTTTAGTAAATCCTCTCAAAGCACTCCTCATCACGCTAGTTAACGTGGGCGTAATAGCCACCATACCGCAACTATTTAATAGTATTCCACTGGGCTCTTATTTAGTAAGTAGCTTAATGTTAGCGGTTTGCGCGTTTGTATACGCAACTTATGCCAACAAACAACTCGATTTACTCGCTACACTTAATAGCACCGATCCGTTAACCGGGGCACTCAATCGCCGCGCCCTTAACCTAGATGCCGCAGCCGCCATTGCCCATGCCGAACGCAGTGGCAGTTGTTACTTATTAGCCTTTTTAGATTTAGATTTCTTTAAAAAAGTCAACGACGAGTTTGGTCATGCAGAAGGTGATAAAGTATTAAAACAATTAGTGACCACGACGAAAGCGCATATTCGTAAATACGATAAGCTGTACCGTTTTGGCGGTGAAGAGTTTGTGCTAATCATTCCTGAAATAGCGCCCAGCGAGCAAGTTGGCTTTATTAATAAGCTACGGGAAACGATTAAAAATGAATTAAAAACTCCGGCAGGAAAAGCGGTAACCGTATCCTTTGGTGTTGCGTCTTGGATACCCGGCACCACAGTGGCAAGCTGGTTTAAACGCGCCGACGATGCTCTGTATCAAGCCAAAGAGCAAGGCCGCGACCGCGCCGTATTTAGTGAAGAATAAAGCCGCTTTAATGGCCGCAGCGAGCCATAGCAAAGAGTAGCAAAATAAACCGCTTGGCTGTTTATTTTGCTTTATTGAGCAGTGCTTTTAAATCGGCAAATGGATTATGCGTAGCCGCAGCAACGGTTGGCTCGCAAGTGCCACCATACAACACGTATTCGTGGTATTTATTATGCTCGTTATCATGACAGTAAATACATAACAACTCCCAATTACTGCCATCATCGGGGTTATTATTATGATTGTGATCAATATGATGTACCGTTAATTCACGTAAATTAGAATACTCAAACTCACGCGCACAACGTCCGCATACCCAAGGATACATTTTTAACGCTTTTTCACGATAACCTTGCTCTTGCTGCTGATATGCTTGCAACCCACTGATATTTTTACTCATACTATTGCTACCTAACTGATTACTAACCCCCTGACACTCGCGTCAGATTACCCCTTTAAGCGGTGTTTTAATAGCTTAAAAAGACAAAAACCGCCATACCAGTGGGCGGTTTTTAGTTGTTTATAATCAACGCGCTGTTACTTACTGCGCGCCTCTCTCATGTATTAGCAGGCTAAGAATGTAGCATTTGCTCAAACTTCATGCCGGTTAATTTAGTAATTACTTTGATCACATAAAAGAAAATACCTATCATCATCAGCATCGATGGAATCGCAATAACCGGATAACTCAACAGCGTCATTTCCCCCAATTGCTCATTAAACTCCACGGTGCCTGCGGGGCTGGTAACAATCCATTTCGCCAGTATGTAATTCATCGTGGAAGAGAACACAAATGTGAGCGCTAAAATATAATTAGCTAAAGTAATTTTTTGTTTAAAGCGCTGTGTATTACCGCGCGCATCTAACGCATCGTAAATAGCATCTAACTTAAATAAAATCGAGTTTAACAGTACCTTTGCCAGTAAAGGCTTACCAAAAAAGCCCGACATTAACACCGTAAAACCAATAATCCCCGGAATAGCCGCTTCTTTTATTGCCAACCATTCAACATTGAGTTCAAACAGCGCAATACCTCCGGTTAATAACGTACTTAAAAAGCCCAGTAGCGAAATAAAATTTAACGAGCCTGCTTTAATAAAATCATAAATGCCATAACCCACAGGAAATACCAGCGCCACGATCAGGCCTGCCACCGTGCCTAAGTATTCAGGCCCTGAAAACTTCATTAAAATGATCGAAGGGATAATAATATTAAACACCACTTCGAACAGCGGGTTATTCTTTTTACGCTTACTGTTATCTTGATTACTCTGTGTCATTCGTTACTTCCATAAATACTTTACTGCTTGAGCGTTTTACTCACCCTCAATAGGGTGCTCACTAGGTTGCTAATATATCAGGGCAGCCCGTTAATAGCTAAATGTTCACCGCTAAGCGGCGATAAATCGACGTTACCAATAGCAAAATACCCCTTGTGACCTTAACCATCACTTTATCTCATGCACTGCGTATAAAAGTTGCTGTTTTCTTATAAACACTTCTATATTTACACTATTTAACCATTGGGCGATACCATGATAAAAGCATCAATACCTGAAGATGAAATGTCTAGGTTAAAAGACTTATATGAGTATGACGTTTTAGATACTGCAGCCGAAAAAATTTTTGATGATTTAACTCAGCTTGCCTCTGATATTTGTGAAACGCCTATATCGCTGATTAGTTTGATCGACCCGAAAAGACAGTGGTTTAAATCAAAGCATGGTATTGATGTTGAAGAAACTGACCGAGATATCGCCTTTTGCTCTCATGCTATTCTACAAGAAAACATTTTTGAAATTCAAAACACATTACTCGACAAACGTTTTCACGACAATCCGCTGGTAACGAGTTTCCCCAATATTCGATTTTATGCCGGCACCCCACTCATCACCCCAAGAGGTCACACTATTGGCACTTTATGTGTTATCAGTAATAAACCAAAAAAGTTAACGCAAAGGCAGCAAAATGCACTGACTATACTGGGTAAAGAGGTGATCGCGCAGCTAGAGCTCAGGCTATACAATAAAAAGCTAACCTTAGCTCTAAAAGATCAACAAGCCCACAATAAAAAACTCGCTGCCCTCAAAGAAAAAGCCGATACAGCCAATCACTCTAAAAGCCAATTTTTAGCAAATATGACCCATGAACTTAGAACACCTCTGCATGGTATTTTAAATTTAGCCGAGCTTGGCCTTGCTGAAGAAACAAACAGCGAGAAAGACGATACGCTAAAAAGTATTTTAAGCTCTGCCAATATACTTTCTAATATCATTAATGATATTTTGGACTTTTCAAAAATAGAAGCCGATAAGTTAGATATTGAAAATATCGATTTTAACCTACACGCTGTGATTAACGATCTTATTAAGCCCCTTAAGCAACAAGCTTACAGTAAAGGTATAAAGTTCAACGTTACAATTGAGCAAAAGATAGCGGCTAATTTAAAGGGCGACCCCATTAGAGTTGGCCAAATTTTAAATAACTTGTGCTCAAATGCGATAAAATTTACAGATCATGGTCACGTTTCGTTAAAGGTAAGCGTTCAAGCTAGTTCATCCAATACACAAGAGGTTTTGTTTGAAGTCGTTGATAGCGGCGTGGGTATTAGCGAGTCTGCACAGGCTAATTTATTCAAAGAATTTCATCAAGCAGACGCATCAACCTCAAGAAAGTTTGGCGGCACAGGACTTGGGTTATCTATTTGTAGTCGGTTAAGTGATTTAATGAACGGCCGCATCAGCTTTACCAGTAAAGAAGATGAAGGCTCTGTATTTAGCTACCAACAAACCTTTGCCATAGCTAGCTTATTTAATGTTACAAAACAGCCGCTAGAAATAACTGATTTACAGGGATGCACAGTTTTAGTTGCTGAAGACAATAAAATAAATCAAATGGTGGTTATAAAAATGCTGCGCGCCCACAATGCTAATGTGGTGCTGACTGAAAATGGCAAAGAGTGTATTGATTACGTTAATAGTAACGTGGTCGATTTGATTTTTATGGATATTCAAATGCCGGTAATTGATGGCATAACTGCCACCAAAGAGATAAGGGCGCAGCAAGTAGGTAATGCAATTCCCATAATAGCGATGACCGCAAATACCATGAAACAAGATATTAAACATTATTTAGATATTGGTATGGATGGTTACTTAACGAAGCCGTTTGATAAAGTAAAATTAAATAGTTTGCTTAATGTATATAACCCAAACAACTGCAGCCTGAAAAATTTAGCGATTAAAATTAGTGACCCCGATGTTTGCAGCGATTGGAAACTAAAACAAATTTGTAGTGAGTTAAAGGCGCTGATCCCCAATGCGAATAGAGTGAGCCTGTGGCTGTTTAATAAAAAGCACAGTGAGTTAAATTGTTTAATATGCCTAGATGAACACAACAAGCTAACGTCGGGAGCCGTGTTAAAAGGGCTTGATCACCCGGCATATTTTAACTACATACTCACCCACCAAGTACTCAATGCCTCAGATGCTAGAAACAATGAAGTAACACAACAATTCAATAACTGCTACTTTGAACCGCTGGGTATTTACTCCTTATTAGATTACATTTATCTTATTGATAACAAACCTTTAGGTGTTATTTGTTGCGAAAGTGTGGGGACAAAAGTGTCGTGGACTGATACAGATAAACAATCATTGATAAAAATTGCCGATATGACAAACTTGTTTTTATCTCAACAGATAAAACCTTATTAAGAGCCCAATAACTTATTTATTAACTCCATTGAGGAATTAGTATCTCTTAGTGTTGGTGGGAAAATCACTCATTTAACTGTTAATGTACAAATAATACGCATTGAATCACTTTAAAAATAGAGTCAAACGCATACAAAGCGGCTGCCTAGCTGGTAAGTTATAACACGCACGATGAAGTACACCCTGCGTGTTCATTAAAGCTTTGTTACCCCATATTAAGACAGGGTAACATCCCGTTTAAAGGTGAATAATACTATCTGCATTGCCATCGGGGTCGCCAGATGCTCTGCCATCGGTTGCAGGATTACCATTACGCATCATAATCACAGCACATGCCGCAGGAGAAGCCATTGAGGTACCCGACATCGTTGTCGTGCCTCCCCCCGCTTTTGTTGAAGTAATGCTCACACCTGGGGCTGCATAATCAACTGGTGGATTCCCGTAATTAGAAAAGCTCGCAAAGCGATCATTGGCATCGGTCGCTGAAATAGTAAATACGCGGTTACCTGATGCACTCGCCGGTGAAACATTCTCCGCATGCTGGCTTTCATTGCCTGCAGCTACCACAAAAAATGCACCCGATTGCTGTGCTGCAGCTGCCACCGCATCATTGAGCTCTTGGTTAAACCCTCCCCCTAAGCTCATATTTGCACAATCACCCGCGCTTGCATTAGCGCCTACATGATCAATACCCGCTAACACACCAGACCAACTACCCGATCCTCTAGCATTTAACACCTTGACCGGGATCACGTTTGCGCCAGCAGCAACACCCACTACATCAATGTTATTGTTAATTGCGGCAATTGTTCCTGCGACATGCGTACCATGACCATTTTTATCATCCATACCGGCATCACGACCAGAAGTAAATGCAGTATAACCACGGCTTGCATCAACATTCAGATCGGGATGATCAAGGTCTATCCCTGAATCTAATACCCAAGCATTATAGCCAGTACCATCAACCGGCCCACCAACACGTGCTACACTCCAAGGTGTTGACTGACTTTGACTGCCACCTCCACCTGAGCCTGGTTTTTTACCTTTTGGATTTGCATACACAACACCATCGGGAGTAAAGCGCAACACATCATTATTGCCCTGAAAAGCCACTTTCGCTTTTTCACAGCTCATATTAACTGCCATGCCTTTAATTGAGTGCTTATATATATGTTTTGCTTGTGCATTCGCTTTAGCAACCATGCCACGTGCTTTGCCTTCAACATCAAATTTTGAAATTGAATCATTAAAACGCACGATACATGTATTTGCTATTTCAATATCTTGTAATGCACCAGAGTGCGTTGGTTGAGACGCTGCAACGTAACTAGACGTTAGCGCAAATGAAATGGCGAGAGTCAGCATTTTTTTATTCATATGTAATCCTGTATTTTTTATTATTTAATTATCAACCGAAAGTTAACAATAGAAGTGTAGACAATCATCCTGAAAGGAAAAGCAAGAAGGGCAGCCAATTAATGGTTTTTTGTAAAATAATCATTACAGGTAGGGTAGGTACACTAGCTACCTCCCCTTCATGGTTAGACGTTACCCATTACAAACAGGGCTGTTTTAATCTTATTTAATTCTAACCAGCAATAGTAAATTACCAGCGTTTGGGAATGATGCGTTATGCTCTTATTGCGACTCGCGTTTCTTAATTGTGTTACCTGCTAATTAGCTTAGGTATAATGATCTATTTAGGCTGAATAATTAGCCCTTTAACCTGGATATCCACGATGAAAAAACTCTCTAAAGTGCAGCTAAAACAGCAAGCATTAGTGCTTAATGTTGCCGATACTCTCGAAGAGCAAGGCCGCGCTGAATTATCCGGCATGTTGCAATGCTGGTTTGACGTAGAATATCACTTATTTCCAAGCTCCTTACTACTGTGCTTTCAATTTGACAGCGAGCAAGCCTTAGCTGCAGCAAAACCAGAGTTACTAAAGTGGCAAAAGCGCTTAAGTGCCGCAATGCTTAAAAAAGGCGTTATTTTAAAAGATATGCGTAAACATTTAGTATTTACATTAGAAGCACCTGATAGCTAAATCAGATTTATTATTGAGGATAAAAATAAAAGTAGCTTCGGGGATTAAACTCCCCAGCTATAAAGTATAAAGCCCAGGGGTATTTTTAGCATTTTCAAGATTAAACTGATTAACATGCTCAATCAGCTCTGGGAAAAACACTAAATTATATAAAAAACAAGCGGTTATGGAGGTGTCAGCTCTAATGTACGACAACGCTCACGAATGCGTTTGATAATAGCAACATATATATGCTCAGGGAGCGATGTGCGAAAACCACTATCGATAGCTTTAAGCACTTTAGCTTTAAGTATTTGTATCTGTTTTTCTACCATAAGCATAGGTAAACCGATATTAACACCCAGCTGTACAAAGTCCTCTTTTGTATAAAATCCAAAGATATTATAAGCATCGCTAAAATCGCCCCCATCGCCTTCTTCAATTGCAAGCACGCCAAAAGACATAAAACACGCCCTGTCGAATACAGGATAAGGCGCCAAACTCAACATATCGTACATGGGCGTAACTAAGTCCATAATGCCGTTGCTTTTATGAAGCTTTCTTAGCATTGAGAAATTTTTTAAATGTAGATCATTGTTACCAACTATGTGGCTGAATACAACTTGCAAAAACAGTTTTAGCGTAACCGCTTTACTGTTACCTGCACAGCGAGATAACTTAATTAGTACGCTCTCGTAACTCAAAGCATCGCTGTCTTTGTTTTTAGGATGAACTTGACACAGCGATGCCCCGTCTTCAATAAAATAGCGCTGTTGCTCATCGATAATATCAAAACGTTTGGTTACGTAAGCAAGCTCCCCAGATTCAAAAGGTATCAGTCCGCAATCAGCAACATCAAAGCCAATTTCTTTTGCCAATTGCATAATAAAAAATTCGTTTTCAGGTAAGTGAGGGGCTGCTTCTGGTGCCGGTTTAATAATATATTGTCCGCCTGATGTCGTAGGTATTAGCTGCTTCCCTTCTAACTTCATCAGTAGCTTACGCTGCACACCAGATATCGACTGCCCATTAGCATGATCAACTGCATAGTCATTAAAATTAGAGGGTGAACCAATAATAGTTACTCCTCGCTGACTCAACGTATTAGCGTCAGCTATAGGAACTTTGATCGACTGACGCCCACTTAAAGTTGATACTTTATCTGCGACAATAGAAACAGCACCAATTAACTCTTTGCCATTAGCACACAGCAAACCAAATTCATCACTTTTATCGAGTCTTGATTTTTCTGCTTGATGTTTACGCAGCCAACCCTCTGATAATAAGTTAGTAAAAAAGGGAGGGAGAATATCAAAGCAAAACGGCTCACTTGTTAGTGGAAAGTGATGTCCAATTGGTGCGCCTTGGGTTAAGTAGTTTTCATCATAGGTAAAAATATACTCCTCTTTACCGGATAAAGTTTGCTCTCTATATTCAACCAAATCACCTGCCCTGACGCTGTTAACAAATACCGTCGCTCTGCGATTAACTTCCATTACATCTCCCTACCAGTAACTGATAGTCCCCTAATACACATAAAATAGATTCAATGGTTGATCGTTTAGCTGAGCCTGGGCTGTTATACGCTTTATAAAGAGTTGCTTTGCTAATAGATGCAAGTTCGCAAAATATATCTACCGTGATGCTATTATCTTTGCAATATTGATTAACGCGCTGCTTCATCTCTGATAAAGGAAAGATTTCATCGTGGTTAGGTTGCAAAAACTCCACTCGCTCTATTTCTTGCAATAGCGTTAAAACCTGTTGTTTCAACGTATATAAGTTACTCATTATCTTCGACTCTTAAATTAACAGTTCAAATAAACGAACTAAAAACACAATAAGTCTACTATAGTAAACAAAACCCAAAAAGCAACCTAATAAGTTCACTATAATAAACTCAAGATATAAAAAGTATAGTATAGGAATCTAAATCACTCAAAAAAAATTAAAAGTACACAAAGAGAAACTAACAAAGAAAAAAGTACGCTAAAATAAACTATAAATCTGAGTGAAATGAAAAGTTAAAACCTAAAAAGCGTGTAAGGCGCAGTTTGTTACGCGTGCTCAAGATTAAACTGATTAACATGCTTAATCAGCTCTGGGAAAAATGCGACAAACATAGCATCTAGTTCAGTGTAATGGCGGGCTATATCTTCAACAGCACCAGCAAAGGTATTAGTAAAGCGAATGCGCTTGGCTATATTATCAAGTGCTAGCCCCACCCCATCAAGGGTTTCGTACTCTTTAAACCAATCGTTGTCGGTCATGTGTTTTACCACATGCTGCATTCGTGGCGGCATTACTGGCAGGCGCTTATGTAACAGCGCAAAGCTAGTGTGCTTAAAGTCGTTTAATGGCTGTCGATTATATTTCTGCCAATGCTGAATAAGAAAATGATCAAATAGTACATCAATAGCCACCCCCGCAAAGCGCCGACGCTTGGGTGAAAAAAGCTGTTTAGCTTCTTTTACTAAAGGATGTGCGTCAGTAAATTTATCCACCAAATAATGATTATCGAGCGCCTTGGTTACCGTCACTGGCAATTGCCCTACAAGCCTGCGACCACCAAAATCCCCCAGCAAATTACCAAACTGCGAGTCGGCTGTAGGCTGTGCTAAATATAGGTGCGCTAAATAATTCAAGGTATTCTCGAGCTGGGTTAATACTGTGCAAATCATAACGCAGTTTTAGCTAAAATTCATTGCAGAGCAGTTTTGGGCTTTGAGCTTTGAGCTTTGAGCTTTGAGCTTTGAACTTTGAGCTTTGAACTTTGAGCTTTGAACTTTGAGTGTCACTGATGCACTTAAGTGCGATTACATTACAGTATGTGATTTTTCACCAAGAGCCCCAGAGTTGCAGCCCCACAGAGGTGTACGCAAGTGCAAACCAGTTCAACGCGATTCTACTGACGACAATCTCGTCCAATTACAATTGTATTTCTGTAATTCAGTAACCAGTCAGCGCATTTTTGCTATTAATATCGCAGCATTTTTCGGTACTGCCTGAGTCATTAAAGCCTTGCGTGTGCTTCGCTATTAAATGCCATCTTTAAATATAACCAAGGCAAGTTATGCATTATGACAACGATTTTTTTAAGCCACTCACAACAAGCTGCATTACAACAGGCGCTTATCAGCAACAAGCTACTAAACAGTTACTCATTAAAGTGTGATAACGCGCCGTCTGCGGAGCAACAAACTTATAGCTTAATTGCTGTAATGCTATATCGCTTTAAAAAACAAAAAATAACATGGTCATCTTTTTTAACAACAGCCACCAATGCAGCTAACAGCGTATGTCCATGGTTAGCCAGTGAACTTGTTAGATGCCAACAAACCTACCAAGCTCAGCCTAATGACAGCGTAATTAGCCAGCAAAGCGCATTTATATCCGGTATTTTTAGTGAAGAGCTCGCCTACATTGACGCGTTACTAGAAAGTGATGTCCAAGGTGCGGTATAAGCCACGGCAAACGGCTCAAAGTCAGCCATTAAATCAACTTTGGCAAAGGTTAACATGCTCATAAGCAAATGCTTAACCAAACTTATTCATAAGTTTTTAGCGGTAATGAAAACCTTGAATGCACTTATCCAAGGCTAAACTCACATGCAACTTATGCGGTGCTAAGCTGTAATTTAAGTGACTTTTACTGCTAAGTTAAAACGAGACTCTGTGTATAATTTACTTTTTACCACATCTGCCAATATGGTTACCGCATTCCATATATCTTCAAATGAGGTATAAAGCGGTGTAAAACCAAAGCGTAATATATTGGGCGCACGAAAATCGGCGATCACGCCTTTTTCAATCAGCGCTTGGCAAATGGCAAAAGCGTCAGCGCGTGAAAAAGCCAACTGACTCCCCCTTTGCTCAGCAATTTCCGGTGAGCACAACTGCAAATTATGCAAACAATCATGCGTGTTCATAATGCTTATAAAGGCATTACTTAAAGCGATAGACTTACGCCTAACCTCTACCATATCAACATCATGCCATACATCTAAAGCCGCATCGAGAGCACTCATTGCTATCACGCTGGGTGTACCACATTGAAATTGGTTAATATTGCTTGCGGGCTGATAATCTTTGCTAAATGCAAAGGGCTTGGCGTGGCCCATCCAGCCCGATAATGGTTGCTTAGCGGCTGCTTGATGACGCTTAGCAACATACAAAAAAGCCGGTGCTCCTGGCCCACCATTTAAATACTTATACCCACACCCCACAGCAAAATCTACTTGGCAGTTATCAAGCTCAACCGGTATGGCACCTGCACTGTGGGCGAGATCCCAAATAACCAAAATTCCTTTTTCATGCGCAAGACGGGTCAACTTTTCCATATCGAGTAATTGCCCTGTTCTAAAATTAACTTGGGTTAATAAAAGCACCGCCACTGAATCTGTCAGGTTTTGTTCAATTAATTGCTCTTCTACTAGCTGAAGTTGGCATTGCTCCGTGCCTAATAAGTCACTTAGTCCTTGCACCATGTATAAATCTGTTGGGAAATTATCGCGTGTCGACAACACCACGCTGCGCCCCGAGTTAAATGACAAAGCACAGCTTAATAACTTAAATAAATTAACCGATATAGAATCGCCGCAAATCACTTGGCCTTTGGCGGCGCCTATAAGTGGGGCTATTTTTTCACCCACACGTGTTGGCAGATCTATCCAATGATGATCATTCCAGCTTCTAATTAAATGGTTTCCCCACTGCTCAGCAACAACCTCAGCCACTCTAGGTTTTACTGCTTTAGGCAGTGCACCGAGTGAATTACCATCTAAATAGAGTATATTTTCCGGTAGAGCAAATTCCTGGCGTTTGTTAGCTAAAGCATCTGCTTTATCTAACGTTATAATTTCATTGAAATTCATTTTATATCTCAGTTAAATTTTGTATTAGCGTAGCAACTGCCAAAGAGCCTGGGTGTATCCAATCAAAATGGCCCACACCATCCAGCATAATCACCGTACGATTTAGTTTGTTTAACTCATAAGCAGGTACCACAGTGTCTTTATTGCCATGTAAAATCACACTATTAGCATGCAAAGGCTGTTCACTTGGGTTCGCCAATGTATATTCCAGCGGTTTCTCTTCGGGCATCCCTTGCATAAAGTCTTTGGTGGCTTGTTGGCAGCTATTTTCACCGTTAGCATACGCTTTTATATCGGTAATAGCAGCGAGCCCTATTACGGCTCTCAACTCACTAAACACACCACCAGCAAGCAATGCCAAGTGCCCCCCAGCTGAATGCCCTACCGCCACCGCTTCGGCTAGATTAAACTCGCCCTGGTTATAACTACTTGCAGCATGGATCCCCGCTTTAATATCATCAAAAGTAGTAGGCCAGCCTCCACCTGTCGCACCGCTTCGGCGGTATTCCAACGACCATACATTGAACCCTTGTTGCGCTAATGCAGTACTGAGTGGGTAGGTGTGCTTAATGTCATAGCTACTCAACCAACAACCGCCGTGAATCAAAATAACCAGAGGTTGGCGCTGCCTATTATGTGCAACTTGTTTTGCCCGCCACAACAATGCGAACTGGCTATCGGTTGTGCCATAAGCTATTTTTTCATCCGCCTCGCTAAACATTAATGCGGCCACTTTAGAGTAAGGCACATTATTTTCAACAGCCGGAAAACTGACGACTGTTTCAGTCGAAGCAACACCAAACGAGAGCATACTAATAAATATAATTAACAACCTATGCAAAATAATGAACTTCCAAAATCAAAACTGTACTAAAAGTACAGTGTCCGCCCATCGAATACAAGGCAATGAGCATAACTCCATCGCCTAATAAATAAACTACTTTTAATATACAAAATGAAGTTGAATTTTTACACTAAGGAGGGGTAGCTGCGGCCCTAAAGCCGCAATATTGAGGTGTGATTAATTCTGATTAACTGCCCGTTTTTAAATGTTCTTTGCTATTAACTCGGCTTTCAATAGACCGCCTTTAGTTAACAACTTAGGCGCAAAGCTTGGATTACGTTTTGACTTGTAAGCATCAAGTATTAATTTAAGGCCATGTGCTTCAAGTAATGAAATATTCACTTCGGTATCCATCTCGGCAGACTCAATAAAATCATCGGAAAAGCTAGGGGCGATTATCAATACCTGTGCTACACGTTTACCTTGGTTTTCAGCACGGGTTACATAAGCTTTTACTTGGCGTGAGGTTGTTGAGTACTTTGCAAAATCACCATTTTTACAGGTTTTTGCTTCCCCAATAATTATATCGTTATCACTAAGAGAAATGACAATGTCGGCTTTATCTTTGCTGGTGTTGAGGTCTTTACGCAGATCTTCGTCAATATTAAGCTCTAACAGTTCAAAAATAGCCTTGGTAACTTCTTCAAACTTAACGCCAATATCGGCTTCAATTACATCGGCGCCGGCTTCTTTTAACGCATTGATGTCACGACGTGCTAATGCATCATAATTTTCGATAAGTTTATCTGTTGCGTTTGCAAAGCTTTCTAAAATAGCAAAGCGAGGGTTGCCACGTTTAGATAACCCCATACTATCGCGCACTTCTTTTACTTCATCATTTGACAGTAAGTATAAAATATCGTGTGGCGTAATACTTAAAGCGCGCAGCTTCTCGGTGTCTATTATTTCATTTGCTTCAAGCTCAAATGCTTCTTTAAGCACGACTTGCATAGTGGGAAAGTGTTCTTCCAGTGTTTTTAAAAGTTGTTTAAAACCGCTAGCGCTCAGCGAATCAAACTCTTTTTCTGTGGCGCCTGACAATGAAGATAGTATTAAACCTATACGCTCATCTAAAGTAGTGCCTAATTTTTCAGTGTCAATTTCTAAGTCTTGTATCAGCTGTTTTAAACGTTCTTTACGTTGATTTTGGTTATCTTCAATATTATGAATATCATCCGATAGTAATTTAGCAGCGCTAATTCCTGAATGAATAATTGTTTGAATTTTATCGGTGCGGCTTACGCTTCTAATTTTACGGCCATGGGCTTTAAGTGCATTCGAAAGCTCTGCATCAGTGAGCGTTCTGAGTATTCTGAGTACATATTTATCAGCTAAGTCTTTGCCTTGAATCTCATTCAGTAAAGTT
Source organism: Pseudoalteromonas sp. (assembly GCF_041613455.1). Lineage (GTDB taxonomy): Bacteria > Pseudomonadota > Gammaproteobacteria > Enterobacterales > Alteromonadaceae > Pseudoalteromonas. The sequence continues at coordinate 11,288 of NZ_JBFJHD010000021.1, read as the reverse complement.
ACAATTTCATCTGGAATAAATACTTCTTGGCGCTTTTTACTGATAAATAATAGACCCATATCCCTAAGACAATTTAAAGCATCTAGCACACCATTTTGAGGGATCACATCCACTAAGTGCTCTACTGCGGCGCATTCATCCGTCGTAAGGTTTAACTCATTAGAAAGCACGTTGAGAATACTGCGCTCATCATCAGTCACTTTAGCATCGCGGTTGTTTTTTTCGTCATTAAAGTAGGCTTCTTGCATACACGCATGATAAATTTTTAATGCACGATTTCTTTCTAAAACCCCCTCTACCGAGCCTTGTTGAATACACTCTTTAAGCTCTTTCGATAGCTTTGATAGTTCAGCCCATTCTTTTTCGTAAAGCGTTTCAATCCAGCTGATCCTTGCAACTCCATTACCATCACGGCTTAGAATGTTCACCAACAAATTAAGCTGTGCGCTACTCATTAGAATTTGCTCTTTTACTGAGTTTTTAAAAAACTCCCGAACGGTATTAAATAATTGAGTTATCTCACTGCCTGAGGCATTTTTGATTTGACCGTCGATATTATCGATTGTTTTAGCTAGTTTTTTATTATTTTTAGCCGCATCAGTGCATAAACGATCGAGGCATGAAATGAATTTTGATTTTTCTACTTGATTAACAATTGATAAAACTTGATTAAGTTTCATAGTATAGAGTTCCTTCTCATTATGTGATTACTAACCTAACAGTTAATTATTATTTCAGCAACACACGTCACTTAACACCAGATTAAATAACAATATTAACTAATAAATAGCGATGAATTATAAACACCACCCTCACGTTTAACACCCTCCCTCCCCCCGTCATCACGCCCTTAAAATAAGCAATTAATGAGTAATGTCGCGCATGGATGCGCGATAAGGCGAAACTAGGCCATGGATGGCCTATCTTCGCTGTTTACGTTCACATCAATTAATTATTTGAAGGATTAAGCGTGATGCTCGGGGCGTCGTGGGGTTCCAAGGGGCGGTCGGCGGTAGCCGCCCCTTGGTTACCGCCAGCAATCTGGCAAAAAACCTTGAATAAGGTTTCTAATATTTAAAAAGCGCGAAAGGCATCCACATTATCGGTGATGATAACCTCAAACACCTATTCAAATACTTATTCGGGCTGCCGTCCGCGCGCCAGCAAGCTGTGCGTCTACAATGTTTAAACACGCACAAAAAAGCCGCTGCATTGCTGCAACGGCTTTTATAATTTTTATAAATTTCCACTCTACAGTGGAAATTTTTTCAAAAATTAATCGCGGTATGTCTCTACCGCTGGGCAACTACAAATTAAGTTACGGTCGCCGTACACGTCATCAATGCGTGTGACGGTTGGCCAGAACTTGTTTTTAGCCACTGCAGGCACTGGGAATGCGGCGTAGAAACGGTCGTACGCTCTATCCCACTCGTTACCTAGTACATCGCCTTGGGTGTGCGGTGCAAACACTAACGGGTTGTTTTCGATTGACCATTCGCCAGAGATTACTTTGTCGATTTCGCTCTTAATTGACACCATTGCTTCGATAAAGCGGTCAATCTCAACCTTAGACTCAGACTCAGTAGGCTCAATCATTAACGTGCCCGCTACTGGGAACGACATAGTAGGTGAATGGAAGCCGTAGTCTTGCAAACGCTTCGCTACGTCCATTTCAGTAATACCCGATAGCTCTTTCAGCGGACGCAAGTCAACTATACACTCATGCGCAACACGGTTGTTACGGCCACGGTATAAAATTGGGAAGTGCTTGCTTAGCTCGTGCGTTAAGTAGTTAGCATTTACAATCGCCATTTCAGTGGCTTGTTTTAAGCCTTCTGAACCCATCATGGTAATGTACGCCCACGAAATAGGTAAAATAGACGCTGAGCCGTATGGCGCTGCCGATACCGCACCGTTGCCTTCGTTAGTACCTGGTACGTTAATAACGCTATGGTTTGGCATAAATGGCGCAAGGTGCGATTTAACACCAATTGGGCCAACACCTGGACCACCGCCACCGTGTGGAATACAGAAGGTTTTATGCAAGTTTAAGTGCGATACGTCTGAACCAATAAAGCCTGGGCTCGTTACACCCACTTGGGCGTTCATGTTCGCGCCGTCCATGTAAACTTGGCCGCCGTGCTGATGAATAATGTCACAAATTTCACGAATTGTTTCTTCGTATACGCCGTGTGTAGACGGGTAAGTGATCATAATACACGAGAGGTTTTCTGATACCGCTTCTGCTTTCGCTTTCAGATCAGCCATATCAACGTTACCGTTTTTATCACAATCAACCACCACAATTTTCATGCTGGCCATTTGTGCCGATGCAGGGTTAGTACCGTGCGCTGAACTTGGAATTAAACACACGTTACGGTGTGCATCACCGCGTGACTCGTGGTATTTACGAATCGCGATTAAGCCGGCGTATTCACCTTGTGCACCTGAATTTGGTTGCAGTGAAACCGCATCGTAACCGGTAATGTTTACTAACCAGTCATGCAGTTCGCCCATCATGATTTGGTAACCCTCTGCTTGATCTAACGGGCAGAATGGGTGCAAGTTTGAAAATTCAGGCCAAGTAACCGGGATCATCTCAGCGGTCGCGTTTAGTTTCATGGTACATGAACCTAACGAGATCATTGAGTGGTTAAGCGCTAAATCTTTATTTTCTAGACGCTTAATATAACGCAGCATTTCAGTTTCGCTGTGGTACGAATTAAAGTTAGGGTGCGTTAACACTTCGTCATCGCGCTCTAGGCTTGCTGGAATTGACGTGCTGCCGTTGTTTTCAATTTCGGCGGCAAGTGCATCAACACTCAGACCATGGCCTTCGCCTAATACAATATCAAATAACTGTGCTACATCGGCACGCGTAGTGGTTTCTGATACCGCAATTGAGTATTCGCCATCGCGGTTAGTGGCAAAGTTAACACCGTTTGCTAGGGCACGAGCAACTACTTCAGCTTTATTGTCGCTAACAACCGTTAGCGTATCAAACCAAGTGTTGTGTTTAAGGCTTATGCCTTTTGCTTGTAGGCCTGCCGCTAAAATATCGGCAAAACGATGAATACGCTGCGCAATGGTTTTTAAACCTTGTGGGCCATGGTACACCGCGTAAAACGCCGCCATGTTAGCTAATAGTACTTGTGCGGTACAAATGTTTGAGTTGGCTTTGTCGCGACGAATATGTTGCTCACGCGTTTGCATCGCCATACGTAGTGCATCATTACCTAAGCGGTCTTTAGATACACCAATAATACGCCCTGGTAATGAACGTTTGTACGCGTCACGCGTAGCAAAAAATGCCGCATGTGGGCCACCGTAACCCATAGGGACACCAAAACGTTGCGCCGAGCCAAGTACTACGTCAGCACCTAATTTACCCGGTGCTTTTAATAGTAATAAACTCATAATGTCGGCAGCAACACAGGCAATCGCCTTTTTGCTTTGTACGCCAGCAATCAGGTCTGTAATGTCTACTACTTCACCCGTTGTTGATGGGTATTGGAATAACGCACCAAAAATATCATGGTTAACGGCATCAGCCGCTTTACCAACAATAATTTCAAAACCAAACTGCTCGGCACGGGTACTTACCACGTCAATTGTTTGCGTGTGTACGTCGTCGGCAATAAAAAATGTATTGGCTTTTTTTGCTTTAGATACACGTTTTGCAAGACCCATGGCTTCGGCAGCCGCGGTTGATTCGTCAAGTAATGACGCACTGGCTAAATCGAGGCCAGTTAAATCTAAGGTCATAGTTTGGAAATTTAATAACGACTCTAAACGCCCTTGAGCAATTTCTGGCTGGTACGGTGTGTACGCAGTATACCAACCCGGGTTTTCAAGTACATTACGTAAAATAACGTTTGGCACATGAGTTGGGTGGTAGCCTTGACCTATGTAAGATTTGAACACTTTATTTTTGCTGGCTACCGACTTTAAGTAGCTTAATGTTTCAACTTCAGTGCGGCTTGCGCCCACTGTTAAAGGTTGTTCAAGGCGAATACCTGCAGGTACAGTTTGACCGATCAGCTCTTCAACACTCGATACTTCTAGAGCGCTTAGCATATCGCTTACTTGCGCTGGGCTTGGCCCAATGTGACGGCGAATAAAATCTTGCGTTTGCTCTAATTGCTCAAGAGATTTGGCGTTTGACATGTGTCCAGATTCCTATGATCCAAAAAATGTAATTATTGCTAATGGGTAACCAACAATAACTTAAAATTTATATGATTTAATAACTTACAATGTATGGATAGGTAAGCGGTAAAATCATAAAAGCCCCATTTTAAAACTATAAACAGGGCTTTTAACAGTTGCTACAAAAAGTGCTTACTCTTCGTCGATGCTGTGTGCGTAACCTTCTGCATCTAATAAGTTTTCTAACTCAGATGCATCAGTTGCTTTAATGCGGAATAACCAGCCGTCACCAAACGCGTCGTTGTTAACGGTTTCTGGTGCGTCTTCTAGCTCTTCGTTAATCGCGACAATTTCGCCGGTAATCGGTGCGTAAATGTCTGACGCCGCTTTTACCGATTCAGCAACCGCACATTCTTCGCCAGCGTCTACTTCGTCGCCTACTTCTGGTAACTCTACAAACACCATGTCGCCAAGTAGTTCTTGTGCATGTTCTGTAATACCTACAGTAAACGTACCGTCGCCTTCATCGCGAACCCACTCGTGTGAAGGTGCGTACTTTAACTCACTAGGGATATTGCTCATTTTGTTTGTCCTTTGGTTTATATTGGGTGATAGCACCAAAATTAAATTTATTTATACTTTAAAGTAATGATTTACCGTTACGTACAAAGCCAGGTTTAACTACTTTAACGGTTACTAATTTTTTACGCATTTCTACTTGGGCGGTGTCGCCCGTTGAACGAGGAACACGGGCAAGTGCTACACTGTAGCCCAATGTTGGCGAGAATGTGCCCGAAGTAATTACGCCTTCGCCACCCTCAACAATCACTTTAGAACCGCTGCGTAATACGCCTTTTTCTTCAAGCACTAGGCCTACTTGTTTATGTGTGCTTTTTTCTGCGCGCTGTTTAACTAAAACATCACGGCCAATAAAGTCACGCGTTTCTGGCTCCCATGCAATGGTCCACGCCATATTAGCAGCGAGTGGAGATACACTTTCGTCCATATCTAAACCGTAAAGGTTCATTCCCGCTTCTAAACGTAGCGTATCGCGTGCACCTAAACCAGCAGGTTTCACACCAGCATCAAGTAGTTTTTGCCATAAGTCGGCGGTTTGCTCACTCGGCGCCACAATTTCATAACCGTCTTCGCCAGTATAACCCGTTGTGGCAATAAATAAATCACCTGTTTGCACACCAAAGAATGGCTTCATGCCCTCAACTGCAGCATTTTGTTCGGCTGTTAATATGGTTGCCGTTTTAGCTTTTGCGTTAGGGCCTTGCACAGCAATCATGCCAAACTCAGGGCGCTCTGTAATCGTGACGTCAAAATCACCTGATACATTAGCTAAATGCGCTAAATCTTTTTCACGCGTAGCTGAATTCACCACTAAACGATAAGACGTGTCGCTGAAAAAATAAATAATAAGATCGTCAATTACCCCACCTTGCTCATTAAGCATAGGTGTGTATAGCGCTTTACCGGCCACCGTCAGTTTAGCAACATCGTTGGCTACTAACTTTTGTAAAAATGCTTTTGCTTGCGCACCTTCAATGTCAACAATGGTCATGTGTGAAACGTCAAACATGCCAGCATCGTTGCGCACTGCGTTGTGCTCTTCTATTTGCGAGCCATAGTTAATTGGCATTTCCCAGCCGTGAAAATCAACCATTTTAGCGCCCGCTTCAAGGTGCTTTGCATAAAGTACAGTTCTAGAAGTCATAATATTCCTTCACTTTTAAATTAACCCAGTAGTTTGGGCGTGGCCTCAAATTAACGAGGGGGAATAACATGGCAAGGTATTACCTGCCAAATTGCAATTAAAAACAGCTAACTACTAATAGCTAGCTGTATTGACACCCAAAAGGGTTAATCTTTTACGCGGCTTTACCTTGAATCAGCGTAAAGCCTAGGTTTTGCAGGTGCTGCTGCCATTTTTTTAGTTCGCTGGCTTTAGCCACCAGCACAAACTGTTGTTGCTGGTTTTTATCCAGTGCGGTAATAAATACTTCGCCACTTTGTGCACCGTAACATAATTGCGAGTCTGAAAGGCGTAACCCTGGGGTTAATTTAAACGCCTCTACTAATGCATCAAACGCATCGCTGCCGCTTAAACTTAAGGTTGCAAGATCGCTACGCACTACGTAGTCGATATCAAAACGCAGTTGTTGCTCGTTCATTAGTGCTTGTAATTGCAGGCTGGCTTGGTGTGGTAACACAAAACGAAACGCGGTTTCGCTAAAGTAATAAACAGCGTAGCTATAGTCTGAATTTAGGTCGCCATCTAAGGTGCCAATAAAACCTAAACCACTGGTGGTTAATTTTGTTAAATCGTGGCCTAAAATAGTGCTTAAAAACACCGTGGCTTCAGTGCCGCTAAAATCTATTACAACCTGCTCGTTGTTAGCTTGCAAAGAGTTTAAAACCGCGCTGTTAGCGTTGCTATGGCGGGCAAACATAATGGGGCTAAAAGTCATAACAAACACCTATCAAACTATAATAACAAAAGTATATTGCTCCCGCTGTACAACAACAAATTGTAATTATTAATCAATTGATAAATAATGCTTATATATATAGCGATATTTATTGTGATTTTAAATATGAAAAACATTTCAACCGACAGTTTACGTACCTTTGTTATGGTTGTAGAAGCCAGCGGCTTCGCTAAAGCCGGCGACTTATTGGGCTTATCGCAACCTGCTGTTAGCTTGCAAATAAAGCGCTTAGAAGATTTGCTCGGTTATAAATTATTTAAAAAGCAAGGCCAACGCCAAGTGCTAAACCAGTATGGCGAATTATTACTGCCCATGGCTAAGCAAATGATGCAGCAAAACGACGCCATTTTGCAGTTGTTTACCTCAGAAAGTATTACCGGCAGAGTGCGCCTCGGCATTCCCAGCGAATTTGCGGCACGTATACTCCCCTCGATTATTGGTGACTTTGTGGCGTTATACCCTGAGGTATCACTGGAAGTAAAATCGCGCTTAAGTAAGCATTTACTTTCTGAGGAGCGCCAAGATCAATTTGATTTAGTACTGGCACTTAATGAACAACTCGACTCGGCTAAATTTCCTATTTTTAAGCAAGATCAACTCGTGTGGGTAGGCGACTTATCTTTAGCGCAACACGAAACCGTAACATTAGTCACCGCTCCCGAAGGCTGCATTTACAGACGCCGCGCTATGGAGGCACTCGAAAAAGCGGGCATTAAATACCGCATTGTGTATAGCAACGCCGATTTAACTGGGCTGATTGCCGCACTAAAAGAAGGCTTAGGCATTACCGTATTAGCCAAAAGCACTGTGCCTAACGAGCTAAATTATCAACTCAAAAGCAAGTTTTTACCGCCACTAGGTGATATTGGTATTAGCCTAGTAAAAACCGCCAGTGAGCCCGAAAGCGCAGTTTATAAATTGGCAGAATTTATCAAGCTACGCTTAGGTTAACCGCCCCTCAGGGCAGCTTTAAGCTGCCAATGCCTTATAATTAAAGTTATACAAATGCGTATTTAAAGTTATAAAAAAACCATATATGCAAAGGCTGAATAACATTGATTCTCATTCGTTAACGTGTTTAAATTGCGCCAATTAAGTTAATTGAACTATTTAGGACAATCAATGGCACATCAGTTTTTAGTATCTAGCTTAGCAACGGCAGTTGCCCTTTCTCTAAGCGCTGGCGCAGCAGCAAAAGATCTCGGTAAAGTTGAACGTAACTTTGAACAAATTACAGTTATTGGCTCACAACAAGCAATTAATGACATTCCCGGTTCGGCCACATTCATTTCAAATGAAGAACTAGAAAAATTTGAATTTACCGATATTTCTCGCGTTTTAGCTGCGGTTCCCGGTGTATACGTACAAGAAGAAGATGGCTACGGTTTGCGCCCCAATATTGGTATGCGTGGCACCGGCACTGGTCGTAACGACAAAATTTCGGTAATGGAAGACGGTGTATTAGTCGCACCTGCCCCTTACTCTGCACCCTCGGCTTATTACTTTCCAACCATGGGTCGTATGGAGTCAATCGAGGTATTAAAAGGCGCTGCATCTGTTAAGTATGGCCCACGTACTACCGGTGGTGTATTAAACTTAGTATCGCGCAGCTTACCTACCGAAGCGAATAGCTCAATGGGTATGTTAGATGCCGCCTTAGGCAGCGATGGCTACTATAAAGGCCATGCGTATTTCGCCAAAGAGAAAAATAATACCGCAGGTTTAATCGAAGTATTTAGTTACGGCGCAGACGGTTTTAAAGAGCTACCGGTAGGTAAAGACAACACCGGCTTTGAAAAAAATGACTTATTGTTAAAGTTTGGCCACACCTTTGGCGAAAACGACGCGCACAACCTTGAGCTAAAAGTGAAATACTCAGACGAAACATCTGACGAAACTTACATGGGCTTAACCGATGCTGATTACCAAGAAAATCCATACCGTCGTTATGCTGCGTCGCAAAACGATGAAATGAACACGCGCCACAATGCGTATCAATTAAACTATGCATACCGTTTTAATGACGGCTATGAATTATTAGCCACCGCCTACTTAAATGACTTTCACCGTAACTGGTACAAAGCAAGTAAAGTAAGCGAAAGCTATCTTGCGCAATACAGTGAGTTTGAAGCCAACCCAACCGCCGAAGGTCTTGAAGGCGTGGGTGTAAAAGCCAATAACCGCCACTACCAAGCGAAAGGCGTGCAGTCAGAATTACACATTCCAGCTGGTAACCACTACGTCACTGTAGGCGTGCGTTTCCACGAAGACGAAATGGATCGTTTCCAATGGGAAGACAAGTACACGCTTAACCAAGACCTAAGCATGACGTTAACCTCTCAAGGTATTCCAGGCTCTAACAGCAACCGTGTAGACAGCGCCACAGCACGTACGCTATTCATTCAAGACGAATGGACAATGGATGCATTAGTAGTAAGTGCGGGTCTTCGCTATGAAGACATTACCATTAAGCGTGAAGAGTGGGCAAAAACAGATCCAACTCGCAGCGAAGGCTTAACAAAAGACATTTCAAACGACACTGAAATTTTAGTACCGTCGTTAGGCGCAACTTACACTGTTAACGATAACATCACCCTACTTGCCGGCGTACAACAAGGATATGCACCAGCAGCACCGGGTAATGCTAATCAAGAAGAAGAGAAAAGCCTAAACATCGAGTTTGGCTCTCGTTATAACTTCAGCGGTATTAACGGTGAAATCATTGGTTTTTACTCTGATTACGACAACATGCATGGTAACTGTACGGCATCAGTGGGTTGTAGCGATGATAACATTGGCGACCAATACAACTACGGTGAAGTAGAAGTGTCGGGTGTTGAATTTAGCGCAGGCCACACATTTGCAACCAATAGCGTAAAACTACCTATTAAGTTAACTTATACTTACACCAACTCTGAGTTCAAAAACGATTTTGATTCAGAAATTTGGGGCACAGTAAGTAAAGGCGATGCAATGCCTTACGTACCAAAAAACCAAGTTGCGTTATCATTTGGTGCAGAATTTAATGCGTTGGTGATTAATAGCCAAATGCGTTACGTATCTGATGCCCACGCCAGCTTATCGCCTGCAGGCCTTAACGCTATCGATAGCCGTGTAGTGTGGGATTTAGCGGCTAAATACTTAATCGATGACAAGCAAAAAGTATATTTAACAGTAGATAACCTGTTTGATAAAACCTACATTGCGAATCGCGCCAATGGCGGTATTCAACCAGGTAAGCCACGTTCAATACAAATGGGTTACAGCTACAGCTTTTAACGTTAGCATTTAACCAACACAAAAAAGCCGAGATTGAATTTTCAATCTCGGCTTTTTTAATATTAATACGTTAGTTTAAAGCCACTTTTTAGCGATGAATTTTTGCTATAAAGCTTAGCTATGCACCGTACGTTGGCGTAATACTTCAAACAAACACACACCGGTGGCCACCGATACGTTTAAGCTAGATACCGTGCCAGCCATCGGAATTTTAACCAGTAAGTCGCAATGCTCTCGGGTTAAACGACGCATGCCTTCACCTTCAGCGCCCATCACAATAGCCATCGGCCCCGTTAGGCTTGCATCAAATAATTGATTATCGGTTTCGCCAGCGGTGCCCACTACCCAAACGCCAGCATCTTTAATTTCGCGTAAGGTACGTGCAAGGTTAGTTACCTGAATAAGCGGTACAGTTTCGGCCGCGCCACAGGCTACTTTACGCGCTGTACCATTAAGCTTGGCAGAGCGATCTTTCGGTACAATCACAGCGTGCACACCGGCAGCATCGGCGCTACGTAAGCATGCGCCTAAGTTATGCGGATCGGTAATGCCATCCAGTACTAATAAAAACGGCGTGTCTTCGCGAGCAATAATTGCATCGAGATCTTTCTCGTTGTACGTTGGTGCGGCTTTTACATTGGCAATAATACCTTGATGCTGCTCGTCTTTTGACTTGTTATCTAATGCTTTACGTTGCATAAATTGTACAGAAATACCAAATTTACGTGCTTCTTCAATAATCGGAGTTAAACGTTTGTCGTCACGTCCTTTTAAGGCGTAAATTTCAATAAAACGCTCTGGCTCTTTTGCTAAAATTGCTTCAACAGAGTGAAAGCCAAAAATTAATTCATTACTCACGTTTTGTCTGCTCCTGAGCTATTACGTTTACGGGCGTTTTTGCCTGCTCTTTTAGGCTTTTTAACCGCCTTTTTCTTCGCTTTTTTCTTTACGCTACCATCTGCGGCTTTTACTGCCGACTTGCTAGCCGCTTTACCTTTGCTGGCAGGTTTTTTCTTGCCTTTAGGCTTATCATCGGCTGATGATTTTTTACCTGGCACTTTACCGGCCTTTAACTGCGCACGCACACTGGCTGGAGCATGTTCTGATTTACCCGCTCCTTTTGAACCGCGACGGCGTGCGTACCTATCTTGGGCTGCATCGCCTTTCAACGTTAAGTTAATGCGGCGGTCTTCTAAACTTACTGACGCCACACTCACCGTTAGCTTATCGCCTAGGCGGTACACTTTATGCGTTTGTTCGCCAATTAAGCAGTGCTTAGCACCATCATAGGCAAAAAATTCGTTGCCTAAGTTCGCAACGTAGATCAACCCATCTATTTGTAAATCGTCTAAACGCACGAAT